>DCVM01000078.1:727-5827 GCA_002327985.1 Syntrophaceae bacterium UBA2188 | reverse complement strand
GGAAGCTTACTCACCTTATCAAAGAAAATTCCGATATTATGGTAGTTTCCTAAGACAGTCAACTCAATCGGAACTTTGGCATAAAATTGTTGGGGTTCTTCAGGTTTGGGCCTAAACAGGGTGAATTCAAGGCTTGATTCTTTTCCCAGGCTGGATATGTTCTTCAGGATCTCAGGGATCTCCTTCTCATTCGGGAGTTGCGTCAAGGCATTCTTCAATTCTTCATTCAATTTCTCAACCTGTTCCTTAAATTTTTGGAGATCTCTGGTGATGGCTTTACCTTCATTCAATTCCTTAGTTAATTTGGTCAATTCGACTCTGGATAGCTTTAATTCATCCCGCTGGGGCATAAAAAAGAGATACAGGTAAATCCCTGCCAGCACACATAAAATAACGACGAGGATGACAATCTTTTTCTGTTTCGAAAGTTTATAAATAGAATCCATTGAGAGTGCCATTTTGATCCCCTCTCCTTTAGATTAATAGGATCTCGCATGAAAGAATGAATTTTTTTAACTTAATCTTGCTCTGTTCAATCTGTTCACTGACGACGAGATCAACATTTTTAAAAAGTTTTGACTTCCGAAGATTGGTCATGAAATTGGCAATGGTTTCATCATCCATAGCAATCCCTTCGATTCCCAATTTTGACCCATCTTTCCTGAGAGATTCGAGATGAAGTTTTTCCGGTTTCCCAATGCTCAATTCGTCCAACACCTTTGCTGGGCTGGCCTTCTCTTTTCTTAGGGCGTTAATGACATTCAGTTTATCCTGTAATGACTTTTGCGCCTCTTTGGCCTTATTCACTTCAGTGGTCAGAGATTTGTAGTAAGCGATCTCTTTTTTGGTGTTGGAGATTTTAGCAAAGGTATCCTGTGTCTCCCTTTCTAACAGATAATGAATCACCCCCAAGCCCAAGAGTAGAAGCACAATGGAAACGATGAAAACAATGATTTCCTTCCTCACCCCGACTTTCTTTTTCTCTTTCCTCGCCAGAAGCAAATTAATTTTGATCATCGATCTCCTACCTTTCTTGAAGCAAGGCCTACTCCCACGGCCATGACCGGTCCAATTTCTCTTAAATATTCAAGATCGAAATTTCTCCCACTGTAATCAATTTTTTTAAAGGGGTTCACGATTTCTACGGGTATCCCCATCTGTTGTTGCAGGATGACATCCAAATCTTTTATCTTTGATCCTCCTCCACTCAGAAATAACTTGCTGATTTTTTCATAAGTGGTCGTGGATTGAAAGAACTCTAAAGAATTTTCAATCTCGACCGCCAATGACTCGGCGGATGTTTTGAGCACATTTTGAATGACGGGTTGGGAAGCGAAATCAACCTTGGTTCCCACTTTGATTTTTTCAGCCTCATCGTGGTCGACATGGAGTTGTCTTTGTAGTTCCTCGGTGATTTGATTTCCTCCTTTAAACACATCCCGAGTAAACGCCGAGATATTGTTTTTAATGATATTGATATTGGTAATGCTCGCCCCCACATTCGCAATGGCCACGGTTTCCTCTTTTTCAATCTCATAATTAATGGCCAGCATATTTTCCAAGGCGAAAGAGTCAATATCCATAATAATCGGGTTTAATCCTGCCTCCATGATAACGGACACATAATCATTGATGATATCCTTTTTGGCGGCCACTAAAACAACATCCATGACCTCCGGATTGTCAGGGGTGGACCCAAAGATTTGGAAATCGATATTGACATCATTGATATCAAAAGGAATATACCTCTCGGCCTCCCACTGGATCGATTCCTCCAGCTCTGCTTCTGTCATAAAGGGCAATGAAATTTTTTTGACAATGACCGAATGCCCGGAGACGGAGGTGACGACATCCTTCGTTTTGGTCTTGGAGGCATTGATCACGTCCCGTATGGTATCGATGATGGTGACAGAATCCATTAAGGCTCCGTCCACAATCGCCTCGGGTGGAAGGGAAGAGATGGCCAAGTTTTGCAACTTATAGCCATTCTTCTCCTGTTTCAATTCGACCAGTTTAATTGAACTGCACCCAATATCCAGCCCAATCGTCTCTTTCTTTTTACTTAAGAACATATTTCACCCCTCTTTAACTCTTTTCTACAGGCAAATTTTATGCCACTGTTAAATGATGTCAATTGGTGAAAAGTTCAAACCCACTTAATATTATTTCTCATAAAAAGTCAAGCAAAATATTTTTAATAAGATTTAATATCTATCAACTAATCCTTGAAACTTCATAAAATTGATTAGAAATAACGATTAACTCTTTAATAAATCTTATTAATTTTCTACAAATAATAACTTAGTACTATTTGATAACCCTCTCCTCCCCTCAAGGGAATGGGTAGGGTGTTCATTTATTTAATGGTCCTGCATTAAATTGTACTTTTTAATCTTGCTCCTCAAGGTGGCTCGAGAAATACCTAAGAATTTTGCAGCTTTTGATTTATTCCACTCCAATCTTTTCAATACCTTGGAGAGATGGATCCTTTCCATATTTTCCATGGACAAATCGTCTATGTTTTCAAGAATTTTCTGTTCATTTTTTTCATGGGGTAATTTTTCAGTATGTTTCAATTCGAACGGAAGGTGTTTGGGGGTGATCAATTCTTGATCAGTCAAAATCATTGCCCTTTCAATGACATTTTTTAATTCTCTAACGTTACCCGGCCAATAATATTGAGCCATCAGTTTTTTGGCTTCATCGGAAAAACCCTTAATGTTTTTATTATATTCTTTATTGTTCTCTTCAATAAACAAGTTTGAAAGTAATAAGATGTCTTCCACCCTGTCCCGAAGAGGGGGCATTTCAACGACCATCACTTTCAAACGGTAGTACAAATCTTTTCGGAATACTCCTTCTTTGACCATGGTTTCCAAATCTTTATTCGTGGCAGCGATGATACGTATATCCACTTTAATCTCTCTCTCCCCGCCTACCCTCATAAAGGTCTGATTTTCGAGGACCCTCAAGATCTTCGACTGTAAAAATGGATTCATATCGCCGATTTCATCGAGAAAGACTGTTCCGCCATCCGCCAGTTCAAAAAGGCCTTTCTTCGTATTTTTGGCATCTGTGAAAGCCCCTTTTTCATATCCGAAAAGCTCTGATTCTAATAGTGAAT
This sequence comes from Syntrophaceae bacterium UBA2188, assembly GCA_002327985.1. Lineage (GTDB taxonomy): Bacteria > Desulfobacterota > BSN033 > BSN033 > UBA1163 > UBA1163. The sequence goes on along the minus strand of DCVM01000078.1, from coordinate 2,703 downwards.
CCGGTATCGCACTACAATTGATTTTCATCAGGGGTTTTTCGCTTCGATGGCTATTATAATGAACGGCATTCGCGGCTAATTCTTTTCCTGTGCCGCTTTCGCCTTGTATCAGGACTGAGGTTTTATGAGTCTTACTGATCATTCCAATAAGCTCTTTCACATAATGAATCTGAGGACTGACCCCATAAATATGGCTGTTCTGATCATTCTCTTTTTGCTGTCGGTGGAGTCTCCTCACTTCATTGATTAAACTTTTCGTCTCCAACCCTTTTTCAATGAGTAATTTTAATTCTTCTAATTCGAAAGGCTTATTGATGTAGTCATAGGCTCCAGATTTCATCGCCGAAACAGCTGTTTGGACATCCGAATAAGCGGTCATTATAATGACTAAAATCTCGGTATCGAATTCTTTGATCTTTTTTAAAACTTCCAATCCATCGATATCCGGCAGCCGCATATCCAGGAGAATGAGGTCAATGATATTCTTTTTGATCATTGAAAGGGCTCCATTCCCTGAACCCACTGAAAAGGTTTCGTACCCTCTCTTCTTTAACACATCCGAGAGCGTCTGTTGCATCACCTCATCATCATCTACGATCAGAATAGAAGGTCTCATCAATTTTCCGATGTCTCTGGTAAATGAATGGCGAAAGAGGTCCCCTTCTCCCATTGGCTTTCCACCTTAATGGTTCCCCCATGTTTTTTAATGATCTGATAGGTGATGGAAAGGCCCAACCCGATCCCCCTCGGTTTGGTGGTAAAGAAGGGATCAAAAATTTTTTGAACAATATGGGGAGGAATCCCTCTTCCGGTATCTGAAATAATAATCTTCACCACATTTTGTTTCAATCCTTCTGGGGAGATGGAGAGCATTGGAGCGGCTTCGAGGTGGAGCTCCCCCCCATTGGGCATGGCCTGAATGGCGTTTAAAAATAAATTAAGAAAAACTTGGTGCATTTGTGTTTTATCCACCTTGATCTTGGGGAGTTTGGGATGATAGCTTTCAATAAAGCGAATGCCTTTATCAGCGATTTCCTTAATGAGAAAGGGGATAATTTCGTTGATGATGTCTTGGATTTGGCAATGGATCAAATTCAAATTTTGTGGTTTGGCAAACGAAAAAAATGTTTTAAGAAGATCATTGAGTCGATCGATTTCTTTCGTGATCCGATGTAAATATTCTCTTTTGGAGTCGTCTTCGGACAACTCCTCGCCCAGGGCCTGGGCGGTCGTTTTAATCCCGGCCAGGGGATTTCGTAACTCATGGGCAATCCCGGAAGCCAGTTTTCCCAGAGAGACCAGTCTGTCCATCCTCAATATTTCTTCCTGTATTTTATAAACGTTGGTTAAATCCCGAAAGATCACGATCTTCCCTATTTTCTCCCCCCGAATGCTCAAGTGATTATTAATGGTAAATCCAACAGGAAATTCGGTATGGTCACTCCTTCTCATCCACCCTTCTTTTCGGGTATCCAGGTCATCTGGATTATTGAGAAAAGAAGGGATCGTGCTCTGTTTTTCTTTCAGACCGAAAATGCTAAAGGGTTTCCCCTTCAGTTCCTCCTTGCCATACCCCAAGATCCTTTCTCCGGCTCGATTGATATAGGTGATCGTATCATTCATCTCTGTGATCAGGATTCCGCTTCCGATGCTCTGGATAACACTTTCGGTAAAATTCTTAACGTCCTCCAGTTCGCGGGTCAGGTGTTGAATGACCTCTTCTTTTTGCACAATTTTTTCTTCGATCTCATGGGTTGAAATCTTTGGGTCCATCAAAGGATCTACACCTTAAAACTTTTTTAAGTCTAAAATAGGAATCTCCACCGGCTGCTCCAGGTAAGTGGAGTGAATCACCCCTGAAAAATAGTCGCTTTCCGGTTCGCCTTTCTCGGAGGGAGTGGATAATTTTTTAAGGACTTGATCCACCATCAGGCCGATATATTCCCCGTTATCTTTGACGGTAAGGATTCTCATCT
>DCVM01000078.1:0-650 GCA_002327985.1 Syntrophaceae bacterium UBA2188 | reverse complement strand
CTTTTCCATAAAGGAATTCATTTGATAGGACATCTCTTCGATCTTTTTCTCTCCCAGGACGGAGATCCCCTTCTGATCCATCCCTTCCTCTCTGGGGAGGACAGGCAGGACAGCTTTAGGCTCTTTCATCCCTTCCAAACAAGCGAATCTTGCGTCGATCCCAAGGTAAGCTAATTGTTTATAGGTTTGAATTTCTCTCTCTGTCTCTTTTTTCATCAGAAGCTTAATGGTCTCCTTTGCGTCCAATAAGAATTTGATCCACGAGGGCTGGATCTGTTCTTCATTTCTAATCATATGCGTTAGGACTTTTTCCATATTGCTTAAGACCGTTGAAATATCGGCTTTCTGTTTCAATACCTCACGCAAGGCCAGAACCTCTTCTCTGGTTGTTTTAAGTTTTTCATCTGTGATCTCCCATTCCAATGAGAGAAGCTGGGCCTCCATTTTATCAATCGATTTTAAGAACGGGACAGGAGGAGGCGGTGGTGGTGATGGTGTAGAACTCTCGAAATCAAAGATATTCTCCATTTCTAACGAGGGTTCCAAGAGGGAAGGCTCTGCGGTGGCTTCGGGCATGGGGGAATCAATAAGAGGCTCTACTACCATGGGCTCCGTAAAAGGTTCGAATGACGGCGGTGTCACCGGGGGTT
>DCVM01000014.1 GCA_002327985.1 Syntrophaceae bacterium UBA2188 | reverse complement strand
AATAGCAAGGAATAATAAAGAGGTGTGGTAAAGAGGAGAATTTTTAGTGAACTACCCCGCAGCAAGCTGCGGGGTATCAAATTCTCTAAAAAACTTTCCTCCCCCTTGATGGGGGAGGATTAAGGTGGGGGTGATGATAAGATCATTTCCCCCTCACCCTAACCCTCTCCCCCCAGGGGAGAGGGAGGCCATTCATCCCCCCAGCAGAGCTGAGGGGTATTCTGGCATATTTTTATAAAATTTAGATAGGGGGATTTAGAGATGAAAAATAAGATACCCGATTCAGTCATGAATGAAATCTTCCCCAAAAAGGTTAAGAGGGGGAAGCTCAGCGAAGAGGTCTATGGTCAACTGAAAAAGATGATTCAGTCTGGGAAATTTAAGAAGGGCCAGAGATTAGTTGAGGAAAAACTCTCTCATCGGTTAAATGTGAGCCGGAATCCTATCCAACTTGCCCTCCTTCGACTCCGTAAGGAGAAACTGGTGGTCTGGAAATATAAAAAGGGAACCTTTGTAGCATAATTCCATTCATTAAAAATTTGGAGTGGAGTGAGGGAAAGGGAATTTTACTCCTTTCTTCGCCTCACAGATTTTTCAGAGACCGCCTGGAATTCTTTTATATGACAAGAACAAAAGGGAAAAAAGAAGAAGGTATAGAAAGGAACTTGGATCAAAAGCAAGAGGTCCTTGGGGCAACCTGTTCATTCAGTTGGCAAACACTGGTGGACATGAAAGATAAGAATATCGAATTTTTTGCGGGAGATGGCTATAAACGGTTGCGCATCATTGATATTGATAAAAAGACCAGAAACATTCACTTCATTTGTGAATTAGGAAAGATCACATGGCCTCTTAATTATAGTAAGTTAGAGGAAATACATAAAAAAATCCATGATGGAGAAGTCACCCTGATTCCGTATGAAATCGATAAGCTCATCCCAACCTGGGGAAACTTTGTTACGGGTTTATTCAAATATTTTGGTTGTGGAAAGACAGATTAAGACCAGGGTGTGAGGGTTGCTATAGATTAAAGAGGTTGGATTAAATGTCTAAGGCACTCTTCGAATAAATTGGCAAATGTTAAAAACACCAACGAATCTCCTTTTATAAAAATATGCCAGAATACCCCTCAGCTCTGCTGGGGGGATGAATGGCCTCCCTCTCCCCTGGGGGGAGAGGGTTAGGGTGAGGGGGAAATGATCTTATCATCACCCCCACCTTAATCCTCCCCCATCAAGGGGGAGGAAAGTTTTTTAGAGAATTTGATGCCCCGCAGCTTGCTGCGGGGTAGTTCACTTTGTCAATTAACAGTGGAAAAAAAGGGAGGAGCTTGGGGGAGGTGAAAGGTTAATCTCTTTGATAATTCTGATTTAGGGACTCCCACCCAAGAAACTCCCTTTTATTTACGATCGGGATAATTTGTTCTGCCAATTGTGGCTTACGGGGTTGCTTTTAACACCTACAAGTCCTCAGCCTAGGCCGTTATCTCGAGTTGAGGATAACTCATAGAAATCAGTATCCCAGTTGAATATATGAAGACCGTATCGTAATTCTTTGGAGTGCCTAGAAACAGTAGATAGATAGCAGAAAACGCAACCATTGAGGCCTGGAACCTCTTTCTCCCCTTTTGCCAGAATAATGGGAACGAAATTCTGGATTAAACCCAGCCACTGCCAGGGCTGACTGATGATGGGAAGAAGAGAATAGAAATGTCCCCTTTTTACACAAAAGACGACCGCAATAGGGGCAAAAACCTATAAAACACTTCTTGTCAAGGGTTACCGGAGAGAGATTGAAGAGTTAAATGCATTGAAATCACCCCCTAAAAATGAAGGGGGTCTGTACTCAAAACGGTTTTTAAGAGGATCCCTCCTCCGTTATCACATCCTCTGGAAGTTCGTTTGTATCTCCGGGTGCCATTGGAAAGTGTTTGGAGAGTATCTCGCCGATGTTCTGAATCGCCCCGCAGAGAGCGTCAAACGAACGTCCATCTCTTATGCCTTGCGATACAATCAGAGGAAACTGATTCAAGCTTTCCTGCCCGATCTTTTCATGAATGCCCTTATCAGCCAGGATCCATACCTTCCTCTCCAGCAAGGAAAGGAGAAATAGGACGCCTGTATTCTTTTTGGTCTTGTACAGCCCATGTTCATAAAACGCGCTTATTGCCCTTTTCCGAACTGCATCCTCTTTCCTCACCCCCTTTATAAACAGGGCCTTAAGGGGAATCACCTTTCTGACAATCCATTCAGAGGGGAAAAAGAATATGAAACTCATGGGAACAAAGGACCAAATCGACGAATGAAAGAAAAGGACCGTCAGAACAAATGATAGAAGACTCCCCAGGAGGACTCCTCCCAGGAGCTCTGCCTCCACATAAGGGTCACTTGACCCCACGACAATGACCACGACCTCACCAATCGTGCGCGATTCGACGTTTCGAATGGTTGCTTCTATTCTTTTCTTTTCCTCTTCAGAAAAGAAATCACTTGCAATGAGTCTATGCTTCATCACCAACTCCCTGAAGCCCCTCCGCCTCCGAAGGTTCCCCCTCCGCCTCCGAAGGTTCCTCCCTCGCCGCCTCTTCCGGAAGGAAAGATCACAAATCCTCCAGGGGACCCGCCATGGCTTCTACCACTTTGATCCGCCCAGTTGCTGGTTTTACCCCTTTTTCGTAGAGAGGATAGGAAGAAGAAAAATAAGATTAAAATAACAAACAAGAACAGCCAGGACGAGGGAAAAGGTTGGGTTCCTTTTCTCGAATTCTCTCCTTCTGCCTTAAACTCCCCTCGGGTGGCATCGATGAGCGAGGCAACTCCTGCAGTAAATCCCCCATCAAAATCCCCTCTCTTAAACCTTGGTTTGACGACAAGATCGATGATCCTTCCTGCCATCAGATCCGTTAGTCTCCCTTCAAGCCCACGGCCAACTTCGATCCTCATCTTCCTGTCGTCCTTAGACACAAGAAAAAGGATCCCGTTGTCTTTTCGTGCTTGTCCAAGCTTCCAGGCTTCCACGACTTTGATGCTGTACTCTTCGACCGTTTCACCTTCAAGTGATGGGAGGGTGAGGATGACAAGCTGTGTAGAGTCTGATTGTTCGAAGGATTTCAGCTCTTCTTCAAGCGTTGCCCTTGAAGAGCCCGAGATCATATTGGCATAGTCGTTGACGTAGCCCTGCAGTTTTGGAATACCCAGGGCGCTCGCATGAAGCGGGAGAAGCAAGAACAGAGAGGTAAAGAGGATCAACAGCCTTTTCATCTTCAGAATTTTACTTTGGGGGCTTTCTCCGCGCCGGCTTCAGCCTTGAAAGGTTCCTTCAGCTTCAGATGCAGCAACAGGCTATTCGTAAGGCTATTGGGAAAGGTCCTGATGGAGGAATTAAAAACCTCCACTGCTTTGTTATATCGCGTACGTGCCACATTGATTCTATTCTCCGTCCCCTCCAGTTGGTGCTGCAGGTCCTGGAAGTTTTGGTTGGCCTTGAGGTCCGGATATTTTTCGACTACCACCATGAGCTTCGATAGGGCGCTGGTCATTTCCCCCTGGGCGGACTGAAACTTGGCAAGGGCCTGCGGATCATCGAGCATGTCCTTTGACATCTGAATCGTGCCCACCTTTGCTCTCGCTTCTGTCACGGCGGTAAGAGTCTCCTTTTCATGCGAGGCATAGCCCTTGACCACTTCTACGAGGTTTGGGATGAGGTCGTTTCGTCTCTGGTAGGTCGCCTCCACATCCCCCCACGCGGCCTTAACTGCCTCTTCATTCGTCTGCATAGTGTTGTACCCGCACCCTGAAAAGCTCAAGGTTACAAGTGCGCATAAAATGATCAATAGCTTTTTTCCCATGCCGTCCTCCTTAGAGATTAATTTGAGTCGCACCCATGATTATCCGCAGGTTGTTCTACCAAGTCCTCTTTGAATTAAGTTCCCATATACTAACATCGCATGATACTAAAATAAAGTCTAAAATTCCCTACTTCGTAATGCGTCACTGAAGCGGGGGGCCATGGGTAGGGGAGGCTTTAGCCTCCCTTTCTAAAGGGCGACTGAAGTCGCCCCTACCCCGTTCAGGTGAGGCATTACCCTACTTCAACAAACTTAACTGCGCCCCTGGGCCGTCATGTCTGATCGTCCCTAATCTAAAAGTTGAAGGACAATAGAATTTATCACCTAAGTTGATATGATCTTGGGGGTTGATTAGCACCACATTTCTGCAATCATTTTTTAGTAAGAGCTCTATCGACGCCTGACCAATATCTTGGTCTTCGAGTCTGTGCCCATTACACCTAATGTTCATCTAAGCAAGGGGTAGATGATTAATGATTACGAAATGAAATTGATAGAATATTCTAATCGTCTGTGACGGTCATACTTGATACCTTCTTCACCGAATGGAATCCTTTCCATGAGCAGGTGCACCCAAAAATTCACCCATGATGCGGAGTATCGCATCCGCATCACCAAAGAAAGGTATATGAATATCCCCCTCTAATGGAACGAAGCGAGAGTTTGGAATCATAGATGCCATCTCCCTTCCGAGATGGAATGGAATCGCCTTGTCACCCTTACGATGAATCACCAAAGTAGGAACACGTAACCTGGGGAGAAGGTCTGTCACATTAAGATTGTATGTGAAATCTAACAATTTTGAAGCCATTTCTGCTGTAGCTGCCTCACGTTGTAAATGGGTGAACCATTTAAGGGCAGAAACATCAACGCCGGGTAAGAATATGTCGGCCAATGTCTTAGAACCAACACCCCAGGCGGAACGAATCAGGGATGGAAACGACTTCTTAAATTCCTCTGTAGATATTGCCTCACCCCGAGCATAAGAATCGTATAAGATTAGATGTGAAACACGCCTTGGATACTTAATTGCATAAGCGATGGAAACGGGGCCTGCACAAGAAAATCCAAACAATGCGACACGTTTGAGCTTGAGATGGTCGATAACAGCTTCCAATGGGCGAACCTCCGACTCTAACGTAAACTCTGTCCTGTTCCGTTCCGAGAGGCCGCAGCCGTGTTTATCGTAAAATAGAAAGGTGTGATTACGAGTTCCTTTTTTCAAATAATCCCGCGCAGATGGGTGTTCCCATTGCAATTGTAAATGACTAACCCATCCCGGAGGAATAACTAAAAATGGTCCTTGGCCTACAAAGGAATAAGCAATGCGGATTCCATCAACGGTAGTGCAGAATTGAATAGGTTGATCTATCATACCCGTTGAAGCAGAAGTTTCTGAGTCGATCAATACTCGATAAACCCTCACCAACTTTGCAATATTCTTAACAGTCTGTTCACCAAGATACTCATAGTTTAACCCGAGTTTACCCTCCACTTGATCATAAGCTGTTCCTGAGATGCAGATCCCTCCACCTTCAGCTAGACTTTCCATACGGGCTGCAATATTGACTCCATCCCCAAAGATTCTATCTTTTTCCTCAACCACATCCCCAAGATTGACTCCAATACGAAACTCCATCCTTCGGTTCTCAGGTAAATCAGCGTTTCGGGTTTTAAGCTCTTTCTGAATCTCCACGGCACACTGAACGGTGTCCACCACACTGGCAAACTCAGCTAATAAATTATCTCCTATTGCATCCACAACCCTACCATTATGATGCTGAATGAGATCAGCCATTACTTCTTTATAAGCGTTAAGAGTGCGGATTGTTCCAACCTCATCCTCCCCCATGAGGCGGCTATATCCCTTGACATCTGCACTGAGGATGGCGGCGAGTTTACGTTTAACTTCCCGTGGTCGGGTCTTATCGACTTGGGTGGTCATGGAATCCCCAAAGGTTCGTTGGGAGGTTAGTTTAAGACTCTATAGTTCGATAAAAGTCTACTAATTTTGAATGCAAACGTCAACAGGGATTATTGATTACGAATAAGCGTCATTCTGCAACTCCGCTACAGAATGACGCTTATTCGAAAGAGAGTATAACGACCGAGCTCAGCCGCCGCGCGGTCTGCGGTCGGCTACAGCGCCTTGTTATGCCGCGCTTCTATCAGCTCTTGTCCGGAAAGTCGAAGAAGGATTCTTCACTCTCTTCGGTCCAAAAGAACAATCGATGTTCGTTCCCGGCAGTAACGATCATCATTCTTGTATGCTCTGGTGTTTCGGGTTCTTCCAATAGATACTTCATTTCCGGTTCCTTTTCGTCCTCGAAGAATTTATTCCAATACTCCAGGCTCCAGCCGGTCGCTGCGCCACCACCAAGTCTAAAGTAGATCTCTTTGAACTGCTCCTTAGTAACCTCTTTCATGTCATAGGTGCCTCGAAGGCATAACAATAATTATACTGCAGGCAATAATTTTTAACATTTAACCCCCAAGAGCACTTTTTGTCAATGACAGCACAGGGACCACCGATGATTGAAATCAGGCATGTTTCGTTGAAATGGCGACTCGTGGATTTCAGGAAGACATCCGCAATTTCTCAAAAATTTTGCCGGTCAAAATACCTACTATTAACTTTGCACCTACCTATACGTAACAAAATTG
>DCVM01000022.1 GCA_002327985.1 Syntrophaceae bacterium UBA2188 | reverse complement strand
TTAAGAAAAAGGAATATTGCAAAGTAGCCAGGGATATTATAAAATTTTAGATAAACCGAAAGGAGGGACCAATGAAAAAACAAGGATTCAATCGATGGGTTTTAATTTCACTCCTTTTTCTATTCCTTTTTCTCTTTTCCGGTGCAGAGGCCGCTAAAAAAGTTGAACTGATCGGTCGAGAGACACTCAATTTTACCCTACCCTCCACACAAGATGGATTGATCAACTATGCGGAAGAGTACTATGGAAAACATCATTTAATTATTACCTTCTTTCCCGCCGCCTTCACCCCTATCTGAACGGGCGAGATGGAGGGCCATCAGAGGAATCTCTACCTCTATGAGCGCTTCAACGCCCGGGTCCTGGGCGTCAGTCGGGACGACATCATCACTCTAAAATATTTTGCCAAAAGCCTTGATCTCACTTTTCCTCTACTTTCTAATGTCACGGCATTCCTGGGTGTCAGTATGGATGTGCAACCTGAAGGAAGACCTATTTTTGGCAGGCGAACGGTGATCATTGATAAGACGGGCATCATTCGTTACGTGAGGGACGGTTCACCTGACTATAAAGACATTCTCCTCTTTCTCAAAAAAATGAATCAGGAAGGTCGATTAGACCCGACCACGGGAGGAAAACCATGAAAAGAAAAGCGCTGACAATTTTAAGTTTTTTGTTGCTGGCGGCCTGGCTGGCTGGATGTGCCACCATGGAACCCCCCAAAAAAGTCCCTTACCGATTGTCTCCCCAGGGGACGGTCATCTGGGAAGACGAGTTTGAGTTTATGCCTCCCCCTCCTGACTGGAAATTGCTTCGGGTGGAAGTAGGTGAAAACGATATCAATTTTGGATTTATGAAATCAGACCCTGGAGGCTATCCTTCTGTAACCTCTTTTGCTTATGATGAAGAACCTTTTGGTTGTACTACCAAGTTTGAACAGAGGGAAAAGGAGTTTTTCAAGCGATTCCTTTTTAACGCCATCCTTCAGTTTCAAATTCTGGAGAGAAAGAAAGTACAGGTGGTGGGCGGAGAAGGACTGGCAGTAACGGTTGAAGGAAAAGATCCAGTTAAAAAAGAAAAGGTGAGAGCAACAGTTATTTTTGGTAAAAGAGGGGAACGGATCGTAGGTTTCTATATTACCCAATGGAGACCGATGGATGGCTCTTACGATCTATCTGCCTTTGAGATCTTTGACAAATTTGTTAACTCCTTTAAATTCTTAAAAAAATCTTTTTACGAAACACTATGAAGGCAACCATACATCAATCCACTCTTGAAATCGTACAAGGTGATATCACTCGGCAGGAGACAGAGGCTATTGGTAATGCTGCAAATGCTGCATTGGCTGGAGGAGGGGGAGTGGATGGTGCCATCCACAGGGCCGGCGGCCCTTCTCTGATGTCGGAATTAAAAGCCAACTATAAGGGCTGCCCGACCGGATCGGCGGTCATCACCGGTGGAGGAAATCTCGAAGCCAAATACGTTATCCACGCGGTGGGCCCGAGATATTCTGGGTCGCCAAAAGACCCTGGGTTCTTATCAAGCGCCTATCGAAAGAGTCTGGAACTATGCACTCAGAATAAGATTGCCTCGGTCGCTTTCCCTTCCATCAGTACCGGAATTTATGGATATCCAGTGGAGGAAGCCTCACGACTTGCCTTAAAGACCGTAATGGACTATTTGAAGGATCATCCCGAAATCAAATTGGTTCGATTTGTTCTCTTCGATTCAAATACCTACCAGGTCTATGAAGAGGGTCTGAAGGAACTAACCAAAGTACAGTAACTTGGTGCTATTTCTTATTCCAGAATCTTCTTCAGGGCTTCATCGGTCTTTCGGCCCCTGGGCCCTTCGCCCGGCAAGTAGAGCATCACCCCTTTCCCACTCCTTAAGGGAATGATTTCAACTTTCCCCTCTGAGGCCATCTTGCTGGTAAATTCAATCGGGTCTTTGTTGAAATGCTTTCGGAAGGCGTCATTGAACCCGCTGAAAACACTGTGGATTCCCTTGTAAGGCTCTTTTCTTAATCTTTTTATCCCTTCGGTGACAAACTCCTCTTCGGAAATTGATTTGCCTTCGGATCCCAAAATCAATTGAATGATCTCATCGGCGGAAGGTCTTTGTGGAGCCTCCCCAGGAAGGAAAAGCATGACCCCTCCTTTAAAAGGCCTCGTCTCTATTTTTCCCTCGGCAGCTAACCTGGAAGTGGCTTCGACCGGATTGGTCCCAAAATATTTTCTGAAGGCCTCGTTAAATCCACTGTAAACGCTGTGGATACCCCGGAACGGGTCTTTTCTCAACTTCTTGATTGCCTGAAGAACAAATTCCTCTGCGGTCAGCTTTTTTTCTTCTTCCATCTTGGGCTCCCTCCCTCTCACCCACCTGTTTTTCCTCCCGCGAAGGAGGTAAAAGTAGGGGTTAAAAATTAAAAAGTTCTAATCTTATTTTAATCTTCCTTTAATGTTAATGATGTATAGTAGGAGTCAAGAATAAAAAATAACTCTTTCCTCCTCATTAACCCTTTAACCCCAAAAGAATCCATCGAGCACAAAAAGCTCGGTGGATTTTTTCATGGGCCTCAATTCCCCCTTAGAATTTCAGCCGTCGCTTAACTTTTTAAAGTCAAACCCCTCCTTTAAAAAAGAATCCTTGATTTGCTGAATATCGATATTCCCTTCAACAGCATTGAGAACCTCTGATTTCGCCTTGACCTCTCCAAGAAGAATACAACCGACCACTTTATTTTCCTTGAAAGCCACCTTACAATAAACACACTTCTCCAGGTCACTTTTGACCACACACTCTAATTTTCCTTCTGCGTCAATATCCCCGGCAGAGGTGAGTTCAATCCCTACCACCTTTAACGTATTCGAAACTACTGTCCCTTCGTAGAGTGCACTCCCTCCTGCCATATTGATCCCAGCTACCTCTCCTTGCCGCTGGGCTGCTGGCCAGATTCCATAAACGCGCCCTCGGTGCTCTGCGACATCTCCTGCTGCAAAGAGTCCCTCCATCTTTGTCTCTAAACGATCGTTGACCAAAATTCCATTTTTCGTTTCCAGACCCATCGCTTGGGCCAGTTTGATATTTGGCTTTACCCCGGCCGAGATGATAACCATCTGGCCTTCGACGGTCCTTCCATCTTTGAGGCGCAATCCTTCCACCGTCTCCTTTCCGAGAATTTCATCAGATTGGCCATTAAGGAAAAAGGAGAACCCCATGGATTCCATTTTCTCCTGCAGGATTTTAGCTCCTTCTGAATCCATCTGCCTTGGAAGGATTCTTGGATTATGTTCAATCACGGCAACTTTGATGCCCCGCCTCAACAGAGCCCCGCCTGTTTCCAATCCCACCAGTCCTCCCCCGATGAGGATGGCTTGCCTTACTCCATCTGAAAACTCTTTCATGCGGATCGCATCATTCATCGTTCGAAGGGTGAAGACGCCTTTCTTCTCTGTTCCCTTGATGGGTGGAACAAAGGCATTGCCACCCGTTGCGATGAGCAAAAGATCATAAGGATAAGTTTTTCCTCTCTGACTGATGGCCTCCTTTTTTTGCAAATTTACTTCTGTGATCCCCTCCTCTAAATGGATCGCTATCTCCTTGCTTTGGTACCATTCCCTGGTATGGATAGTCAGGTTCTGAATGGTTACTTCTCCTGCAACGTATTCCGGAAATCGAACCCGGTAGTAAAAAGGATAAGCCTCTTCTGTAAAAATGCGGATTTCTCCTTTCTGATCGGCCTCTCTGATCTTAACCGCTGCTCTTGCCCCTGCTACTCCGTTCCCGATGATGAGGTATCGATTCATTCCACATTCTCCTCTCACAATAGAAATCCTACAAAAATTTTACTAATCACCCCCGCCATGAAACTGCTTCGCAATGTCATGGCGAGGAAGGGATGGATTTGGTTCTTAAGAAACCTTTAACGCATCCCGTAGTTCCCGAGTAAGAAGTTCTACCGTCCCCCGGGTCCCTCCTGCCAACTTGTTGCGCCATTCTCCCTCGGTCTCAAAACGGCTTTCCCCAATCCTTTCGCCCCAGGGTTTGATCGCCTCCCGTATGCCAAAATAATCGAAGAAATCATTTCTTAATTTTTTCGATTCTGCCATGACATCCGGGCTCACCCGAATAAATGCGCGAAGGGCTGCTCCAGTTTTAATGCTATATTTCCGTCCTCCCCAGGCCTTCGGAAAGAGTGCCAGAATGGCCTTGAAGTAGTTAAGAAAAAATCGTTTCCCGTTCTGTTCAAACCCCTTCAATCGTTCTTTCCCCCCGAGTTTCTCGATACTATTAAACAGATCCACCATCTCATCGGCCAGGGAAGCTTGGGAAACCCTGCCTTTTCCAACACCCAGGATTTTAATCTCACCATACAGAGGAGAGCTTTCTTCCTCATTCAGCTCACGGATGACGTCATGAGCCAATGCCTGATATCGGTCTGCATAAAGCCGGCGACCCGCCAACGAAATCAGATGGGAGGGGTTGAGCCGTGTATGTTTAGCGTTGATCGTAACAAAAAGTTCGACTGTCTGACGAGGATCCAAGCTGTCGAAGAGAACAGCTGGGACATCAATCCCCACCTCTTTTTCTGTTTGGGCACTGAGGGCTAACAGCCGGTGCTGGCCATCCAGACACCGCAGGATTCCAAGCTCTTCTGGGATCTGAAGCATCCCCAAGTTGGAATTTTTACCGATGGGAGAAAAAGTGAGCCGCCTCTCGGCAATCATGATCACGGCACCCGGGATGGCGGGCAGGTTACGGGCCTCCTGACAATCCGAATAATATTGGACCAATTCCCGAATCTTCTTCCGAATCATCGGCCTCTGAAATGCCGCTTCACTTCTCCCGATCCGTTTTTCCAATAATTCCCAGTTAATGGCCGAAGTTTTCCCGGCTTTTCGTCGCTTCTCCTCTTCCACGGATGGATAGTTTAACACTTCAAATCTAACCAACTTCTGGATGTCACCAGCGGTAAAAGAGGTCTGATAGAACTCCACTCCAAATTGTCTTACCTTATGGGCTGGAACTGTAATCATTACCCACACCTCCTCCTTAATTATTAAACCGCTATGCATATTGTGCTAAACGCTTAGTGCTTCTATTTAGATACATAGATATCAAAATTTCTTTACTTAAACAAGCGATTTTTATGAGCCTTTCTATTGATTTTAAGGTATTCGTCTGTTAATTTTATTTTTACACCTTCGTCCGAAGGAATAACCCCATCTGCCTGAGGAGGTCGAAACCATGTCCGAGCAACAAGCGACCATCCATACGAAATTTGGAGACATTACTTTAAGGTTTTTCCCTGAAGTCGCGCCCAATCATATTAAAAGTTTCATTGAACTTGCCCAAAAGGGATTCTACAATGGAACCACCTTCCATAGGGTCGTCCCCAATTTTGTCATTCAGGGAGGGGATCCCAACTCAAAAAATCCTGACCGATCCAAGCATGGGATGGGAGGTCCGGGCTATCAAATTAAAGCGGAATTTAGCCATACTCCTCATAAGCGAGGGACGCTTTCCATGGCCAGGGCTGCCCATCCGGACAGTGCGGGTTCACAGTTTTTTATCTGTGTCGCAGATGCCCCTTTTCTTGATGGACAATATACCGCATTTGGTGAGGTGGTGAAGGGAATGGAAGTCGTGGATAAAATTGTATCCCAACCCAGAGACAGTAACGATAATCCAAAGGATCGAATTGAAATGACGGTTGACATCGCTCATGAGTAGACATGACCGGAACGATCGGAAGACACCTGTTGAGGATGAATGGGGCCTGGATCCATCTGTTCGAAGCATGCGACGGGTTTTTTCATATATGGAAGAAGGTCAGCATGAATTGCTGACCCGTTTGAATATCTCCCTTTTCGACCAGAGGCTCCGTCGCAGTCGGGAAAAAGCCCTCCAACTTTTTGAGCAGGCCTGGCCTCTGGCCGTCCAGAAGGGAATCCTTGCGAACGAGAAAGAAGCGGCTCCTTTCTACATCCACTGTCTTGCACGGGCCCTGCGTTCGGCCGGGATTGAAGTTCCCAACGTGTGGTTGCCAAGGAACGAAAAAATCATTCGCTTTTTAGAGGAGAAGAGGCCATGATTCGCCTTCGTCTATTTGGCCGCTGCCGTATTTACCATGACCCCGTCAGCCCTGTGCTTCGCGCTCCTGCACAAATCGGATGGGAGGCATGGTTTCGAAGGATCGATTTGGTCACTCCCCAGCAGCTCAAAGGCGAGGAACTGCTTCGTCGCACACGCGGCTGGTGGACGGCGGAACCGAATGAGGTAGCGGAGGTTGTAAAAAAACATGGGCGGTTAACCTTAGGCGAGCAAGGAGAACTGATGGTAGAGTTTGTAGATCAACAGTCTGTGGAGGCGCTTTCAGCAGCCTTATCAGAACGTTTCGGAGACCAGGTTCTTCTTTCTCCCTGATAGGAGGAAGTGTTTTAAATGAAAAAAAGACCTTATCGAATTCATCATAAGCCACCCTCGCAAAAGATAGGGGATGATCAATCCATTGAAGAGACTCTTAAAAAACTACAGAAGTCCGGGCCTAAAGGAATCGACTATAGAGAGCGTTCACTGAAGATCCATGGTTTGATCTGTGCCAAATGCGGGAGAGAGTTTGATGAAAAGACGAGGCATCTCCTGACCGTCCACCACAAAGATGGAAATCACCTGAATAATCCTCCGGATGGTTCGAATTGGGAAAATTTGTGTGTCTACTGCCACGATGACGAACACACGAGGGAACTTCTGGGAAAGTATTTAAGCGAAGGGAAGGAGTGAGGGGGATGGGGGTAAAGAATCTTTTAGATAGGAAACTTCACAATTCAATGCGATTAATGAGTGTGATCCCTGCATAATAACAGCAGTGGGCACTATCAAAGTTGTTATCAAAGACTCTCTGCTTTCCATCCTGAAAGAGGATTCGAACAAAACACATCCCCCCAGGTAACTCCGAAGACCATGTCTCCATGACCACCCCACCTCCCCATGATTTAAACTTCCGATGAACGACCTTGTCTCCAACATGAAGGTAGGTGTGGATCTCACTCCTCTGCTTTGGTATGGAGGCGTTTTCGGATCCCTTCTGGGGAAGGTTTTTCATCGGTGATGAACTCTCTTTTTTCTTTCCCACCTTCGATGCACCCAGAACCATTGATCCGGGTATTGACGAATCATGGATTCAAGAGTATCGTTGAAGAGCTGGGTATTGGCTTCCACATCCTTCTTGAGATGACCGGTGCGGATCAATTCAAGCGGTTTCTTGATCAGGAGACGATGGTTCTGAAATCCATTTCGAACCATAAAAACCGGTAAAACCGGAGCGCCCGTTTTCATCGCCAGGATGGCTAAACCGGGGGTCGTCGGTGCTTTTTTCCCAAAAAAGTCAGCCCAAATCCCTTCGCTTCTTTTCGCCCTCTGATCAATTAAGATTCCAACGACCCGATTTTGAGAAAGCGCCTTCATCACTTTGCGGCTTGCGTTCACATTGGAAATCACTTCCAGTCCCGCTGCGTTTCTAATCTTCGTAATCCATTCATCCACCCATCGATTCTTTTTCATGGGTTTGGCGATGACCATGATTGGATTTCCGATGACCTTCGACATCAAGCCCATTAATTCCCAATTCCCGAAATGGCCAATGAGGAGAAGCACTCCTTTTTTCTTTTCAAGAAGCCTCAGCGCCTCCTCCAGCCCCTCCACGCTCACTTTTTTCTTAAAATCCTCCGTCTCCAATTTAGGAATTCGAAAGAACTCGATGGCCATCATCCCCAAATTTTGAAAGGCCCTCTTTGCAATCGTTCCGAGCTCCCTTTTGGGCTTTTCCTCACCCAATGCGGTCTGAAGATTCTCAAGGGCGACTTTTCGATGCCCTCGATCCAGATAAAAAATCAGTCTCCCCAACTGCCTTCCCAACCAGAGGGCAAACCCCTCAGGAAGAAAATTGATGAAGACGCTGAATCCTTTTACAAGTAAATAGATAATATAGGGAACCATTTTCAGATGTTGGTTTGGATGTGAAATGCTGGATTTTGAACGGCTTGATAAATCCGAGAGCCGTTAACCGCAATATCTACTCTTCGCCCTGATAAGGGAGCGCCTCATCAATCAACATCACGGGGATGTCCTCTTTGATGGGATAGAGCAGACCGCAGGCCTTACAGATCAAACCGTCTCCTTTTCGATTTAAGAAAATATCCCCCTTACATTTTGGACAGGCCAAAATTTCCAAGAGCTCTTTGCTGATGGGCATCTTTAATCCTCCTTGATCAAAAAATAAATAATGGGCTTAAGGGCAAGGGGTACTCTTCCCACCCTGCCTTAGTCCTTTCACTTTTTTACCGACTGAAGCCAAGCGCTTCCTGTTGAAGAATCCACTGCACTGCCTCAAAGAGATCTTCAGCGACATAATCCGGCTGGGACTTCCACTGGTCCCTGTAATATTCCCACTCTCCCTTTCCGTATCCAGTGAGGACCAAGATCGCTTTGGCCCCAATTTGATGCCCGAACTCAATATCCACTCCACGGTCCCCGACCATGTAACTTTTGGACGGATCAAGATCCAATTCCTTCTCCGCCTCTTCGATCAATCCCGTTGACGGCTTTCGACAACTGCACTTCTGCCGATACGGGGGGACCCCAATTTCCGGATGATGAGGGCAGTAATAAATGCCATCGAGATGAGCCCGGTCCTGTTTCAGGAGATCCTCCATCTTTCTGTGAACCTGAGGAATCAAGGACTCCGGGAAATATCCTCTCGCGACACCGGACTGATTGGTAACGACCACCGTCTTCCAATCATGCTGGTTGAGCAATCGAATCGCCTGACCTGCCCGGGGGATCAGGATAAACCGTTCGAGGTGATTGACGTATCCTACCTCTTCATTAATGGTTCCATCCCGATCAAGAAAAACGGCCTTGTTTCCCATGCTGTGCTCGATAACAGAATTCGGAAATAGAATATACTCCACCCTCCCCATCAACCTATTATCCCAAAAATCGGTTTAACTCAAATCGCTCAGGAGGAGTGAAACGTAAAAAGGAGTGGTGATCCATCCAGGCCCCAACATTGTAATACAGACATTTCCTGCCGTCTATCTGCTCTTCAAACACCTCGGGGAAATGGGAGTGGCCGAGGATGACAATATCAAATTTCTCTAAAAACTTTTGATGAGCAAAGACCCTGAAGACGGGGGGAGGAATCGTTTGGAAATCATCATGACATTTTTGATAACTCATATCACTTAATTTTTGGGCTATCCATCGAGAAATCCGGGGACCAACCAGATGGATGAGACGATAGGTCCATGAGTTTTTGAGGATCCTTCTAAAAACCAGATAAGTCCACTGCTTGGGATTTGATAGATCTCCATGGGCGACGAATGCCCTCTTCCCTCCCAGGTTTTCTTCACCCCCGTTGGGACATACATCCACCTCCATCCCGAATTGTTCCGAAAAGAAGGAGTGGAGAAAAAAATCGTGATTTCCCTCAAAATATTTAATCCGAACTCCCTCACGATAAAGATCTTGAAATTTATGGAAGACTGGAAGGTAGTCCGTAAACACAGAAGAGGTTTGAGCAGAAAAAAAATTTTTAAAACCGAAAAAGAACTCGAAAAGGTCTCCCAGAATCACCAAGTGACTCATCCGCTCTTTTTCCGAATTTAAAAATCTGAGAAACACCTGTATGGCCTCGGGGTCTCGTCCGGTGAAATGGGCATCCGAAACAAAGATCCAGTCTTTTCCGTAATGAAGCAAACTCCTCCCTCACCTTCCCACGCCGCTGTAATCAAACCCTAACCGCTTCATCTGATCTGGATCATAAACATTTCTCAGATCAATGAAGACCGGACTTTTGAGCAGTTCTTTGATGCGTTGAAGATCCAAACGCCGAAATTGATTCCACTCGGTTGCCAGAACCAATGCATCCGCTCCCCTGACCACGTCATAGGCATCTTTGCCATACTCTATTTCTGGAAGAATCGCCTTCGCTTCCTCCATGGCTGCAGGATCAAAAGCCTTCACGTTGGCCCCCTTTTCCAGAAGTCCCTGAATGATCACGATCGAAGAGGATTCACGGATATCGTCTGTATTGGGCTTGAAAGAAAGGCCCAGGATCCCAATGGTCTTACCCCGAAGATCTCCTACCTTCTCTACAATCTTAAGGATCATCCTCTTTCTTTGTTCCTCGTTCACAGCGATGACGGCATCGAGAATTTTGAACGAATACCCTTTTTCTCGTGCCATCCTGGATAGAGCTCGGGTATCCTTTGGAAAGCAGGAACCTCCAAAACCTGGACCTGGGTGGAGAAATTTCTTTCCAATCCTCCCATCGAGGCCCATGGCCCTTGCCACATGATGAACGTCGGCGCCCATCGTCTCGCAAAGGTTGGCAATCTCATTGATGAAGCTGACCTTGGTGGCTAAAAAGGCATTGGCTGCATATTTAATCATCTCGGCGGTTTCTAAAGACGTGATGACAAAGGGGGTTTCGATGAGGTAGAGGGCGCTATAAATGTCTTTCATAATGGCAATGGCCTGCTCGCTTTCTGCACCAATGGTGACCCGATCTGGCCTCATAAAATCTTCAATGGCGGATCCTTCCCGCTGGAATTCGGGGTTGGAAACGATATCAAAAGGTATGGGACGGACCTGATGGTCTTTGATCACCTGCTTGAGGTGACGACAGGTCCCGACTGGAATGGTGGATTTGACCGCCAGGACCTTATACCCATCCATGTATCGGGCGATTTCCTTGGCGACTTCTTCCACAAACTTAAGGTCGGCTGAACCATCATCACAGGAAGGGGTTCCCACAGCAATGAAGACAACCAGACTCGATCCCACCCCTTCCTCGATGCTTGTCGAAAAGGATAGCCTTCCCTCCCTCATATTTTTGACCACAAGATCTTCAAGCCCGGGCTCATGGATGGTCACCCTTCCCTGCCGGAGAAGATCAATCTTCGGGCTATCATTATCCACGCAGATCAAGTTCATTCCATACTCGGCCAAACAGGCGCCTGTCACCAATCCGACATAACCCGTGCCGACGATGCAGATATTCATTGTCCCCCCTCCTTTTCTTCCTCACTCTTCTCCCTCCTTGATCAATCCATCAAAAAGCAAGAGTAGAAATGTATTCTTTCAGAGCCTCGGACCATGGTCGCAAAGTCAAACCGGTCTCCTTGCTCAACTTCTGGCAGTTGAGAACGGAATAAGACGGTCGGACCGCAGGACGACCACACTCCTTTGAAGAAATGGGAATCACCTTCACACTATCCATTCCCGATAGTTTCAAAATCGCTTGCCCAAAGGTAAACCAAGTACAAAGATCCCTGTTGGCCACGTGAAAAATTCCGTTTGCGTCAAATCGAATCAGAACGGAAATGGCTTTTGCCAAATCTACAGTATAGGTGGGAGAACCGATCTGATCATTCACAATAGAAAGAACTTGTTTTTCCCTTGCCTGCCGGAGAATCGAGGTCACAAAATTTTTTCCGTATCTTCCATAGAGCCACTGAGTTCGAATGATTAAGGCACCTTTCACCCACTCCTGAACATAATGCTCCCCCTTTAACTTGGAACGCCCGTAGACATTGAGGGGAGAGGGGGGATCATTCTCCAAATAGGGTTTCCTTTTATTTCCATCGAAGACATAGTCTGTACTCAAGTAAACCACCTTCGCCCCGCATCGGGAGGCTGCCAGGGCGACGTGTCTCGTCCCCTCTCCATTCACGGCAAAGGCCTTCTCCCCCTCCAATTCACACCCGTCTACATCGGTGTAGGCAGCGACATGGATCACGATAGCGGGCCCAAGTTTTTTAATTTGAGCGATGGTGTCTTCTTCTTTTTGGATATCGATCTCTTCAATATCCCATCCGATCACTTCCTCATCAGGAAAAGAGGGAGGGAGAACCCCCATCAGATCTCTTCCCAACATCCCCTTCGATCCGATCACCAATATTTTCCGTTTCATTTCATTTTCTTGAATTGAGGGATTTAAGCATTCCCAGCTACCAAGATATCCGGTTGATTGGATTCACAAACCCACCATCTACCTTTAACGGTCTTTATACATCCGCTTGTAATAGTTCATGTATTCTCCGGTCTTAATCTTTTTCCACCACTCCCGATGGGTCTCATACCATTCTACCGTCAGCCTAATCCCCTCTTCAAAAGAGACCGAAGGCTTCCATCCCAGCTCCCTCTCAATTTTAGAAAAGTCAATGGCATAACGCCGATCATGACCTGGCCGGTCTGTGACAAATCGAATCAGGGAATGAGGTTTTCCCAATCGATCCAAAATGGTCTTCGCTACGGCCAGGTTTGGCTTTTCGTTTCGGCCGCCTACATTATAAACCTCTCCTTCTCTGCCTCGGTGCAGCACCACATCTAAGGCCCGGCAGTGATCTTCAACATAGATCCAATCCCGAACATGCATCCCGTCGCCATACATAGGCAGCTCTCTGTCTTCAATGGCATTTGAGATCATCAAGGGAATCAGTTTTTCAGGAAATTGATAAGGCCCATAATTATTCGAACATCGAGTGATGAGTGCGGGTATCCCATAGGTTCGATGATAAGCCCTGACCAACATATCTGCTGCTGTTTTGCTGGCGGAATAAGGGCTGTTGGGCGCCAGGGGGGTTTGCTCTGTGAAGGCTCCCGTCTCACCCAGGGAACCGTAGACTTCGTCGGTAGAGATATGAAGAAAACGGATTGATCTTTGGGGAAAGACTTTTCGAACTGCTTCGAGCAGGACAAAAGTTCCAAAGACATTGGTCTTCATAAAAGCACTGGGGTCTTCGATGGACCGGTCCACATGAGATTCGGCAGCAAAGTTGACGATGGCCTCCACGTCTTTGCCGATCAATTCCTCGATTCGAGGGGTATCGGCAATGTCCCCTCGGATGAAATGGTAACGGGGAGAATGTGAGAGATCCGAGAGATTTTCTAAATTTCCGGCGTAGGTCAATTTATCTAAATTGATCAGAGAATACTCCGGGTAGGATTTCAAAAAATATCGGATGAAGTTACTTCCAATAAACCCACAACCACCTGTTACCAAGATCTTCATGATTTGCTCCATCGGGAACCAAAAATCCGAAACTCGAATGTCAAAGCTCAAAACAAATCCTAAACTCAAATGCCCAAATTCTCAAAACATTTCCAATTTCGTTTTTTTGAGTGCTTCGGTCATTTGAGTTTGTTTCGAATTTCGTATTTGGTGCTTAGAGTTTGAATTGTTTTATCCATCTTTTCTCGACCAGTCATAAGGAATATCTAATCCGTGGGGGGGAAGACGGTATTCATCGGGTGCGCTGTAATCATAGATTTCTGTTGGGATATTGATGATGATGGCTTCCTCCTCACTGATGCATTTCCATCCATGATAGACCCCATCGGGCACTTGAACCAGAAGAGGGTTGTGAATCCCGATAAAGAACTCATTGATCTCTCCCTGGGTTGGAGAACCTTCTCGCGGATCATAAAGGACCAGTTTGATCATCCCTTGGACGGCACAGAGGGTGTCGGTTTGGATCTTATGATAGTGCCACGCCTTGACCACTTGGGGATACGTCGTGGTGACATACACCTGACCGAACTTCAGAAACAGATCATCATCTGCCCTGAGAATTTCCATGAGCCTTCCCCGTTCATCCGGGATCACCCTTAATTTTTTAGTCTTGACACCTTGTATCATTATTCCTCCTCATTCAAATAACGGTTAAGGCCGGAGGGTAAAGGTTGCAGGCTGAACTTTCCCTCGAACCTTGAGTGTCAAACTTAACGCCCAGGTTTGACATCGATCTGGTCAAACCTTGTTCGCACCTGTCTGCGCCACCAATTGGTTGGCTCGAAGCAGGGATTCAAACGTCCCTGCATCAGTCCACCACCCTTCTAAAATATCCCATGTCATCAGCCCTTTTTCAATATACCGATTGTTCACATCGGTGATTTCCAGTTCCCCTCGATCTGAGGGACGGAGGGTTTTGATGAAGTTGAAAACCTCCTGGTCGAAAAGATAGATTCCGATCACGGCATACTGAGATCGGGGGGCCTTGGGTTTTTCCTCAATCCGGACGATTCGATCTCCTTTCAACTCGGGAACTCCGAAGCGCTGTGGATCCGGAACCTCCTTTAATAATATCCTGGCTCCCTCTTTTTGTTTTCGAAAATTTTCGACCGCCCTTCGAATGTTTTTCTCAATAATGTTATCTCCCAACACCACACAGATCTTTTGCCCCGAAGCGAAGAATTCTGCCAATCCAAGGGCGTCGGCAATGCCTCCTTCACCCTCTTGATAGGTGTAATTGATATGTTTGAGTCCGAACTCCTTTCCGTTTCCTAAGAGCCTCAAAAAATCTCCGGCATTGTTTCCCCCCGTCACAATCAGGATATCATCGATGCCGGCATTGATCAGAGTTTGAATCGGGTAGTAAATCATCGGTTTATCATAGACGGGAAGGAGATGTTTGTTGGTCACCTTAGTCAATGGATAAAGCCGAGTGCCCAACCCTCCTGCCAAAATGATTCCTTTCATCCTTCTTTCCTCCTAGGCATAGATTATAACTTCATGAAATAGGGCTTGTGTCCCACCGAACCTAAATTCAGAAGAGTGAAGTAGAGTTTGACTTTCGTTTCACTTTTCTGGGTGCCGGTTGGAGATCGTCCCCTGTTTTCCACGAAGAGGCCTAAACTCCAGCACTGGGCTTGATACTCTGCCCCCCAGATACTAGCTACCCTATAATGGTTTAAAAGGTCATAACGAAAAGCCCCGTAAAGGAATAACGGGTCGATTGTCCTGACTCGACCATCAAGATTGATTTCCTTCACATCGTCCTTGGTGTATCGATATTGCACTCGAAGCGCATCGTTTCTTCGATCCTTTGCATAAATCATAAAGTTCAATACATCAACATTCCCCCGATAGGGGCTGAACTCGGTATCCCATCGAGCGGAAAGATAGGGGCTAAAGTTCCACCAAAGTTCTGCCCGGATATTCGAGAAGGATCTTTTTTTCCCTTCGGAATCGATATAGGGATCTCCCAGGCTATAACTTTGAAGGATTGTCAATTTTACATATTCATGGGGTCCTGAAGACACTGTTTCTTTGACAGGCCTCCCGATAAGACGTTGGGTCACTCCGTAGGTCATTTCATTCGCATATGGAATTCTGTCAACCTCATCAAAGACGGGAAGACGGGTTTGGTTCACCCGAGGGCTATAGTGATAACTGACAGTGGGTTCAATGGTATGCATCCATTTGCCCACCTTATAAAGATTAGAAATTTTCGAGGAGGCTCCTGCATCATAAACCCGATAAAACTCCACGGAGGTCTGGAATCCAGCATCAAGGGTTTCCCTCGCCTCCCATCCCTGATAAGTCCCCGTGGGATCATTGTGAGAATAATAGAGAGTCTCCCTACCCCCCAGATAAGGATTAAATTTCCATACATTGAAGAGCCGCATGGGGTAGGAAACCATAGGAAAGAGGTCTCCTCGCTGTGCCTCAACCCCCCTTTCACGCCAGAAGTGGGTGGTGGAGGTGCTGAACTCAAAGAATAAAGGGGTCTTAAAAAGGGACTGAGGCAGGGCATAAAAACTGATGTGGGGAAGCTTCTGAATGGTTTGATCATTAGAGCGGACGGTTAAATTGTCATAGACTTCGGCATCTACCAAGAAACTGAACTGGTCCCAGTTCTTCCCTCCGAAGAGAACCGATCTCAATAGCCTCGTACTGATCGCATCAAGACTTGCCGTATCCGAAATGTCTTCATCAAAATCTTGAAGGTACTCGTGGTCGCTCACATGATTGATGTTTGCCTTCAGGTAAAAATCATAGGGAAATTTCTGTTGGTGTTTGATAAAAAAAGCATAACGATTTCTCTCTTCGACCCAGTCATCAATGAAATAGAACTTAGCTTCGCCCTTTGTATCCTGGGTAAAAGCATACCGATATTCCAAGCCTTCCTTAAACCCTCTTTCCCCTAAATAATCCAAATAGAGTGTGGCATCCATATCTTTTCGTATCACCCAATAAAACCCGTTCTTGATCTCGGGGCCATACTTATTGGAATATCCTACGTGAGGAATGAGAAAACCGGTTTGTCTTTCCTGTCTCACAGGAAAAACACCCCAGGGGAAATAGAGGACAGGAAGATCCCGAATATGAAAGATGGGTCCTTTGGCAATCCCCCACCCTCCCAAGGCCATTTCTTTGACTTCGATTTCCTTAACGGTGAATTTCCAAGGTGGAGGACTTGCATCGCAGGTGGTCAATGAACCATCTCTTATCCGATAGTGATTTTCTCCTAATTTCTCTACTTCTCGGCCAGTGATATGAAAATTCTGGTCCTTCAAAAAGAGTTTCGCCTGAGAAATCTTTCCCAACCGGGTTTCGAGATTGACGTCCAGGCGCTCGCACTCCATAACATCTTCCCCTTCTCTCAACACAACATTTCCCCATGCGACTAAATCTTTGGTCGCCATATTCAACTGAACATGATCTGCCTTGAGAGAGAAATTGCCTCTATTTACCTCTACCTGTCCGTGAGCCTCGTAGACTTGTTTCTCCTTTTCGTAGATGAGTTCATCGGCCTCAATGTCAACCGGCCCTTCTTCCTCCATCTCCTTCATCACATCCATCTCCCCCATCTTCGCATAGGTAGGAAGGGAATCGATGGCGATAAAGAAAAAAAAGAAGAGGCTCAGAATGAGCCGGTGATATCTCATGATCCCCTCTTGGAATGGAAATAGGCTTTGGCTTCCCCAACGGTATAGAGGGATCCAGTGATACAGAGGAGATCCTCTTTTCGAGTCAGGGAAAGACTTCTTCCAATCGCCTCTTCGAGATTTTCTGCAATCTCTGCTTTTTTCCCATTCTGCCCCATTGCCTTTTTGAGCAACGAGGGAGGAGCCGCACGGTCTATTTGTGGTTTGGTGAGGATGATGTGATCGGCCAGGGGGGCCAGGTAATGAAGCATGGATTGGATGTCCTTGTCCTTCATGATCCCGATGACAAGGAGGAGATGCTCGTATTTGAATTCTTTCTCCAGTGACTCTTTCAGAACAAGGGCTCCCGCCGGATTGTGAGCCCCATCGAGGATCACTCTGGGAGAGGAAGAAACCATCTCCAGTCTTCCTGGCCAATCCACTTCCCTCAATCCATCGACCATCGCCTCCGTGGAGATAGGATATCCCAAATCTTCCAAGACCTCCATCGCACCCAGTGCGGTGGTCGCATTGAGGATCTGATGAAATCCCTTCAGATTGAGATGGACACTCCACAACTTTCGATTGAGTCCTTCATAATCGAAATCCCCCTCTTCCGTCCGGATATATCGAAATTCCTTTCCAACACGAAAACAACGTGATCCATATCCCTGACACACCTCTGAAAAGAGACGAAGCACCCGGGGTTGCGTGGCAGCGGTAATCAGGGGCCTTCCCTTCTTGACGATACCCGCTTTCTCTCTGGCAATCTTCAGAAAACTTTTACCCAGATATTCCTCATGGTCTTTGGCGATATTGGTGATAATGGAGATTAAAGGGATCACCACATTGGTCGAATCGAGTCTTCCTCCCAGCCCGACCTCTAAAATGGCCAGATCCACTAACTTCTGTTTAAAATAATGAAGCGCCATGGCCGTGGTAAAATCGAAAAAGGTAAAGGGAGGGGTGATGCCTGCTGCATCGATTTCTTTTCTCATCCATTCTGTCAGGGCGGCTACTTCTTCTTCCTCAATCTCTTTTCCGTTCACCTTGATGCGTTCGGTAAATCGAATGAGATGGGGAGAGGTGTAGAGTCCCACCCGATATCCCTCTTTCTGCAGGATGGAACTCATCATGGCAGCCGTGGACCCTTTCCCATTTGTCCCTCCGATATGAATGGCCTGAATTTCTTTGTGGGGATCTCCAAGGGCTCTGAGAATTCTCTCCACCTGGGTCAGTCCAAAGATCATGCCAAACTTTTCGAGACGGTAAAGGTAATCCAGTGACTGTTGATAGCCGTGTTGGCTCATGGACGAGGTCTTTCTTCTACGCTTCTGTTTTAAGCATTTCTAAAAGGGGGGCAAGAATGCGCCGGAGATCTTTACGCTCCACAATCAGGTCCACCATCCCGTGTTCCAGAAGATATTCCGCTCTCTGGAATCCCTCTGGGAGGTCTGCCCGAATGGTATCTCTGATCACCCTGGGTCCTGCAAATCCAATCATTGCTTTGGGTTCAGCAATGATGACATCTCCCAGCATGGCAATGCTGGCAGAAACACCCCCCGTGGTGGGATCGGTCAACACCGAGATATAGGGGATCCTCGCTTCATTGAGTTTAGCAAGGGCTGCACTCGTTTTAGCCATTTGCATCAGAGAGAGGATCCCTTCCTGCATTCTCGCTCCACCTGAGGCGCAGAAGATCACCAAACCTATTTTCCTCTCGATGGCTCGTTCGATCAGACGGGTAATCTTCTCCCCCACCACCGATCCCAAACTTCCGCCCATAAAATTAAATTCGAAGATGCCAATCATCGCTGGCTGGCCTTCAATCTTCCCTTCCCCACAGATAATGGCATCCTTCTGTCCGGTCTTCTCCTGGGATTCTTTGACCCGAGAGGGATATCTCTTGGAATCCTTGAATTCTAAAGGATCTGTAGAAACAAGATTCGTATCATACTCGATGAAGCTCCCGGGGTCCATAACGCAATCAATTCTTCTACGCGCGGGGATTTGAAAATGGTAGTTACACTTGGGACAAACTTGAAGATTCCGTTCAATGACCTTCCGGTAGATAATCTCATTGCAGGAGTTGCATTTGATCCAGAGCTGGTCAGAGGGTTTCAGCTCTTCTCGTTTCTCTTTCCGTTCTTTTTCTTCTTCACCTTTTCTAAACCAGGGCATCCTCTAAGGTCATCCTCTCTCTATCGGTGATTAAAACTAACAAAATCATGATAAGATGTCAATCCATTCTGCCCCTTCGCTCCTTTCTAAGGACCATTGAATCTCATTCCCCTCCATGCTATTTTTAAACCAGGATGGGTGATGTTCAGGTCAATATTGAGTCCGTAGCCTTTAAAGGATATGGAGTGGCTCGGGTTCATGGAAAGGTAGTTTTTATCCCTTACACCGTGACCGGCGATCAGGCTTGGATCGAAATGATCGAGGGCACAAAGCCCTACGCGATGGGAAGGTTAATTCGGATCATTCAACCCTCTCCCTGGCGTGTGGATCCTCTCTGCCCATATTTTGGGACTTGTGGGGGTTGCCAATGGCAACACATCACCCATGCGATTCAGGGAGAATTGAAGAGAAATATTCTCAATGACCTTCTAATGAGATTGGGAGGATTGAAGGAAGTTCCCCCCATTAAAGTGATTCCATCCCCGCACTCTTACGGCTATCGCAGCAGGATTCAACTGAAGGCAAAAAACAAAAGGTTAGGATATTACCAAGAAAAATCGCATCGGCTGGTGGAGGTTCGGGAATGTCTGATTGCACATCCATTCATTAACCGGATGCTTCAATCTCTTCCAAAGACCTCCCTTTTCTTTCCACATATGGAGGAAATCGAGATAAACGTCTCGCCGGAGGAACACAAGGGAATCCTTTTCCTCCACACGCCTTCGCTTCATCGTAACACAGAACATTTTTTGAAAAAATTTCTTCAAGACCAAACTCTCTTCAAAGGGATGGTCGCGGGGAAAAGAGGAGGGGTAACTTTCTTCGGCGATCCTTCCCTGAATTTTACGATTCCTTTGAGTCATGACGGAAAGAAAAGAAATCTGAAGCTTCGACTCTCACCTGGAAGTTTTTTCCAAATCAATCTGGAGTTAAATCGCGCATTAATTCAGACGGTTCTCCAGTTCTCAGAAGTGAATGAGGAAGTAAGCGTCGTCGACCTCTATGCGGGAGTGGGAAACCTCACTCTCCCATTAGCGATGGGAGCCAACGAAGTCTGTGGAATCGAAGAAAATAAGATTGCCATCGAGGATGCCCGATTTAATACAGAAGAGAACCGGATCAAAAATTGCCATTTCATTCACGGAAAGGTAGAGGATGTTCTCCTGAGGTGGAAAAGAAAAAGACCTGCGGTCATTGTTCTCGACCCTCCCAGGACAGGATGTAAGGCGATCTTAGATCAGGTGGTAAGAGGAAAGCCAAAAAAAATTGTTTACGTTTCCTGCGAACCCACCACCTTTTCACGGGATCTCCACCTTCTTTCTGAAAGGGGATATTCCCTCCAGCGGCTCTGCCTCATCGATATGTTCCCACAGACCTACCATATGGAAGTAGTAGGGCTGCTCACACGTTAAAAACCGCAGGAGGACATAGGAACGTCCCTTTGGGGCTTGAGGATAGAGGCTAAATATCTCGCCTCAAACGAAGTGCTCCTTAAGCGAAGCGATCCTCAAACGTTCAGCATTTCAGATGACTTTGTTGAGAGGATACTCGATGATCCCTACGGCTCCCCGCTTAAGTAATTTGGGAATCAGCTCTCTCACCACTTTTTCCGAAACCATCACTTCTATGGCAAACCAATCGCTCTGGAAGAGGTTCGAAATCGTGGGCCCGGTGATACTTGGAAGAATCTCAATGACGCTCTTAAGATCATTCGCCGAGACATTCATCTTGAGCCCCACCATTCCCTCTGCTCGGAGGGCTCCCTGAAGAAGAAGCAAGATTTGTTCAATCTTTTCCCTTTTCCATGGATCTTGATAGGATTCTCGATTGGCAATCAGTTGGGTATGGGTTTGTAAAAGTTCTTCGACGATACGCAGTTTATTGGCCCGCAGCGTGCTCCCGGTCTCTGTCACCTCGACAATGGCATCGCATAATCCTTCGATCACTTTTCCCTCTGTCGCCCCCCATGAAAATTCCACATCCACCTTGATGCTCCGCTCAGCGAAGTATCGTTTGGTGAAATTGACCAATTCGGTGAAGATCTTTTTCCCTTCCAAGTCCTTCAATTGGCGGATGGGAGAATCCTCGGCGACGACTAACACCCATCGGGCAGGAGAGGCACTGGTCTTGGAATAAATCAAATCTTGAACCACGATGACATCCGAACCATTTTCTAAAATCCAATCCTTTCCGGTCAGCCCCACATCCAGGGTGCCGATTTCCACAAACCGCGACATCTCCTGGGCCCTGACCAAGGTGCACCGGATCTCATCATCATCCACCATGGGGAAATAGCTCCGAGAGCTTACTGAAATTCTCCAGCCGGACCTTTTAAAAAGCTCGATGGTGGCGTTCTCCAGACTTCCCTTTGGAATTCCAATCTTCAACATATTCACTTTCTGTATACCTCCTTCGGGTCAAACAGTCTTTTTCCAGAAATCTTCCATTTTCCCTTTTGAAATCGTTGGTGGAAACAACTCCGAAACCCGGTGTGGCAAGCCGCCCCTCCTCTCTGATCGACTTTGAGCAGGAGGGTATCTCCGTCGCAATCGAGATAAATCTCTTTAACCTTTTGAAAATTCCCTGAGGTCTCTCCTTTGACCCAAATCTTTTTGCGAGACCTCGACCAGAAGGACGCCTTCTTGGTTTTCAGCGTCTTGTTCCACGATTGCCGATTCATATAACCTAACATCAGAACCTCATCGGTTGAGGCATCCTGGATGATGACCGGAATGAGTCCATTTCCTTTTTTAAAATCGATCTCGATCACAGAACCTCCCTTGGAAGGATTCNNAAGGATTCGAGGGTTCCAGGGTTCATGTATTTTAAAATTCTTAACTCTCAAACCCTTTGCCCCTTGACCTCTTGAATCCAGTCAGTTCATTAAAAGCTTCGCCATCTGAACGGCATTCTTCGCCGCAGAGCCTGCATGACAGTTGTTAAAAAAGATCAAAGTCTTAACCGTCTTTTTAGAAATATCTTTGATGTCTGGGATGAATGCTTGTAACTCTTTCTCGCTGTAGAGGTAGTCATACCTCACAGAAGCGGGGACATTGAACCAATGGGGGTTTCTGCCATGAAACCGAAAATAACCAATTTCCGAAGTCGCCCTGGGATCATAGGGCATCAACTGGTTTAATTTGGGTTCATCCACGATGCAAAATCCCATCCCCTTTTTTTCTAAAAACTCGTAGGTTTCCTTTCTGAACCAGGCCTGATTTCGGAACTCAAGGACGAGTGGGACCTCCTCCATGTTCCCTTTGAACGTCTCAAGGTAATCGAAATTTGGCCGGTTGGGGAAAAATCCGTAAGGAAATTGTGCCAGGACACAGGCCAGTTTTCGATCTTCTACAAGAGGGAGAAGGCTATATTTAAACTTTTTGAATGTCTCCTGATTATCAATCATCTTCCCTGTCTCCCGATTCCGGATCTCATGGGTCATCCCTTTGAAAGACTTCACGACAAATTCGAAATCTCCGGAGGTCTTTTTCGACATCGCGGCAAAACTCTTCTGAGAAGGAAGAGTGTAATAAGTGAAGTTCACCTCCAGGGCATGAAACCCAAGCTCTTTTTCATAAAAAGATAACCTTTCCCCTTCCCGAAGACCCGGGGGATAGACTGTACCCTTCCAATCAGGGAAGGAAAAACCACTCGTTCCGACCTTGATCATCTCTCTGTTAAAAGGCCTTATGAACGGGCAGAGGATATTTAAATGGAATGTTCCGATGAGGGGACATTCCGACCGACAAACGAATCCTATCTCCCGTCAGAATAAAGGAAAAGGGTTAGAATCCCGATTTTTAAAATAGAACGAACACCATGGGGTTGTCAACCCTGATCTTGCACCGGATCGGATCGATGGGTTAAAAGAGATGCATGAGGAAAGATAAAATGAAACTCATCTTTTTATTTTTTGTTCTTTTCTTAATCTTTCCATTTTTCAGCATTCATTCAGGATCGCCCCAGGACATACAGACGAAGGAGAGAATCATCGAAACATTTATCGGGAGGACTCCTAAACAATGGGGAGTGTTTGTGACAGGAGTAAAGACCCGGTTAAAGACAGATCAGAAAGTCTTGGCATTGACCTTTGATGCTTGTGGAGGTCTCAAGGGTTCAAGTTATGATGCCAGGTTGATCGAGTATCTGGAACGGGAGAAAATCTCAGCCACCCTATTTATCAGCGGTCAGTGGATCAATACCAATCCAGAAATCTTCAAGAAATTGGCAGCCCATCCCCTATTTGAAATTGAAAATCATGGCTTAAATCATAAACCTTGTTCGGGGACGGGCCGATCCGTCTATGGAATCAAGGGAACCAAAAGTATTGATGAAATATATGATGAGATTGAGCAGAACGCTTTAAAGATACAGATTCTCACCGGACGTAAACCAAAATATTACCGTCCCGCAACCGCTTACTGCGATGAGATCTGTGCAGAGATAGCCGGTGTATTAGGGTACGACGTAGTCAATTATAGTGTTTTAGGTGACGCCGGGGCAACCTACTCAACGAAACAAGTGAAAGAAGCTTTATGGAATGCCCCTGCTTCATCCATTATTCTGATGCACATGAACCGTCCTGAAGGAGAAACCGCAGAGGGGGTCATCGAGGCCATCCCCGAATTAAAAAGACGTGGGTTTCGATTTGTTAAGGTATCCGAATTCGGACTGAGATGAGCCTTCATCGCGGACATCAGTCCCTTACCCAGTTACTCTATTCTCATCCATTTCGGCGGCCTTATTTTCAAAAGTGTGCGCAAGAATCGACGCCGAAATGTCCAATCCCATTCGCAATCGCAATCGCAACAGAGGTATTTTTCTTTTCTCCAAAATCCTTTTTCACTACTTTCTTGGATGAG
Organism: Syntrophaceae bacterium UBA2188; assembly: GCA_002327985.1. Classification (GTDB taxonomy): domain Bacteria; phylum Desulfobacterota; class BSN033; order BSN033; family UBA1163; genus UBA1163. Next base: position 20,095 of record DCVM01000022.1, on the reverse strand, counting down.
TTCAATATTGCCCCCCTGGCACAGCGGGCAACTGATGTCAGCTCCTTTCTTTTTCTTTTTCAATCTTAAATGATTCAACATAGAAGTCGACGCATGACCGTGATCTCAATTCACAAGTTGATCGATAGATTGATAAAAGAAGATTTCTCTTCTTTCAGCAGGAACCCTCACGGAAAGAAATGTCTTTACCCTCTTCTCATCCGTGTTAAATTCCATAACACCTCGATTCCTCCGAACGACTTCTTCGACCAATCGTAATATCAGATCCAATGGTTCTTCTTTATGGAAGATCGGACCTTCCTTAAATGGTTCACCCGGCCTGCTGTCCCCTGTAAAAACCACTCTCACCTCAATACACCGTTCTTTTTTTCTCAGCCCCACATCCACCTCTCGCTGAGTCATGAAGTCCCGGGTCGAAACTTCCATGTCCCCGTTGGGAGTTATCGCCTTGACGCCATATTGAAAAATGGAGTTGATAATGTATCTCAACGGTTCGTCGGGAACGATCGTTTCAGGAAGGCCCCTTTCATATCTTTTAGATAATGCCACCTTTTTTTCTTTCAATTGGATTTGATATTTCTTCAACGCCTCTTCGATCAGCCTATGAACCGTATTCTCCTTTTTAAGGGGAGCGCTGATCAAGAGATATTGATGGAAACCTTCCAGCAACAGATCGACTTTCTCTATATCTTCTTTGACAGATCGATAAAAAAACTCCCCGAATTCAGTGTCGCTAAATTTCACCCGAGCAAGTTCTGTCAAGCTTCTAATAAAACGAAGTGTGTTTTTCGTGAAAGTAAGCCATGATATGGCGAAAGACCATTCGATCAGAGGCTCTCGATCCCGCCATTCGATGGAGGGGGTGGGGATATGAATTTGAATATCCCCTGGGATAAGAAAGGGTCGCTTTGGTTCCCCACATCGTCCCGGGATGTAATCCCAATATGGTAGGTGGCTGGTCCTTGGGGAAACTCAGGCCACTCATCCGGGATGATCAATTCGGTCTTCCCCGTAATCACTTTGGAAAGGGTCCCAGGGGTCCCCTCCCATGAAAAGTGGGGAGGATCAAAAGTGTTTCTGTCTTGGCTCACATATATCACGTAGCTCGTGGCTTCAGGGACAGGTTCCCACCAAATGCGCCGCTTCTTAATTAATGGCATAATTCTTCCTCCTCGTCCTTTCTTCATTGAATTTATTATTTGAGATTATAATCCTTTTCATCTTGGTTCACAAGAAATCATTTTGATTCATCGAGTTTAAGACCGGGTTTGAAACAATCAATATTTTTAAACTTAGATGAAAAGGCGTGAGCTGACTAACAATAATTTGGAGGGTAAGTTAAGGGGTATAGAGCGTCACCATGAGCTCACACGTTTCGTCGGAAACATTCCGGAGTTTATGCTTGGTCTCAGAATCAAAATGGATGGTCTCTCCCTGTTTCAAATGGAACACTTTGCCTCCTAAGGTGAGTTCCAAGGCTCCCTTATAAACAAAAATGAATTCCTCACCCGGATGCTTATATTCTACCATTTTATGGTAGGTTTTGGGTTCAATGGTGACCATAAAGGCACGAAGATGCTTGTCCGCCGCCCCCGGAGTAAGGGTGCGGTAAGAGTAATTCTGAGTACGCTTTGCAAATCCTTCCTGCCTTTTTCCATCAATTTGGATCTTTTCCTGGTCGGTCAGAAAGTTGCTGGGATCCATTTTGAGGGCCTGTGACAGTTGTAACAGAAAGGAAACCGGAGGAGTCAGTCGGTCTGATTCTACCTGCTCGATAAACTCGGGTGGCTGCCCGGTCTTTGCCGCTAAATCGACCACGCTCATCTTGTGGTCTTCCCTCAATTTTTTGATCCGTTGACCGAAAGAGATCGACTTCTGGCCCCGAACAGTTTTTTTCTGAGTACGATAAAGGTCTGTAATCTCCTGAAAAAGGCGATTTTTTACCTCCGTGACCAAAGCGGGCAGAAAGGAGTGAGCGCCGGCCACGATTCCAATATCTGCGATTTTGAATATGGGTGCATGGGGATCGCGGTTGATGGCGACAATGGTCCTGGTTCCTCTCAGGGCAGCCGTATATTGAACCGCTCCAGATGTGCCACAGGTAATTAATAACTCCGGTTTAATAGACTTACCCGTGTGCCCGATTAATTGTTCATGCGAAGTCCAATGGGCATCCACAGCCGGCCGGGTCGCTCCCACCTCGCCTCCCATAAGCAGGGCGAGCTCTCTGATATAGTTGAACCCTTCTGAATTCTTGACTCCCCGGCCGCCTGCAACTACGATTTTAGCATTCTCGAGTTTCGCCGTAGGACGAGGTTCGTGAATCGAAGAAATCACACTGATTTTGGAAGAAGCTTCATTCAATTTTTTTTCTATCCGAACGATCTCTCCTTGGGCATCTTCCTGATAGGGACATTCGGAAAACGTTCCGGGACGGATCGTCGCCATATAAGGGCGATTCGACCCCCATGCGATTCGGGCTAAAAAATTGCCATTAAAGGCTGGACTGGAGGCGATTAAACTTTCTCTTTGCTCATTCCAATCTAAGGAGATGCAATCCGCACTCAGTCCGACTCCGAGTCGCTTAGCGATCCTGGGCGCCAGTTCCTTACCAAATTCAGAGGCCCCCACCAGAAAGATCTCTGGCGATTGCTCTCGGATCAGATCACACAGGAGGGTCGTGAATAGATCTGTTCGATAGAAAGCCAACTGGGGATGATCCACCCAAAGGATGCGCTGGGCCCCGTAGCCAATATATTCTTTGACCATCCCTTCCCCCTGATGCCCAAGAAGGACCAACGTCACCCTCCCTTGATCACCCGAAAGAGTTCGTGCCTGGCCCACTACCTGGAGGGTTAAGCGATCATGGGGATGATTGCGATGATCTCCAAATACCCAAATCTCTAAATCTCTTTTCATGATTCAACTAAGAAAACAAATTCCTCTCAATTAATTTTAAAAAAAGCAACTTTGCCTGTTGCCGGGGTTCTCCTTCAAGGAAGACGCAGGATTTTTGTTGGGTGAGTGGAAGGAGTGCTTCTACCCATGTAGCGGATCCATCGCGGCCAACCTTCATGGGATCGGCATTCAAATCTTCCAAATTCCAGTACTCGATAGTGGATTGGGTAAACGCATCCTGGATATCGACCAAACTCGGAAAGCGAACCTCCGTCCTTGGAGAGATGACCAATAAAGCGGGTGCGGGAACCTGCAGAACTTCTCTAAATCCATCAGACGTTCGTTCTATCCAAAACACACCCTCCTTCTTTTCCATCCTCTCCACGCCGGTGACGTGAGGAATATCCAGTTCCTCAGCCAATTGGGGGCCAACCTGGGCTGTATCGCTGTCAGTCGTTCTCATTCCGCAAAGGACCAAGTCAAATTTGCCGATCTTTCTAATGCCCATCCCCAGCACATACGAAGTAGCCAGTGTATCACTTGTGGCAAATCGCGGATCGGACAGAAGGATGGCCCGGTCCGCACCGATGGCCAAGGCCTCCCACAAGACCTCCTCACTGATTGGAGGCCCCATCGTCACAGCTGTAAGGGTACTGGAAGTCTCCCGTTTTAACTGCACGGCCAGATCGAGGGCAAATAAATCAAAAGGGTTGATATGGGAAAATTCTGCAGAACGTACCAGACTTTGGGTGAGGGGATCAATCTTCACCCGATCCCCTGCGATAACCTGTTTAATACATACGATGATGTTCATGTTCATCTTCGGCCAGCACTAAAATTCTCTTTGACGACTTTTCCTGTTCTTTCATGATTCCATTCAGATCCTGTTCAGTCTTCTCCTCTTTTTAACAACTCCCGGGCAATAACGATTTGTTGAATCTCATTCGTTCCTTCATAAATTTCTGTTACCCGGGCATCTCGAAAATATCGCTCAATCGGGTAGTCTTTGGTATATCCATAACCTCCATGGATTTGTATACCCATCGATGACACTTTTGAAGCGGTGCGGGCTGTAAAGAGCTTGGCCATTGCTGAAGGCCCGGAGAGTTCCCCCCTTGATCCCTGATATGGGCCGCCTGCAAGGTCAAAAGCCGTGATGCTTCCACCATCGTCCCCATGTCGGCAAGCATCATCTGAATGGCCTGATGTCTGGCCAAGGGAACCCGAAATTGGATGCGTTCCTTGGCATATTTCAGGGAGGCATCTAGGGCGGCCTGACTGATTCCCATGGCCTGGGCTGCGATTCCGATCCGACCTGTATCAAGACCTGCCATGGCAATCTTGAACCCATCGCCCTCTCTGCCCAAGAGGTTGGCCTTAGGCACGCGGCAATCCGTCAGGACGATCGAGCTGACTGGGTTGGCACGCACACCACAACTATTCTCGAGGAGCCCGACTTCAAACCCAGGGGTGCCACGCTCCACCAGGATGGCACTAAACCCCTTCTTGACATCATCCGGATTGACCGAAACAAAAAGGATCAAGGTGTCGGCCACTCCGCCGTTGGTGACAAATATTTTATTGGCGTTTACGATATAGGAGTCGCCCTCCCGGACGGCCGTGGATTCAATGGCCATCGCATCTGATCCTGCATTGGGCTCGGTTAAACAGAAAGCGCCAATCTTCTCCCCTGCGGCCAAAGAAGGAAGATAGGTTGCCTTTTGCTCCTCATTTCCAAATTGACTTAAAGGATAGACCACCACGCTGTTATGCACAGCGATGGTCAAGCCCATGGCCGCGCACACCCCGGAAATCTCCTCAATCACCAGGCAATAGGAGATCGAATCCATCTCAGCCCCACCATATTTTCTTGGAGCCTGCATGCCAAAAAAATTAAGGGGGCCCATTTTCTCCACGACCTCCCAAGGGAAGCGCGCCTCTTCGTCAATCTCTTTGGCAATAAGGGCCAGCTCAGCCTTTGCAAATTGTCGTGCCATGCGCCTGATTTGCTTCTGCTGTATGGAAAGCGTGAAGTCCAACTTTTCTCCTCCATTTAAACCATTGCCGATGACGAATAAAATTTTTCATGCTCACATCAAACGGGATAGATATATCATAAAAGTAGGAAAGTCAGATTTCAATATCTGGGATACATGGCCCATTATTTCTCTTGAGTCCAAGAGGGGAATGGCCTATATTTGAAGGTATGACCCCCATGAAGAGCAGAGTGAAGATGGAATTTCATATTTCCCGAAAGGCACGGGACCTCTACCATTTCGATGAACTCCTATTCTCTCTTAGTGGGAATGTGATTTTCCCAAACTTTCTGGCTTCAAGGTTATTTGCCCAGAAAATGAATGAGAAAAGGGATTTGAACCGTTTCCCAGACCAAGCGGTCAGAGCTGGACAGATGAATGCCATGGGGTTGATTGACGAGATCCTCCATTACATGATTGGCTTATATCGCCATGAAAAAAATTCACAAATAATGCAGCAGGCATTGAATTGGCTCTATGAAAAGTTTGGCAAACAGAAAGTGGATGCAACCCTCCGAAAATTTGTGGATGAATTCCCGGCGGTGGCTGTCTATCGGGGTGAGGTGGAGCTAAAAACCTACTTGGAAGGAGAAACAGCTGGAGTGCCTCATCGATTGATCGTCTTGGAAGAGATGCTCCTGCTCTGGCTGGCCAATATGAATCCCGCTTTCTCTCCCTTTATGGAGTTGTTTGACGACGCCACGCTGGAAAAGGAGTCGTCTTATCTGCAAATAGTCGAAGCGCTACCCCTATTCTTTGAAAATCAACCTTTCTTTGGTCCCGATCATCAGAATCTGGTAGACATGCTCCGCAGCCCGGCCCTGGCTGTCCCCGACTCGCTTTCAGGACAGTTGAAATATATCCGAGAAAAATGGGGTTACTTACTGGCCCCTTATCTCCTTCGACTTCTCAGCAGTCTGGACCTCATGAAAGAAGAAGAAATGGCGGAATGGCGGAGAATGGCATTTTGGGAACGCACTCCAGCGGAGATCTATGAATATCTTGGCATGGAGGAAGAACCGGAGCGATTTAGCCTTGATCTCGAGTGGATGCCCAGGTCGATTCTCATGGCGAAAAATGTTTATGTTTGGCTTCACCAACTCTCCAGAAAATATCGGTGTTCCATCTACCGCCTCGATCAAATTCCTGATGAAGAACTTGATCTCTTGGCTCGCTGGGGTTTTACTGGCTTATGGCTCATCGGGGTGTGGGAGAGAAGCCTTGCGTCTAAAAGAATCAAGGAACTTTTAGGCAATCCCGATGCGGTCGCTTCCGCTTATTCCCTGTTCGACTATCAGATCGCAAGCGACCTGGGTGGTGAAGAAGCCTTCCAGAATTTAAAAGAACGGGCCTGGGGGCGCGGCATTCGCATGGCCAGCGATATGGTACCCAACCATGTAGGGATGGATGCAAGGTGGGTCATCGAACATCCAGATTGGTTCATAGCCTTGGATCACAGCCCTTTCCCAGCTTACCGTTTCAGTGGGCCAGATCTCTCGTGGCATGGAGAGGTAGGGATCTATCTCGAAGACCATTATTTTGATCGGAGCGACGCCGCCGTGGTGTTTAAAAGAGTCGATCGGAGAAGCGGCCAAGAAAGATTTATCTACCATGGTAATGACGGAACCCGAATGCCCTGGAATGATACAGCTCAGTTGAACTATCTTAACCCTGAAGTGAGGGAGGCTGTCATTCAAACGATTCTTCATGTAGCTCGAAAATTTCCTGTCATACGGTTCGATGCGGCCATGACCCTGACAAAGAGGCATTTTCAACGATTGTGGTTCCCTGAACCGGGTACGGGTGGGACCATCCCAACCCGAGCCGAGCAAGGGATGACCAGGGAACAATTCAATCATCACATGCCTGAAGAGTTTTGGCGTCAGGTGGTGGACCGTGTGGCCAAAGAAGCCCCTGATACCTTGTTACTGGCTGAGGCCTTTTGGTTGTTGGAGGGATATTTTGTCCGAACGTTGGGGATGCATCGTGTCTACAACAGCGCCTTTATGAATATGGTGAAAGATGAAGAAAATGCCAACTACCGCTCGGTCATGAAAAACACACTCGAATTCAATCCTGAGGTCCTCAAGAGATTTGTCAACTTCCTGAGCAACCCAGATGAGGAAACCACGGTCACTCAATTTGGCAAGGGAGACAAGTATTTCGGGGTGTGCACGATGATGGTAACCCTACCTGGACTTCCCATGTTTGCTCATGGTCAGATCGAGGGATTCAATGAAAAATATGGGATGGAATACCGCTATGCCAAATGGGACGAACAACCCGACCAGGAACTCCTGAAGCGGCATAAAAAAGAAATTTTTCCCTTAATGAAGCGCCGCCATCTTTTTGCAGATGTAGAAAACTTCCTTCTCTATGATTTTTTTACTGCAGAAGGTGAGGTCAATGAGAATGTCTTCGCTTACTCCAATCGCTCTGGCGATGAACGAACCCTGGTCATCTATCACAACAAATACGAGTCCACTCAAGGATGGATACGATCCTCTGTGGCTTATTCTGTTAAGACGGGTGAAGGGGATGAACGGATATTGGTTCAAAAAGACTTAGGAGAGGGTCTTGGATTACACGACGACCATGCTTATTTCTGCATTTTCAGGGATCATACAACCGGCCTGGAATATATTCGCAACAGTAAAGAATTGTGCGGAAAAGGTTTGTATGTAGAACTGGGCGCCTACCAATATCATCTGTTTATTGATTTTAAAGAAATGCGCGATCATCCATCGAATCATTACGCACAGATAGCCAAATCATTAAACGGTCGTGGCGTACCCAGTATGGAAGAGGCATTGAAAGAAATGCTGTGGCAACCTCTTCACGAGGCTTTTAAGGAATTGGTGAATGCAAACATGTTTCATCGGTTGATGGAGGCGCGCATCACCCAGCCACAGACCCAACTTGATCAAATACTCATAGAAGAGATAGAAAAGAAAATAGTCAATCTTCTCCGGTGCATTAAACAATTCAGTGGGGGAGGAGAAGATGAGTTGACGATTGCCCGAGAGGTCAGGCAGAAACTCGAAGTGGTCTTATACTTGCCCATCATCACCAGCCGCTATCCACGGCTTCAACCAAAAGGCGTCAAGGCTGCGGCAGAATATCTGCACAAGAAACTGACCGATTCACCCTATACCTGGGTGACGCTCTTCATTTGGTTATTTGTCCATGCCCTTGCCAAGGTAGTTAATCTTAAGGACTTTGCTGGTCTGAGTCGTGGTTGGATTGATGAGTGGAGATTAGGCAAAACGATTTCTGATGTTTTAAAGGATCTGGGGTTTGACGAATCCATTGCCTGGAGAGTCGTACCATTGATCAAACTACTCACCCGTCATCAAGGTTGGTATGAGATGAACCAACCAGTCCAAAAACAGGCTATTACCCTATTAAAATCATTGTTTGAGGATGATGAAGCCAAACCCTTCCTGGGGGTGAACCAGTACAATGATATTGGGTGGTTCAACAAAGAAGCCTTCGAGGAGATGCTGTGGTGGCTCATGATGGTGGCGGCATTGACCATTGGCTCCGACCCGCTCCGTCCTATAAACGCCGTGGTCGCGGAATTAGAAAGATGTTACTCCATCATTCAAACCTGGCACGAGGCCGGAGAGAAGTCCGAATATCAGGTAGAAAAATTGCTGGCCATAGCGCCATCATACAGCGAAACAGACTCTCCTGTCTGTGCGTAGCCCCGTCTCCGAGAGCTTCGCCGAGGGCATGCGCCTTTTTCATTTAGTAGGTTGAGGGGAGGATGTCATGGAGGAGCCGAAGTATATCAAAGGGGGAGAATTTTTAATCAAGTCGATTTCACCCCAGGAAATCTTTACCCCTGAGGACTTTACCGAAGAGCAGCGGTTGATTGCCAAGGCGGCCGTGGAATTTGCAGAGGGTGAAGTTCAGCCGCAGGTGGAGGATATTGAAACGCAGAAAGAAGGACTCCTTCCAAGCCTGCTCAAGAAAGCAGGAGCATTAGGGTTCCTATCCGGTGACATCCCTGAAGCGTATGGAGGGCAAGAATTGGATAAGGTGAGTGTCACCCTGATGTTGGAAAAACTCTCTCTGGGAGGAGGATCCTTCATGGCCTCCTATGGCGTCCATACAGGCGTTGGTTCCCTTCCCATTTTCTTTTTCGGTAACAAGGATCAAAAGACCCGATATCTTCTAAAAATGGCCACTGGAGAGATGATTGCTGCCTATGCATTGACTGAGCCCGAAACCGGTTCGGATGCCCTGAATGCCAAGACGACGGCAACGCTCAGCCCCGACGGAAAATATTACCTGATAAATGGCCAGAAACAATTCATCACCAATGCCGGATTTGCCGACGTGTTTGTGACCTATGCTAAGGTGGATGGAGACAAATTCACATCGTTCATCGTTGAAAAGAAGTTCGAGGGAGTTTCTGTCGATGAGGAAGAGATCAAGATGGGGATCAAGGGATCTTCCACCCGAAGCGTCATCTTCACCGATGCTAAAGTTCCTGCAGAGAATGTGCTTGGAACGATCGGAAAGGGGCATATCGTAGCCTTTAACAGCCTTAACATTGGCCGCTTTAAATTGGGGGCAGGTTGTGTGGGATCGACAAAAGGGGTGTTGGCGGATGCAGTCACTTATGCAAAAAAGAGGGTTCAATTCGGCAAGCCGATCGCAGAATTCGGCCTGATCAAACACAAGATTGCGGAGATAGCGATTCGAACATTCACGGTGGAAAGCATGGTCTACCGGACAGCGGAGATGACAGATAAAATGCTCCAGCGTATTGACCATCATGCGGAGGACGTCGGGATTCAAATGGCAAACGCCATTGAGGAGTATGCCATTGAAGACTCCATCAATAAAATCTATGCCTCAGAGATGCTGGACTATATTGTAGATGAAGCTCTCCAGATCCATGGGGGGTACGGGTATATTCATGATTATGCGATTGAGCGGGGTTACCGAGATTCCCGAATGAGTCGAATTGTGGAAGGAACGAATGAGATCAATCGCCTTCTGATCATGGACATGTTAACAAAACGGGCGATGAAGAACCGTCTTCCTATTCTTGCTGCCGCCCAGAAGGTGGCCAACGAGCTTCCCAACCTCCCTCCCCCCATGGAGAGGGATGATGGGAAGCTCATCTTGCAAAAGGAAAGGGTGGAGAGGTCGAAGAAGATGGCTCTCTTTGTCGCAGGAGCAGCCGTTCAAAAATATGGCATGAAGTTGGCAGAGGAACAGGAGATCATTAGCTCGATCAGTGATATGGTGATTGAGATTTTTGCCATGGAGAGCGCGCTCCTACGGGCCATGAAGTCCATAGAAAAAATAGGAGATGAAAAATCCAGGATTCAGAAGGCCATGGTCCAAGTCTATGTCAACGATGCCTTTGATCGTGTAGAAGGTTTTGCAAAACGGGCCCTCGCAGCCATTTCCAAAGGGGATACTCTCAGGACCCAGCTATCCAATCTCAAGAAGTTGACCCGCTTTATCCCCGTCAATACGGTGGCACTGAGAAGGGAAATTGCCAATGCTGTGATTAAAATGGGAAAATATCCATTTTGAATATACGGTCAGGTTTGCCAATTCATTTCACGCCTCTTAGCCTCCCTTGATTTGACCTCCTATTTCTTTTATGATGAAGTCAATGAAAGGGTTCTTCAATCAACTTCTTCGGATCAATCTTTCCAAACAAAAATCTACGGTTGAACCCGTTCCTGAATCCATTCTTCGATCCTATCTGGGTGGAAAGGGCTTAGGGTCTTACCTCCTTCTTAAAGAAAATCCTCCTCATATTGATCCTTTTTCGCCTGAAAATCGCCTCATCATCACTTTGGGCCCTTTGGCAGACACTCCTTTTTTCGGCTCAAGCCGTTATGCCGTCTTCACCAAATCTCCTCAGACCGGAATCTATTCAGAATCCTATTCCGGAGGAAAGACTACTCTCTCCCTCAGCCGTACAGGGTATGATGCCATCATCATAGAAGGCAAATCAGATCATCCCATCTTTCTTGAGATCAGCGACAGAGAGGTCATCTTCCATTCCGCCTTGAACCTCTGGGGAAAAGAGACCTATGAGGCAGAAGAGACCATTCAAAAAAAGGTCGGTAAAGATTCTGGCACCCTGGTCATTGGCCCGGCCGGTGAGAATTTGGTTAAATTTGCGGTGATCGAGAGCGAGCGCTGGCGTTCCCTTGGAAGGGCAGGAATCGGTGCAGTGATGGGATCAAAGAAGTTGAAAGGGATGGCTTTCCACGGAAAGAAGCGTCGGGAGGTTGCTGATCCTTCTAACCTGAAAAGGCTGGCCCGGGAGTTTAAAGAGCGAGTCAAAGATAATTCAACCGTCCACATTTATAAAAAATATGGAACTCCCATGCTGGTTTCTATCATGAACACCATTGGGGCCTTTCCCACCCAATATTGGTCCAAAGGGACATTGGAGGGCTGGGAGGGAATCAGTGCGGAAAGCCTGATGGAACGCTGTCAGGTGAGTTCGCTCGCATGCCCTTATTGTTTCATGGCTTGTGGAAAAATTTCTGAGGTCAAGCAGGGTAGGCATCAAGGCCTTCGCATCATGGGGCCAGAATATGAGACTATCTATGCCTTTGGCGGACTCTGCATGGTGAAATCCATTGAGGAGATCATCTATCTCAACGATCTCTGTGACCGTCTTGGAATGGATACCATTACAGCAGGAAATTTGGCAGCCTTTGCCATCGAGGCCTCAAAAAGAAAGAAGACGAGAGACAAGCTCAAATATGGAGATGTCGATGGAATCGCTGAGATCCTAACCAAGATTGCCTACCAAAAAGGAGTGGGCAGGATTTTATCGGAAGGGGTCCGCCACGCTGCAAAGGTCTGGGGGATGGAGGAGAAGGCCATCCACGTGAAAGGGCTGGAGCCTGCAGGTTTTGACCCCAGAGTATTAAAGGGAATGGGGCTTGCTTATGCCACATCGGATCGAGGGGCATGCCATCTGAGGGCAACCTTTTATAAATCCGAACTTTCTGGCCAGATTGATCCCGATCAAATCAGAGGGAAGGCAAAGCTCTTTGTCGATTATGAGGACAAGATGACTCTCTTTGATGCCCTGATCCTATGCAGGTTTTATCGAGATTTAATCACCTGGAAGGACCTTCAGGATATCCTCACATCGACTTGTAACCTTTCGCTTAAAAAGAAAGGGCTAAAGACCTTGGCTTCAGGAATTATCAATCTTGCCCGAACTTTCAATCAACAAGAAGGGGTGACGAGGAAAGAGGACAAACTGCCTCGTCGATTCTTTCGAGAGGTTCTCCAGGGAACGGAAAAAGGGATTCAACATAAAGATTTAGACTTCATGTTAAAAGAGTATTACCAATTAAGAGGATGGAATTAGCTTCTTGTCCTTGCCTGCTTGAAATGGTAATATGGGCCTTGGAATATTGGAATAATGGAATATTGGGCGAAGGGTGATTCATGCGTTTAGGAAGTTTAAAAACAAAGATCTTGCTGAGCGTGATCATCGTACTCGTGGTAATCGAAGGGTTCTTCCTCTATCTGAATATCAAATCTCTTTCCCGCCAGATTCTCGATAAAACCGAAGAGGAGGCCTTTAACCTGAGTGAAACCATCCGTCTGAGTATTCGCAACGCGATGATTAAGGACCGAAGAGACGAATATCAGAGGATCATAGAAGACGTCGCCCAAAGAAGAGGAATCACCGAAGTCCGAATTTTTAATAAACAGGGGGAGATCACGGCCTCTTCAGATAAGACCAAAGTGGGGACAATCGTGGACAAGCAAGCGGAGGCTTGCTATGGATGTCATCGCGAGGATGAGGCAAAGGTATTGTTGCCTTCCGATAGCAAGACCCGCATCTACCATTCGGAGAAGGGCAGTCTTCTCGGATTGATCAATCCCATCTACAACGAATCCTCCTGTTTCCCATGCCATCCAAAAACCACCAATGTTCTCGGGGTGTTGGACACAACAATCAGCCTTGAAGCGTTTGAAAAGGAACGGGCTCAGATCTATAACCGGATGATCATCTCGGGAATCGTCAGCGTCATCGTATTGAGTGTGTTGCTGAGCCTCCTGCTCTCCCGTGTCGTGAACCGACCTATTGACAGACTTCTCGCTGCAACGAAGACAGCGGCTCATGGAAATTTAGATCAGACCGTATCCATCCGATCCCATGACGAGCTCGGGGAACTCTCCATATCCTTCAACAATATGATCTCAGAACTAAAACGATCTCGAGATGCCATCGAGGAATGGACTCAAACCCTGGAGCACCGGGTCCAGGAAAGAACCCAGGAACTTCAACAGGTGCAAGATCAACTGATTCGTGCGGGGAAGATGGCTGCGTTAGGGGAATTGGCGGCAGGGGTCGCCCATGAGATTAATAACCCTCTTACCGGAGTTCTCACCTTCAGCTCATTAATGCTGAAAAAGGTGGATGAAAACCACCCTTGGAAAAAAGATTTGGATAACATTGTCCAACAAACGACTCGATGCCGAAACATCGTCAGGGGGCTTCTTGACTTTGCCCGCCAAAGGAAGCCGGATAAGAAAGAGTGGGATATTCATACCTTGCTGGACAATACGCTTACCCTTGTGGAAAATCAGGCCCGTTTCCAGAATATTAAAATTATCAAGAACTTCAAGACAGAGATACCGAGGCTTCTGGTGGATGGAGATCAAATTCAACAGGTTTTTATGAACATCATTATTAATGCTGCGGATGCGATGTCAGGGGACGGTGGAATGCTCACCGTGAAAACGGCTCTCCATAATGGAATGGCTGAGATCTCTTTTGTCGATACGGGACGCGGTATGAGCAAAGAACATCTTTCCAAACTTTTTACCCCTTTCTTCACCACCAAAGAAATCGGCAGGGGAACAGGATTGGGATTGGCCATCAGCTACGGAATTATCCAAAGCCACAACGGTGAGATTGATGTGGAAAGTGAGGTAGGAAAAGGATCAACCTTCCGGATTAAACTTCCAGTTGAAAAATTGGACCAAAACGTAGAAACCAAAGTGCATCGCACATAGTGTAAAAATGATCCTCCAGGAAATCCCCTATTTAATCCTATCCATAAATTCCTTCAAGCGATGCTCAGCCTCTTCTTCTTTTATAAAACCGATGATCCCCAAAAGATAAAACCTCTTCTGAAGAACAATGACTTTCCCCTGATAGGGATCTTCCCCTATCAAAACCCTGGTCCCAAATTGAACGGAACTTTCTGAAGTTACCTTTCCTTTTTGGGAGAGATGTTCTTGATATAACTCCAGGCCCTTCGTTGCCTCCTTAGAATCTTTAAAGATACTTAAGAAAAGAGAGCTTTCTTTTTCTCCACCCACGTATGTCCCCTGAAAGCCCCTTTTTAAAAATTGATGTCCTAAAAGGCCTTCTGGAAAGTATTGGATAGAACCTGGTTTGAGTTTGTTCTGCGGAAAAAAACGAATCTCTTTGGGTGGGAATGAAGGGTCCGATATCTTGGATGAGACCAGTTTAGAAAACTGTTTCAGGCTATCCGGATTCGATTCTGTCGCGTAAACCATCACATAATACTTGCCCTTGTAAAAAAGGGCAGTGTGGTCATCGAGGAAGGATTCTAATCCAAATCCTCCAGCACGGTCTTCATTCCTGAATCTTGAGAAGACTCCGAAGGATTGAACCACGTTCCCCATATCATAAATATCCAATTCGATTTGGTTTTGAGCTTTTTTCTTATCCTGATAAATGGCAAAAACCGATTTTTGAAATCCATATTTGAGGAAGAGCTCTGCCTGACCATTGATATGCTCGAAGAGGGTCTTCTTATTATAGAGCTGAGGGCCGTGGATCAGGGTCCATTCTTCGGGAATGTCTTTTCTTGGAACGAGAGATTCCAAAGGGGTTGCTCCTGAAACAGTCTCCCAGCATATCAATATTCCCATCAAAATAAAAAGAAGGATTCGCTTTCGATGAACCATAACTTTATTCCTCCTAATATTAACTTTGAACGACAAACTCTTGCACCATCTTGATCTGTGCTTTGATGTTAAGCCCTCTTCTGCAAATAACAGAGCAAGACGGGCACTCTGAGCAACGGTGGATATCCTGGCTTGTAATCAGTTGTAATGACTCTCTGAATAGAGCATCATTCTCATATCCATCGTAATACATGACGGCCCTTAAGAGGTCGCTGCGCCACACCCCGTAAGGACACTCACCGGCACACCCCCCACACATCGTACAAATTCTTCCACGAAGGAACGACTGATATTGTTTCAGCTCATTAACATTCCTCTTCGAAAGGGAAGTCCCCATGACAGCCGCGCATTCTTCGATCTGCTCAATCGTCGTCACCCCTGGAACAGCGCAGGAGACATTCTGGTCCATCAACACATATCTGAGAGCTGCCTGGTGAGGGCTCAGGCCTTCCATCTTCGCTTTCTTATAGCCTCCTGCCTGGGTTTTCATCGCCACAATGCCTAATCCTGACCGGGCTGCCGAGGCCACCGCCTCTTTCAAGTCCTTTGAATGAGTAAAATTATAGGAGACTAAAGCGACGTCATGAAGATTCGATTTTGCCGTCTCTTTCAAAAGGGAAGCCATATTCCGGTGAGTTGAAAATCCCGTAAAGCGAACCTTTCCTTCTTTTTTCATCTTCGACATGAATTCAAAGAGGTGGGTATCCGATACCTCTTCCGGAGAAGAATGACTATGCCATACCAGGACATCAATATAATCCGTCTGAAGCCTGCGCAGGCTCCTTTCCACCGAGGCCCGCATCTGTTTCTCATCGAGGGCATGGACTTTTGTCTGGATCAATATCTTATCCCTTTTTCCTTTAAAAGTCTGACCGACCATCTCCTCATTTCGCCCCCGCATATAACAATCTGCGGTATCGTAGAAATTGATCCCGAGGTCAAAGGCTCGAAGCAACACGGCCGGATCGCTGCAGTTCATTACCCCCATACTCACGGTGGTCACTTTCAGTCCTGTCTTGCCGAGGGTCCGGTATTCAAGGGCGGGTTTCTTTTCTGCATGAGTTAGTGGAAGGCTCCCTAAAAATTGACCTGCTAACGACCCCCCAAAAGCTAAAGACATATTCTTCAAGAATTTTCTTCTTCCCATCCTTCCTGAAAGCATCTATTACCTCCGTGAGAACAAATGTTGTAGCCTTTAATTATTACCCTAATCGTTCTGGTTTTCAACAAGCTCTACAAGTGGGCGTCTGAAATGGTGATCACCACCCGATTGGGTGTCGTTGTCTTAATGGCAAGGTCCTTCCTCAAGTCATCAACCGGACCTTCTAATCAAACATGCCTGTGTTGAATCGGTAATTCTCAATACTCTTCTTCCCTTTACATACCGTTCCCCTTTTAATATACTCAACTCATCCCAAAAGGGAGTTCTTATCATCTAAATAGTCCCTATTTTGTAAAGGGGACAGGAAAGACTCTCCACTCGGAGGCTTTTCAAGAACCACATCCTGAAAGGAGGACAGACATGATTAACAGAGGATGGAAATTGGGAATGGTTGTTTGTTTTCTTTTAATTGCTTTGGTCTGCGGCCCTGCTCTCACCGCGGAGAAACCTGCCAAGCCCATCAAAATAGGGGTTCTTTTCATCATGTCCGGGCCCATGGGCGGTTACGGCAAGCATGGATCCCAGGCGGTTCAGCTCGCCTTGGATGAAATAAATGCCAAAGGGGGAATTCTGGGAAGAAAAGTAGAGGCCATTTTTGAAGACGACAAAATGAAGCCAGAGGTGGGTGTTGAAATCTTCAACAAGTTTGTCCAAAAGGATAAAGTGGACTTCATCATGGGACCCACATCCAGTGCCATTGCCGTGGCCTTGGCTGATTCGGCCCTGCAACAAAAAAAGATCCTTATCTTGACCCAGTCAGCCGCCAACTCTTTGACCGATGCGAAATTCAATCCCTACCTCTTCAGCACGCTGAGTAATGCCCTGATGCACTCACGCGCAGGCGCTTACTTCATGGCTCCAAAGGGGTACAAGCGCTGGATGAACATTGGTCCAGACTATGCTTACGGCCGAGAGTCCTGGGCCTCCTTTATCGCCAAGTTAAAGGAGATTCAGCCCGACGTGGAGGTAGTGGGCGAATTGTGGCCCAAGCTGATGGAAAAGGACTTCACGCCTTTTATCCAAAAAATCGTGGAAACCAAGCCCGATGCGGTCTGGTCCTCCCTGTGGGGCAACGATGCGGTCAATTTCGTAAAACAAGCTTTGCCTACCGGTGTGTTTAACAATGTGAAGTTCGCCTTCACGGACGGTGCGGCACTGGAAACGCTGGTTCCTCTCGGGAAAGACATGCCCAACGGAGTCTTCGTAGCTGCTCGTTACTTCTTCCTCACTCCGGATACGGCTATGAACCGGAATTTTGTCAAGACTTACATGGGCCGCTTCAAGGAATACCCGGACTACATGGCTCAGGAGACTTATGCAGGTGTCTATTTCCTGAAGGCCGCCATAGAAAGAGCCAAAAGCACAGATCCGCAAGAGCTCATCAAGGCCGTAGAAAGCGAACCTCTGGCCTGGGAGACCCCGGAGGGTTGGAAGATCATGAGGAAAGGGGATCACTCGGTCGTAGAAGATGTGGTTTGGGGTGAAACCTTGTTTAACGACCAATATGGTTTTGCCATCCTTAAAAATCTGCAGGCCATTCAGGCAGAGCAGATCTCCAGAACCCCCGAAGAACTGAAAGCTGTTCGGGAAAACTATGAAAAGAGGATAAAAGAAGCAAAGAAGTAATTCGCCCCAGCTCTTCTTGAGGCGGCGGCCTTTGCCGCCGCCTCATAGCTAACGCAGCAACCCCATTAAACAGATCTGCCCCCCCAAGGATAATTAATTTTGTTGAATTAGTATGGTTTGTAAGCGCCCCTGGACTTAACTAATTTTTTTAAAATTTCTAACTACATCGCTAAGGCCGAATATTCTTCTTAAATCCTTTTAGATACTATGAACACTCCTCTCCCTTGCGGAATCCTTCCTTGAAACATTCTATTCCCTAATTTTTAAAAACGTTGTATATTACAAAAAAAGGAGGGGGCTATCAGATCACTTAAGCCGATAGCTTACAGCCACCGCTGACCTTTGGCATTATACTCGGTTTCGAATAAGCGTCATTCTGTAACTTCACTACAGAATGACGCTTATTCGTAATCCTCGCCTTCAAGAATCACACTCGGAGCAACATTGGTGGGTGGATTTCTTAATCCTTTTCCGAGGACTCCTTCCTGAACTCAACAAGTCACCACTTTGGCAAAGTATACACTATTTGAATTAGTAATCATCAGTGTTCCTTTTTCTTAACCCACTACCCCTGCTTTTTCGTATATTCAACTCATTCCAATGCAACTTCTTGTTACTTCACTTAATAATTAATCCATGAATGTTGATGATCTTTTTGTTAAGAATAAAAAGCTCTTGACAAAGCCGATTAGATGAAGTATTTTTCATGAAAATAAATTCGTGTAAAATGCCACCTCACACATTGGACCATATTTCCCCTTGCTACCAGGTGGCAAACAGAATTGCGGATAAACTTTCGGTTGCCTTAATTCTTACATTTCTAATGAGAAAGGCATGAAGGATAGCATGTTTTGGAATCGTAACCCGACGAAGGAAGGGGAGATGAAATTGGCAGGACCTAAGGGGATACCCGGCCTGGTAGGGAGTTACATCGTGGTTGAAATGAAGAAGGACCCAGATTGGGTGTGACAACTTAAAGGAGTAGTCCGTCCAGCCGGGAAGAAGAAGACATGAAAGGAGGTTAAGAAAGATGTTCTGGAGCAAAAAGCCAGCGAAAGAGGAAGGGAAACTGTCAGGGCCAAAAGAAATACCGGGGTCAGTGCAAAATTATCTGGTAGCCGAGAGAAAAATGGACCCCGACTTGATAAAGCTTCTCAAGGCTGTGGTGCGTAAGAGTACAACTGGAGCAACATTTAATATTCGGGTTTTTGACAGCTCCGAAGCGAAAGCGAAGGAAGTACAGGTTAAGGACTACACTTCTCTTGACGAGTGTCCAGATTTGATCATCTATGAAGGGTGGTTCGATAATGAAGCGAAACAGGTCAAATTGGAAGAAAAGAAGAAAGTCAACTGGGATACCCCCATTTTTACTCAGGCTGAGATACAGCAGAAAATCGAAGCGCTAAAGGAACCCGGTAAAACGGTCTTCTTCTACATGGCCAGGGGCATCAAAAGCGGAGGTCCCCTCGGCATGGGTGCTGCTGTTGTCGAGCTTAACCCCAACTACCCGGGCAAGAAGCAGAAGAAGTACATTGTGTACTCAGCCGATGTGATTGACATGCAGCCTGTAGGCACGGGGCAAAAAATGTTCGATTCGGATAAACCAAAACATGTCGCACACTGGATTAAGGACGCCCATGACAAACGCATGTACTGACATAGGCGCACGTGGCGTACGTACTAATGCTGCAAACCTCATAACGGAGAAAGGAGTCGATTATGAATAATCTATTTAAATTACTGGGTATTTCACTCGTGATTTTTCTATTGGCTTTACAAATAGTTGCTTGCAAGCCCTGGGAAGCTGGGTATATTCTAAGTATGACGGTAGATACACCTCAGGATGGGACAACTGTCACTGCGTCTCCGGTGACGGTAAGTGGCACAGTCAATAAGACGGCCGAGGTGAAAATTAATGATATGGTAGTGCCCATTAAAGGTGGCAAGTTCTCCACCGATTTCAAGTTGACCGAAGGCAGCAATGTCATTAATGTTGTCGCCACATCGGGTAAGGACACGGTAACGAAGAAAGTGACGGTTACCTACAATCAAAGTAAGCCGTAAGCTGGCTAAGAACAGGAATCAAATTTCCAGAAGAGAATTCTATATCATAGGAAGAATTCCAAAGATTCTGTCAGTCTCAGGACAAGCCCTCCATTTTTGTATTGACAAGGAAATCTTTTTCGTTTTTAATAGATTTACGGGTTCTACAAAGTTTTTCACTTCAACTGAGGGTAATTGACAGAAAAGAAGTCTTAATATTTCTTACGGAAAATTAGAAACCGCAGGGTCCAGAGATATTTAAATATTTCTGGAGGTTGAAAAGGCAGGGTAGTCGGGCCGCTATCTGAAGGTGGAGGATAGCGGCTTTTTTTATGTAATGAACTAATGCGGTGTTTCAAAAATTCAATTCAGA
>DCVM01000118.1 GCA_002327985.1 Syntrophaceae bacterium UBA2188 | reverse complement strand
TATCTGAAATTTTTATTGACAAAGGGGTTCTTTTTAGATATGGAAAGCCTTGTGGGGTTCATTCTTCAACAACTTAATTTAAACTTTCC
The DNA here is from genome assembly GCA_002327985.1 of Syntrophaceae bacterium UBA2188. Lineage (GTDB taxonomy): Bacteria > Desulfobacterota > BSN033 > BSN033 > UBA1163 > UBA1163. The sequence goes on along the minus strand of DCVM01000118.1, from coordinate 3,014 downwards.
TAAGATTCCCGATCGATATAGAAAGGAGGTGAAACCGTTCGGAGACTCCTATCATTTTCTGACCCTTTGTTTCAGTGCCTCATTTTGAAAACGTTTTTAAGAAGGAGGGACCAATAATGAAGGAAAAAAAGAAAGAAGAAGTCCGAGGAGCTTTTGAATTTTTAAAAGATTGGGGTGATGCCCTCACTCGCTGGACAGAACGCTGGATCCCTGACGCCCTGGTCATCGTCATCCTTTTAAGCATTGTCACTTTTATCCTTGCCCTGATCTGGGGGTTTAAACCAGAAGTTGGCCTTGGATCCCGAGCTTATCAATCTGTTCAGGCGTGGGGAAAAGGATTCTGGGAATTGCTTGCCTTTGCCATGCAGATGTGTTTGATCATGATGACAGGATACATCCTGGCCTGCTCCCCTCCAGTTCGATGGTTAATGAATGGGATCTCTGGATGGGCCAATCCTGAAAAACCTTGGCAGGCCATTCTCGTTATGTCTCTCTTCTCCATGATTCTGGCCTGGCTCAACTGGGGATTGAGTCTAATTGCCAGTGCCATGCTTGCCCTCTTCATCGTGAGAAGAAATCCGAAAGTAGACTACCGATTACTCATTGCTGCCGCTTACTTAGGTTTGGGGTGCACCTGGCATGCCGGCCTCTCCGGTTCAGCCACATTACTCGTGGCCACCCCGGATAATTTCTTGATCAAAGGAAAATTATTGGAGGCGACCATTCCTGTCGCCAATACTATCTTCCATCCTTTCAATTTGATCCTCACCATCATCATCGTCGCCGTGGTCACCATCATGATGGCGTTGATGCATCCAAGACCGGAAAAGGCGTTTGTGGTGAAACCGGAATTGATGGATCAACTCAAACTTTACGTCGCTCCTCCCAAACCTTCAAAATGGGAAAGCCCATCAGACTGGATGAACTGGTGGCCTGGATTCAATATCATTGTCTTCATCGGAGGTCTGATCTGGTTAATCTGGCATTTTTCAACCAAAGGCGTGGACCTGAACCTCAATGTAGTCAATTTTGCTATGTTGATGCTCGGCATCCTCTTCCACTGGAGACCCTGGTCCTTCTTAAAGGCCACCGAAGATGCAGGCAGGGCGGTTTGGGGAATCGTGGTTCAGTTCCCCTTCTATGCAGGAATCCTCGGCCTTTTTAAATTCACCCTCCTTTCCACCGTATTCACCAAAGCATTTGTAGCCATCTCGAACCCACAAACTTTTCCACTCTTCGTATACTGGTATGGGGGAATTCTCAACTACCTCATCCCCTCTGGCGGTGGGGAGTGGGCAGTGGTTGCACCTTATATCATTCCGGCTGCCAAAGAGTTAGGGGTTGGAATGGGAACCACGATTGTCACCTTTGCCTGGGCTGATATGATGACCGACATGATCCAGCCTTTCTGGGCCATTGCGATGCTGGCGGTGGCGAAGTTGCACTTCAGGGATATCATGGGCTGGTTGCTGATGGTTTTCATCGTCTACTTTGTCATCACCTCACTCGCGTTTCTCTTCTTCATCCCCAACTGGTAACACAAAGGGCCTGTCCCTCGTTCGAGGGACAGGCCCTTCTCATTTCTTCTTGATAAAAGGTCTCTATTTCCAATACCGATCGTTGGAGAGCCTCTCCTCGACATTGACTCTATAAAATTCTTGAAGAGGCCGGAATACTTCTTTGTCTTTTCCATAAACCTCTTTCAGGACATTCCGAACAATCTCTACCCCTTTAGGCGTCATCTTTCCAAGGGGTGGACGGCATGGCCCAGATGGCAACCCAAGGCCTTTCATCATGGTTTTAATCGCCAATGGGTTTCTAAATTTACATGGAACATTAAATCCTTCATAAGATTCGATCGTGTTGACCGTTACCACTTTGAAAAGGGGATCCAGAATATCTTTGAGCCGATTGGCTTGCTCCATATTTCCCCTCTGTATCGCTTTGACCATCTCCCCAATGGGTCCTGGGACAATATTCGACATTACCGAAATCACACCAGAGGCACGAATATCACTGCGGGTCATCATTTCAAAGGTTTTATCGTCATCTCCGGAGAGAATATCAAAATCCTCTCCGCACAGGTTTCTCGTCTTGGCCATTCGCTCAAGATCTCCAGTGGCTTCCTTCACAGACCTTACATTCTTAAATTTACGATGAAGGATAGCCAGATCCTCCACCTCCAGTTTTGTCCCTGTCCTTCCGGGAATCACATAGGGGACAACGAATGTCTTTCTGAAGGCCTTTGCAATGATTTCATAATATTGTGTTCTTAGTTCGAGGGAGGAGGGACCGTTATAATAACAGTCTACAAGCAGCACTCCGTGTGCCCCTGCTTCGGCAGCATGTTTTGATCCTCTCATCGCCTCGCTGGTTGAATTCGAACCCGTCCCCGCAATAACAAAACCTTTACCTTTTGCCAACTTAACTGTTTTTGTAATCACCCGATCATGTTCTCTCCAATCCAATGTGGGAGACTCGCCTGTTGTTCCGGTGGGGACAAGGTTTGACCCATTCTCGATGAGGAACTGAACATTTCTCTCAAGTCCATCAAAATCGACCTCTCCTTTTCGATTGAAAGGGGTCACCATAGCTGTCCAACAACCCTCAAACCTCTCAAATTTCATTAAAACCTCCTCCTTCCTGCGGAGATGTATTTTCCTATTATGGGGCAAAAAAATAAAATTTCAAGAAGAAAATATTCACAAACCTAATTTTTCTAACCATAAGAAGCGAAAAACCTACTCCTGAAGACCTGGATAAATTAATCAACCTGATCAGGAAGGAATAACCATTTGGATTACAGCGAGTTTAAGTGCAAATGGATTGATCCAGTATCTCTTTGGAACAATCAAGGTCTTTTTCCTCACCTCTTTTAAATACGGCCAGCCGTAGGGTAAAAACTCAGGTCATTTCATAGAATCCCCATACTCAATTGCTTTGTTTAGTAGAACTTATTTGGCAATATCAATTGCGGATTGATTTCTTCCTCCACGACTCAGCATTTTGGCAAG
>DCVM01000074.1 GCA_002327985.1 Syntrophaceae bacterium UBA2188 | reverse complement strand
TTCCTCCTTAAGTCCATCTTACATGAGGAACGACGAGAATGCAACAAAATTATACTGCATTATTTACGACGCTTTATATAGTATCACAGGCCACCTCCTGAGAGATCCTCCAAAAATATACCGGATTTGAAAACGAGCACTACAATATAATTTAGTAATCAAAAACCCCATCGTCAAGGTAATAAAACCTTGTTGTAAAATATTGTGTTGTAGAATCTTGAGGAAATCCCTTCACTCTTTTTAAAAAGGGTGTTAAATTGAAGTGTATGATTGATTATTCCTCTCTCGACCAACCCTTCCTATTACAATTTATTTTTTATCCTCGAAAGGATTTTACCCCTTGTCCGGGAAATGGTTTCGATCTCTCTGTAGGGGTGAGGAGCGGTGCTTTTATATCCTGCCGCTTTTACATGGGGCATCACCAATGGCCGTGGGTTCTGTTTTTCCACGGGAACGGTGAGGTGGTGAGCGATTACGATGAGATCTCTCCTTTCTATCATCAAAGCAAGGTTAACCTGGTCGTTGCCGACTACAGGGGTTATGGGGCCAGCAGCGGGACCCCCACCCTCACCGATCTCGTTCAGGATGCTCATGTTATCTTCGAAGCGGTCAAAGAGGAACTCTCCAGAAGAAATTTACGGAAAGACCTGTGGGTGATGGGAAGGTCTCTGGGAAGTATCTCTGCCCTGGAATTAGCCTACCCCCATCAGAAAGAGATCAAGGGACTCATCATTGAGAGTGGTTTTCCAAGTGTGGTGAGGCTCATGTTTCTTTTTGGATTGCCTGCCCAGGGGACGGATCTGGAAAAAATTGACCAGGCATGTCTGGAGAGGATCAAGAAGATATCTCTCCCCACCCTGATTATCCACGGTGAGCAGGATAGTCTTGTCCCTCTTGAAAATGCAAAAGATATTTATCAGCATTTAGGGACACAGGAAAAGGAACTTCTCGTTATCCCTTCGGCTACCCATAATGATATCATGTTCGTTGGCTTCATGGACTATTTCAAAGCGATTCAACAATTCATTGAAAAAACCGAATAAAGAGACGTTGGGAAAGGAAAATCCGTCAACACGGTAAACATCAAGGATCCTATTGTCGCATTCATGTTCGGTCAGAAGGGTCTTATGGCCAATGCGACGGTGGAAGGCGCAAAGTTTACCAAATTGGTAAGGGTGGATATTAAGCAACCAGGAAGCAGGGTATCAGGCAACCAGGTTATCAGGAAACCCTGATAACCAATGGCCTCCCCATGGGTGGCGCCGAGATTGAAACCGATCAACAGTTTGCCCCTCTTTTGACTATCATCGCCTCTATAAATTATTTAAAAGAATCTTCGGCGAGCGCCTCACGGTACCACTCGATAGTCCTTGCAAGTCCCTGCTCAAGGGCGATCTTGGGCTCCCACCCGAGAACTTTTTTGGCCTTTGTCGCGTCGAGCCACTGTCGGTCGATCTCGCCGTGACCGGCGTTCTTTCCCTGAATGTCAGGCCGGACCCCTTTCTTCCCGGACAAGGCGATGATCCGCTTCACGAGGTCAAGCACCTTCACCGGCCTGTTGTGCCCCCCGTTAAAGACACTCCCCGACACGCCGTCAGCAGGTAGGCGTCGGCCGATTTCAAGGTAGAGATCCACCACGTCGTCGACGTGAATGAAATCCCTCTCCGGCGTCCCATCGCTGCGAATGATGGGATCGTACCCCTGGAGGACCGATCGAATGGTACCAGGAATGATGCGGGAAAAATTCAAGTCTCCGCCGCCGTATATGTTGGCGAACCGGGTCACGGCCACGTGGAGACCGAAGGTGTAGAAAAAGGATCGGGCGATGAGATCTGCGCAGGCCTTTGACGTATCGTAGGGATAGAGGGGTTGGAGAGGTGTGTCTTCTGTGTAGGGGAGTTTTTCATGGCTACCGTAGGCCTTGTCGCTCGACGCGATCACCACGGCACGTACCCCCTTGCCGAGGCGCAGAGATTCGAGGAGGTTCCATGTCCCCCGGATGTTCGCCTCAAAGGTGGAAAGGGGAGAATGATTCGCCACGCCGATAACCGCCTGCGCCGCCAAATGAAAGCAGCTCTCCACTTCGTACTCCGCCACGGTGCGCGAAAGCAGTACGAAATCTTCTACCCCCCCCGATACGATGTCGACGCGCCCTTCGAGGCCGAGCCGATAGAAGTTCGCGCCGGGGATGTGGTCCCGGATCACCGCCACCACCGATGCACCCTCGTCGAGAAGCCGCTTGCAGAGCCAGGATCCGACGAAACCGTTAGCTCCGGTGATGAGGACCCGCTTTTGCCGCCAAAACGATTTACCCATCGGAACCTCCTTTCAGCATCGAACCCCTACCAGACCTTCCAGGGTGCCCCTCCTGCCCAAAGATCGTTGAGGAGCGCCACGTCCTTAAACGTATCCATACACTGCCAGAAACCGGTATGTCGAAAGGCGGAGAGTTGACCTTCCACAGCGAGCCGTTCGAGAGGGGCGCGCTCCAGCACATCGTCATCCCCCAGATAAGAGAGAAAAGAGGGCTCGAAGACAAAGAACCCCCCATTTACCCATTTGTCGGAGATGGGTTTCTCCCGGAACTCCGTCACCTTCTCCCCTTTGCCAATAATTACCTCGCCGAACTGGGACGGCGGGGTCACAACCGTCACTGTGCCGATCGTCCCCTGCTTTTTATGAAAGGCAAGGAGGGCTTTCAAGTCGATGTCAGCGACGCCATCGCCATAGGTCACCATGAACGTCCCTTCATTGAGATAGCGCGAAGCCCGCTTGATCCTCCCTCCTGTCGGCGTTTCTTGCCCAGTGTCGGCGAAGGTGATCGTGAAGCAATCGCGAAAATCTTCCTCAAGCTTCTGCAGGCGTTCGGCAGCAGGAGCCCCCATATCGAGCAGCAGGTCGCCCCCCAAAGCACCCCCGTGAAAGAGGAAGTACTCTTTGATCGCGGCCCCTTTGAAACCGAGGCAGAGGACGAAATCGTTGAACCCCTGCACTTCAAAGATCTTCATGATATGCCAGAGGATCGGCTTCGGACCGACCTCCACAAGGGCCTTGGGGATCGCCTCTGCATGGGCGCTGAGCCTCGTCCCTTTCCCTCCGCAGAGAATGAGCGTCTTCATCTCCAGTGCTCCTCCCGGCCCACCCGCGTGGCATCTCGGATGCTCACTATTCCCAAAATGCAATCCATAATCTACGTCCTTTCTCTGTTCGTGCAACGCTTCATCTCATACAGCTTAACATACTTCGCGAGGACATAGAAGGCTGAGGTGGCTGCTATGATAAATCCCGGCCAGCCGTCAAGAAATCCCTTCTTTAGAATGTAACATTTCAGGAACTTGAACGGCGGACGGAGGAAGAGGTTTCGGAATCCTGCACTGCGCCCCTCGGTGAAGAGGGCCTTTGCCGCTATGTCGGAATAAGCCTGGACGGTTTGAACCTGGTGCGCGAAATTTCGGTAGTTGTAGTGCAAGAGCATGCCGCTCAAGTGCCCTCGTTTGCCCTCAAGGATCACGCGGTCGTGGGGTTCCGTACCCTCATACCGCATCCGGCTTCTACGGAAGAGGCGCGTAACCCGATTAGGATACCACTCGCCGTGATGGATCCAACGACCGAGATGCCACGTCATCCGGGGCATATCGTACCCCACCACCTCTCCTCCTCCCTGCTCAAGGACCCCCCGGATCTCCTCTTTTAGCTCGGGGGTGAGGCGCTCATCCGCGTCGATGCTAAAGACCCAATCGTGGGCTGCCTTAGACACGGCGAAGCGTTTCTTGTCGATGTGCCCCTTGTACTCCTTCTGGAAGATCTTTTTCGTGAATTCATGGGCGATCTCCACTGTCAGGTCCTGGCTGTGGGAATCCACCACCACAATCTCATCAGCCCACTGCACCGTCTCCAAGCATTCCCTGAGATTTTTCTCTTCGTTGTAAACGATGACGACGGCGGAAACCTTCTCCATGCACCTCTCAGTCCCTGGCTTTTGTCAAAAAAGATAATAAGAACTCCCTTTTTTAAGCCTATAAAATCATAAACACAAAAGCCAGGAAATGCAATCTTTTTTCCATTATATAAAAAGCTTGCCCTTTCCGCCATATTGCTATAATGTTCTCCGAATTTTACCAGTAAAATAAGGAGGGATGGTGAGGAAAGCCTCGAGGCTGATTCAAAAGATCTATGAAGTAAACCCCCTGACTCGCCCGAAATGTAAGGGAAAGATGAAATTCATCAGTTTCAAGGTGTAACAGGATGGATGTCCGAGATATTTTCCTACTATTACACAACCATGTTAGGGAAAAGGCCAAGTCGGGCTTGTTCATCCTAAACATGCAGGTGACAAAGCTTCAATGAATGGTTTATAATGCCATAAAAAACAGGAGGCGGTTATGTTTTATGCAGAGAGATGCGATCTTTGCGGGAAATGCTTGGAGTTTTGTCCTTATGTCGATTACAGTCTGGAGCGGGCTCAGCAGGAAATGAAAGACCTCATCTCCGGAGGAACACCGCCCATTGTCGGTCTCTGTGTGACCTGCGCCTCATGCAATCTCATCTGTCCAACACAGGCAAATCCCTTTGACCGGATCAACGAGCAACAAGAAAAAACCGGCGCCTTGGGTATTCCCGAACAAGCCCTGCAGAACTTTGCCAAACTTCATAGTCTGCCAACCATGGTCAAAAAAGGTAAAGAAGGCATGCCTGTTCTGAATCTATGTATTGTTGGAGATATGGTTCGGGAACATCTCGATAACCCTCTCTTTGAGGGTTTGACGGTGGTCGAAGGCGCGGACTACTTCTGTACGGTCGGATACATCCATCTCGGAAAACCAAGCCCAGTCCAGAAGGAGGCAAAACGATTTATCGATAATCTTGCTGCCTTGGGGGCAAAAGAGGTTATCTGTTTCCACGATGACTGTTACACCATGCTGACAACCTTCGCTCAGGAATATGGTTTGAAAGTGCCTTTCCGTCCAATCCACCTGTTTGAATACCTTTACCGGGAGTTGAAGAAGAGAAAAGACTATCTCAAGAAAAACGCTATCCGGGTTGCTTACCAGTCTCCTTGTGCCTCACGCTATACGCAGGGAAAAGATATCTACTTGGATAAAATCTTCGAACTCCTTGGTGTGGAGAGGCCAGCCCGTAAATATGAGAGAATCAATGCGCTATGCTGCGGCGCCCCGCTCATGGCCCGTGATAAAGACCGGGCAGCGCTGGTGAAGAAGTGGAATATCGATGATGCGAAGAATGTGAAAGCGGAGGCCATGGTTTTTCTTTGCCCCATGTGCTATCTCAACCTTCGGAAGCTATGCAAAGATGATTCGATAACCCCTATTTTTATTACGGAATTATGTAAACAGGCGGTGGCCGTATAAGAGAATCTTTCAGGACAATTCTTAGCCTTTATTTTCCGAAAAGTTCTTTTAGGACACCCTTTGATTTAGTTCTCTCTGATGGTTTCTCTGGTTCTTTGGACTTTCGTTCAAAGAGACGTCTTTCGATTTCTTTTTGCAAGCCCCGGCCTAATTGTTTACTCAATGCCTCCTCATCAAGACTGACATTAGGCTTATCCGTGGTGCCTTTGATCCTAAGTGGAATGACTTTCCACCCTTGGTCATCCTCTAATAATCTTATAGACGCCAGTCTCCCTTTCAGATTTCCCGTTAAACTCGGTGAGAGCCTAAACTCCGTCGGGATATCCAATTGCTTTTCAAAATCAACCATGCCCTTTGGACTGATCTTAAAAAGAGCAGAACCGATCCAACCATCTAAAAATATCTTTTCATCCTTCACATCAAAATTGAACAAACCTTCGTCAAAGCTCGGATTTTTTAAGGAAGGAATGCCAGTGAGTAGCGCAATGGCATCGAATATTTGAGATTGCTTGATGGCGCCTTTTCCAAGCTTAGCCACAGCCGTTCCTTTCAAAGTCTTTTGAATTGTGGATGGCTCATCCACAACACACTGAAGATTCCCATTAAGGCCGCCCTCTGCGGTGAAGGACCCCTCTCCGGAAAATTGTAACCCGAGAGATTCAATCTTTAATACACTCTTTGCCAATTGGTATTGGATGCGAAAGTCTTTAATGGTGTAATCCTGATAGGTTGCCTTATCGACTGTGATCTGGCCCGAGGCCTTGAGCTTTTTCATCATATCCCCCTGGGAGGGCTCGGCTTTTTTCTCCTTCTTTTGAGGTTTCCCTTCTTGGACCTTTTTCTCGCTACTTAAGCCCATCAACTGGTCAAGATCAAGGGTTTTGGCGTGGATATTAGCAACGATATCAGGGATGGAACGATACTCCTTGACCGTTGCATTAAGGTCGATATTGTCCTTTCCGATCAAGGCTTGAAGATTGGCCCGAACGGCTTTGGTATCCATGTCAATCCTTCCTGAAACCTTAACTTCTTTATCCTTCAGATTCGCCTTAACCTCCTTTAAGGAAATGAGCCCAAATTCCATGCGAGGGATGCCATCCTTGTCGACCGATCCCTGAAACTCTGCATTTAAAGCCATGGAGACATCTGGCAATTCCTTCCCTTCGTCAACGAATGTTAAACGGGCATCCCGAATAAATAACCGATTGGCAACGATGGAGACAGGAAGTGCCTGAGATTTAGGCTCAGAGGGTTTTTGTGGTTCCTGAGAACCCCTTTCCATGATGTCGCTGAAGTTAAACTTTCCTTCCCTTTCTTTCTTAATAGAAATCGAGGGTGAGACTATCTCGATCTTGCTAATGACGAGTTGTTTTTTGAGAAGTGGTAAAAGACGATAGGAAAGGACAAATCTCCCGATTTTCAGGAAGTCTTTCTGCCCATCCTTTTCCTTGACGCTCAACCCTTTGGCTACAACTCCTTTAAACAGGGAAACACTGATGTCATCTAAATGAACCTTTCTTCCTGTCGCCGCTTCAGCCTTTGGAAGAATCATGGGTTTAAGCCGGTCACTGGATAGATAACTCTTGACAAAGAGTGTGAGTCCGATAAATAAAAGGGCCAGGATCCCCGCCAGAACAATGGCTATCTTTAAGAGTTTTTTCATTGTTCATCCTTCCTTTCCTGAAGATATTTTTCCATCTATTAAAATTTTATCAAGTCCTTTAACCCTTTGCAAGTTACCCCTCTTCATAAAATCAAATTTTTTTGACAAAGAATCTGGAGAAGGGATAGTATGGATTGATGAGCGTTGGATGGGGGAAGCTCACTTTCTATCAATTTTTCTTGTAAAAGGAGGAGGAGAGAAATGGACCTTTTTACTGCAATGAAAGAAAGACGTAGTTGCCGGAATTTTTTGCCTGAACCCGTGGATGAAGCGACAATCGAAAAGATTCTCGAGGCCGCTACCTGGGCCCCCTCTCCACTCAACAGCCAACCCTGGGAATTTAGGGTCGTCACCAACAAGGAAATAAAAGAAAAGATCTTTTCTGAAGGTGAGAGATGTCGAAAATGGGCACTTGAAAAAAGCGGCTGGAAGTGGTTAGGATCTTACACGCTCGACTTTTTGAAATCAGCCCCTGCCATCATCGCTGTCATCGGAGATCCAAAGAAGAGCGGAGTTGACATGTTTGCGGAAGAAGGCCCGATGGGCTATCAAGCCGCCTGTGCTGCAGCCATTCAAAATATGCATCTTGCCGCTCATGCCCTGGGTCTGAGCAGTTTGTGGTTCACTCTATTTGATAAGAAAGCCCTCAGAGAAATACTTGACATTGCCCCTGAGAAGATGCCATTGGCACTAGTCTGCCTTGGAAAGCCGGTAAGCCTCCCTCCTCCTGTTCCAAGGAAAGAGGGGAAAGAAAAGACGACTTATATCCGTTGATCTTTAAGAATGTGATCTGGTTTGTTGGCTTTCATAAGTTCTTCTGTCGGAACTGAAAACCATTTGACAGTGAGGAGGTGTGATAACGGATATTTTCGTCATTAGGAAAGCAGATCGCTTTTTAAGAAAAATAAAGTAGGAGGTTCACATGCCATACTTAATGAAAAAAGGGTTCCTCTATGAAATAGAGGATTCTTTTGATCTTCTCATGGACTTTGGCGTCATTTTCATCGGGGAAGAACATGGATCCCGTGTTTCCCACCATGCAGAACTGACTATTCTCAAGGGACTCGCAGAACGGGATTCGAAACTTGTCCTCGCCCTCGAGATGTTCGAGCGTGACGTTCAAGATGTCCTTGACGCCTATTTAACAGGAAAAATATCCGAAAAAATATTTCTTAAACAGTCCCGCCCTTGGCCAAACTATCTGGAGGATTACCGTCCTCTTATTGAGTTTGCGAAGAAAAAAGGATTGCCAGTCATTGCAGCAAATATTCCACGAAGGGGAGCTGCAGCGGTATCCATGGCAAACAAGATCTCACCCGATGTATTGGGCAAGGATGGGGTTTACCTTCCCAAAACCATCTACCTCAAATCAAAAAAATATTACAAACATTTCGTCTCCTCAGTGAAAGAGATGCCTCATTTCACTCCCATGAAAGGAATCAATATCGAGGGTCTTTACAAGGCGCAGGTTTTAAAAGATGCGGTGATGGCAGACTCCATAGAACCTTTTTTACACCGCCGCATCCTCTTTTGCTGCGGTCACTTTCATTCTGATTACCAACTTGGCATTCCTTATCAGCTCCGAAAGAACCATCCTCAACTGAAGATCGCCGTCATTGCCATGGCTTCGGCTGTGGAGGGACTTCTGATGAAAGACCGTTCAAGGGTGGCTGATTTTATCTGGGTGGAAGAATAACCCCTCCCACGTGATCGAGGTTATATTGACAACCCAATAATGAATCACTATGATGGGGGTTGCCTCTGAATGTGGCCCTGAACGATCCTCCCACTTTATTTTGTATGGACCACGAAAGGATTAGGCGATGCCTTTGCAAACCGGTTTTGATAATGAAAAGTATCTCGCGGAACAAACCGCTGCAATCCTGGATAGGGTCAATCGTTTTGGCAATAAATTGTATCTTGAGTTTGGTGGAAAACTCCTATTCGATTACCATGCCGCTCGGGTGTTACCCGGCTTTGATCCCAATGTGAAAATGCGCTTGCTTCAAAAGCTCCAAGATAAATCAGAAGTCGTGCTCTGCATTTATGCTGGAGACATTGAACGGAAAAAGGTGAGAGCTGATTTTGGTATCACTTATGATTCGGATGCATTAAAGTTGATCGATGATCTGAGGGAGTGGGAAATCGAGGTGGTCGGAGTGGTCATCACCCGGTATGAAAATCAGCCTGCAGCGACTATATTCAAAAACAAATTGGAACGTCGAAATGTCCGCGTCTATACCCACCCGTTTACCAAAGGGTATCCAACGGATATCGATACCATAGTGAGTGATGATGGATATGGGTCCAACCAATATATTCAAACCACCAAACCCATTGTCGTGGTCACAGGTCCAGGACCGAGCAGCGGAAAACTTGCCACCTGCCTTTCGCAGATCTACCACGAATATCGACATGGCGTACATGCCGGTTATGCCAAATTTGAGACCTTTCCCATTTGGAATCTTCCTCTGAAGCATCCTGTTAATATCGCTTATGAGGCCGCCACTGCAGACATCCGTGACTTCAACATGATCGATTCCTTCCATCTGGAGGCTTATAATGAAAAAGCCGTGAACTATAACCGGGACGTCGAGGCCTTTCCGGTCCTCAGACGAATTATTGAAAAGATCACCGGGAAACATTCCTTTTATAAATCACCTACAGATATGGGTGTCAATCGAGCCTGTTCTGGAATCGTCCATGATGAGGCGATCAGAAAAGCTGCCATCCAGGAGATTATTCGTCGGTATTTCCGATACACCTGTGAATATGCTATTGGATTTGCAGATAAAGAGACAGTCCAGAGAGTCGAACTCTTGCTTGAAGACTTGAATGCAAAACCTGAAGACCGAATCGTTGTCAAACATGCACGGGAAGCTGCCCTGGAGGCTGAAAGAAATGGCAAGGGGAATGAAGGCATTTATTGCGGTGCGGCCATCGAGTTAGCCGACGGGACGATCATCACGGGAAAGAACTCACCCCTGATGCATGCCGCATCCGCCCTGGTGCTTAATACAATTAAATACTTAGCAAAAATCCCGGATGCCCTGCACCTTCTGCCTCCCAATATTATGGAATCGATCAGTCATTTTAAAAAGGATGTGCTCAGGGGAAAAAGGGTAAGTCTTGATTTGGAGGAAACATTGATTGCTCTCAGTATCAGCGCTACGGTGAATCCTGCTGCACAAATGGCCGTAGAAAAACTGAAAGAATTATCAGGCTGCGAGGTTCACATGACACACATCCCAACTCCAGGAGATGAAGCAGGGTTGAGAAAGTTAGGGGTGAATTTAACAAGCGATCCAGATTTCTCTACAAAATACCTCTTCGGAAGATAATTCTGAGCCTAACATTTCATTCCCATAACGCCTTCCACTCCCACTCAGAAAGGACCGACTCTAAAATAGTTACTTAGATTTTACCGAACAGTTCTTCAATTCGGTTTGACCTCCAATCTCCACAAAGGCACTTTGTCCTTTTATCCAAAGTGTCACGTTTCCATCATGATATTTCGTCCCGGATGCAGAAGGGTCACGATGCAGATAAAACCTCCTTCCAGAGATTGTAAGAAAGACAATATCCACATTCTCATAAAACTCAACCATAAAACTCTTTCCCTCATCGCATGTATAGGTTATTCCAGATTGGAATACCTTGTTGTGGGAGCACCCAAGAGCTATTGCGAGGATCAGAATTAACAATGCAATACTCATCCCTCGAGAAGGGTTCTGGTTCATTTTTTCTTTTTGCCTGTTTGATCCGTTTGACTAAGAAGGAAAATTTATCTATGGTTCAATCTTTGTCCCTAACACTTTCAGGAACTTCGCCAGCCACTCAGGATGGGCTGGCCAGGCAGGTGCCGTGACGAGGTTGCCGTCTACATGAGCCTGATCAACGGGTATATCAACATACTTACCACCCGTACTTTTCACATCTGGCCCTACTGCTGGATAAGCGGAACATGCCTTGCCCATAATCACTCCTGCCGCCGCCAGGACTTGCGCACCATGGCAAATGGCAGCAATGGGTTTATTTGCCTTGGCAAAGTGCCGGACTATGTCAAGCACCTTATCGTTCAGACGGATGTATTCCGGCGCTCGTCCACCAGGGATTACCAGGGCATCATACACTTCTGGCTTGACCTCATCAAACGTTGCGTTCAGAGTGAAATTGTGGCCTGGCTTCTCGCTATAGGTCTGGTCTCCCTCAAAATCATGGACCGCCGTGCGAATCCTCTCACCTGCTTTCTTCCCAGGACAAACAGCGTGGACAATGTGCCCAACCATCATTAATGCCTGAAAAGGAACCATGACCTCATAATCCTCTACAAAATCCCCAACCATCATCAAAATTTTCTTTGCACCCATGTTTAACTCCTTTCTTTTGGGTTATGAACCACCCAAATTCCTTTTATCCTACGGATAGCCCACATGACTCTCAAACTCACAAAATGCATCCTTTCATTTTACATCCAAATTCGTTCCTATTTCAATATAGTTTTTTCCAGGTTTTATATTGCAAGATCTAACCCCTAAGTCGTTGTTTCATGGTAACTAACCGAGAAATCCTAAATTCTTCCTGCTTTGATGGGATTTTTAACGAAAGTCATTTATAATTTGAGTTGTACTTTTTGAAAAGAATCACATTTTGAACGACACTTATGAAAAACATCCGTAACTTTAGCATCATCGCACACATTGATCACGGGAAATCGACCCTTGCAGACCGCCTCATTCAAATTACCGGTATGGTCGATGAACGAAACTTCAAGGATCAGATACTGGATAATATGGATATCGAGCGTGAGCGGGGGATCACTATCAAAAGTCAGGCCATTGCCCTTCCCTATCATGCCGGAGACGGAGAGGAGTATGTTCTCAATCTGATCGACACACCAGGCCATGTCGACTTCTCTTATGAGGTCTCTCGCTCCCTGGCATCTTGCGAGGGGGTCCTTCTTCTAATTGATGCGGCTCAGGGCGTGCAGGCCCAGACGATTGCCAATCTTTATCTGGCCATGGAAAATAACCTGGAAATCATCCCGGTCATCAATAAGATCGATCTTCCCACAGCAGACGTGGAACGGGTGATCGAGCAGATCGACTCGGAGCTGGGATTGGATCCTTTTAGTTATCTAAAATGCTCGGCCAAAGAAGGAATAGGGATCGAAGAGATTCTGGAGGCCATTGTAAAGAGAATCCCCCCTCCGAAAGGGGATCCGGCAGGACCGCTGGCTGCCTTGATCTTCGATGCCCAGTACGATCCTTTTCGTGGAACGGTCATCCACTGCCGGGTCTTTGATGGAACGGTAAAGAATGGGGATATCATCCGCCTGATGTTCAATCAAGCAACTTATAAGGTCGAGGAGGTAGGACGATTCTTGCTCTCCAGAGAAAAACGTGACAAGATCTCCGCGGGAGAGGTGGGTTACATTTTTGCAGGTGTCAAAACTGTTTCGGACGTCCACATCGGCGATACCATTACACTCGACGACCGGCCCTGTGACAAGCCCCTCCCCGGCTTTAAAGAATTCAAACCGGTGGTTTTCTCTTCCATCTATCCCATTGCTCCGGAGGACTATGAAGACTTAGCCGTTGCCCTTGAAAAATATATGTTGAATGATTCGGCCTTCGTCTATCAGAAAGATTCCTCGGTCGCCTTAGGACAGGGCTTTCGGTGCGGATTTCTGGGTCTCCTTCATCTTGAAATCGTCCAGGAAAGGGTGGAACGGGAATACGATCTCTCCATTATCCTGTCGGTTCCCAGTGTTCGTTACCGGTTTACGTTGAAAGATGGAAACATTATGTTCGTTGACAATCCTGCTCACTACCCGAATCCTCTTTCCATTGAAAAAGGAGAAGAGCCCTATATTCGTGCCTCACTGCTGATGCCGGAAAGATACCTGGGCACCGTGATCAAACTCTGTATGGAGAAGCGAGGTGAGAACTCAAAGCTTAACTACCTGAGTCCGGGCCGTGTGGAGTTGATTTATGAGATGCCTCTGGCCGAGGTGATCTATGATTTTTACGATCGTTTCAAATCCATCACTCAGGGATACGGGTCCTTTGATTACGAAGTCATTGACTACAGAGAAAGCACCCTGGTCCTAGTCGACATCCTAGTCAACGGCGAGAAAGTGGATGCCCTGTCGCAAATAGTCCATCGCGATCAAGCCCGTCCCCGTGCCCTGCGGGCCTGCGAAAGATTAAAGGAAGAGATTCCCCGGCAGATGTTTAAGATAGCGATTCAGGGGGCTATCGGAGGTGAGATCATCGCCCGAACCACGATCTCCCCCTTCCGTAAGGATGTGACAGCCAAATGCTACGGGGGTGATATTACCCGTAAGCGAAAGCTTCTGGAAAAGCAGAAGAAAGGCAAAAAGAGGATGAAAATAATCGGGTCGGTTTCCATTCCTCAGAGTGCCTTTCTCGCCGTTTTGAAATCGGACACAGATAATTAAATGTATAGCACATAGCTCAAAAAATAAGGGCTTCGTCCGTCGGCTACGGTAAAGATGCCCGTTGCGTCATTCGGTTATGTCGTTCGTCTTGAGAAGTTCACGTAACCCTTTAACCTTAAACCAAACGGGCCTCCTAACCGTGACCTTGAACAACCCAAAAATTCAGAGAATTTTCATCGTTCGTGGGTGATGAACCCATCATGCAAGATTACTCAAAATAAATGGACTCTAAGACTCCTGGCCTCTATATTCACATTCCCTTTTGTCTTAGCAAATGCCTTTATTGCGACTTCTATTCCTCGACATCCATCTCTGCTGTTCCTGACTTTCTGAATACCCTCTTCAAGGAGATGGAGATGTATCGTAACCGATTCAATCCTTTTGACACGGTCTACATTGGAGGCGGAACTCCTTCTCTTCTGAGGCCTCAACAGCTGGAAAGCATCCTGATAAGCGTACAGAAAAACTTTGATCTCATATCAACCCCGGAAATAACTGTCGAGACCAACCCGGCTGATCTCGATCAATCTTCTCTTGAATCGATGCGTGAGATTGGAATCAATCGAATCAATATCGGAGTCCAATCTTTTGATGAGAAAATACTGAACTTTCTGGGAAGAAGGCACTCTGTAAAGCAGGCCATTTCAGCCGTCGAGGCCTCAAGAAAGGCAGGGTTTCATAACATAGGACTGGATTTGATTTACGGTGTCCCGGCTCAGGATATAGACTCATGGCTCGATACTTTGAAGCATGCTGTCGCCTTTTCACCGGAACATATCTCCTGTTATCAATTAACTCTCGAGTCAAAAACCCCTTTAGGAATAAGATACCAGGCGGGAGAGTTTTCTCTTCCCGGAGACGAATTGCAGTACGAATTCTTTATGAAGACGTCCGAATTCCTTGAAGATGCCGGTTATATCCACTATGAGGTATCGAACTTTGCTCTGGGAGCAAAGTACACCTCCCGGCACAATCAAAAATACTGGGACCACTCCCCTTACCTTGGCCTTGGTCCTTCGGCTCACTCTTTTCGGGGCAATCGACGCTGGTGGAACCATCATTCCCTTGATCAATACCTTGCTGCCATCAACACGGGGAATCTTCCGATTGAAGAGACAGAAATCCTGACGATGGAGCAACTACGACTGGAGGCGCTTTACCTCGGTCTCCGGACGAAAAAAGGAGTTTCCCTGCAGGATTTTGAGAACCGGTACGACTACGATCTATTCACTGAAAAAAAGGAAACGCTGGACAAACTTAAGGAAGAAGGATTCATTTCCCTCCGTGATGGCCACCTGTATCCTACCCAGACCGGCCTTGCAATAGCCGACAGCCTTTCATTGATTTAGGGAAACAATATTTTTTCGAAACGGTTCTATAGATTACTTTTCACAGAGGTCGGAAGAATAATAAATGCATGTTTGCATGCCTGAAACTATTTCCTCCTCTACAGACTTTGGAATTTGAAATAAATAAGAAACAGTTACAATTTCTAATACCGGATAATAGTGATTTATATTTTTGTCAAAAGATTCAAAAGACGAGATATCAAAAAAGATCTATTCCGGAAGTCCCGTCTCTTTAGCCAAAGGACCTTGGGAGAAACCATAACCTTCCAATTCGATTAAATTAAGTTTCTAACTCTACATAAAAAAATCAACTTCATACTCCTTTGCCACTAAGCTATTCATAAATCTCCTGAAGAAGCCCCAAAATCTTCTTTTCGCTTGCGGAGGTGGGATCGGTGGCCATATTCACTGCATCCCGGGACGTATAAAAGGCAATTTTCTTCAAATCGTCTTTTGGAATGCCGAGGGCTTTTAGGCTAATGGGAATGTCAAGTTTTTTATAGAATTCAAGCAGGCTCTCCTCCAGATCATTGAAGCGATTGAGCAGTTGCGCCATATCGATAAACTGCTCTTTGCAAGTCTCTTTATTGGCCCTCACAAAGCAGAGAAGTCCATAAAGGGCTGCCCGGCCATGCGGCATATGGTAGTGAGCGCCGAGGACATGCGTAATGGCATGTCCAACACCTAATCCCTTTAGGAAGGCGATGCCGCCGCAGACAGCAGCCATGCACATATCGGTCCGTGCGGCTATATCATTGCCGTTCTTATAGGCCTGGACGAGACTTCGTCCGATCAACTTTACTCCATAGACCGCCATGGCCTCAAAATAGGGGTGATAGGGGATTGCCAACGAAACATATCCTTCAATGCAGTGAGCCAGAGCATCAATTCCCGATTCGACGGTGAGGCCTGGTGGCATCGTCTTACAGTATATGGGATCAATCACCGCCAATCTGGGAATTAAATAATTGCTCATTAACATAAATTTTAGGTCTCTCCCCGTATCGGTAATCACCGCATAAGGGTTAACCTCGCTTCCTGTCCCAGAGGTGGTAGGGATGCAGATGATCGGCGGAAGAAGAGGTTTAATCTTTGCAGTTCCACCCACAATGCTCTCATATTCTCTCATCTCACCGGCGTGTGTTACCCTAAGCCCGACTGCTTTGGCAGTATCCATAGAACTTCCGCCACCGAGGCCTACG
The DNA here is from genome assembly GCA_002327985.1 of Syntrophaceae bacterium UBA2188. Classification (GTDB taxonomy): domain Bacteria; phylum Desulfobacterota; class BSN033; order BSN033; family UBA1163; genus UBA1163. The sequence goes on along the minus strand of DCVM01000074.1, from coordinate 2,440 downwards.
ATTCCATCACAACCATGATCGGTATAGATCCTACCAACCCTCTCAACGAGTTCAATGGGAGGATCAGGCTCCACATCTGAGAAGATAACGGTTGATATACCCCTCGACTCCAGAATCTTGCGAACCTCATCAGCCCTTCCCATTGAGAGCATCACAGGATCGGTCATCAACAATACCTTCTTTATTTTCAGTTGTCGTATCCGTTCACCTATATTATTTACAACACCAGCACCAAACATTATATCTGGCAGTGGCGGTATGCGGACCTCCCAGACCTTTTCCTTCTCTTGATAAGAATCCAATCCCTTCCATATGTTTCCCATCTCTCTATCGTCAACATCAAAAACCTGACCGGTGGGAGCGATAGCCTCCTCTCGAACAAAGGCCGCAACAGTCGAATCTATTTTACTGAACTCGGCTCTCTCATTGAAAGCGAGTTGGTCTCGAAGGGTCTGCTTACCAATCTCCATGATATCTTTAGGAGTCAATCGGAGTCCATATCTGGCATTCATGAGATCTGCAAAAAATGGATAAATGGATGTGCGACCGCCAGGGACAGAATTCAAACAATAGCCGAAGGCATCGCAGGTAGCGGCTTGAATTTGGGAGCGAAGCGAATTCTCACCCTGCTTATCCCTGTTCCTTGGTATTCGGTAAGTCAGACCTGCTGTATGATCCGCTCCCATAGGACTGGTGAAGTAGGTAACACCCGTCCCCTTTACAGATCTCGGATCATGGGCAGGTATGGCCTGTCCTTTATAAGCAGGTATACGGTTAACGTTTAAATATTGTGCGGTGGCAACCACTCCGTTACCCAAAGCAAAACCAAAGGGCGTTCCCTTTTCAATTTCCTCTAAAAGTTGTGCAGCGGACTGCCAATCCCCAAATGACATTTTTCCGGCCTCGGCAGCGAGACCAAGACTGCTTCCTGTCTCTATCGCATCGATCCCGAGATCGTCACACATGAATTTGAGACGGGCAATGGCATCATTATCGGTAATTCCCAAATTGGTTCCAAGCATGGCGATCGTTTCATATTCATAGGCAGAGCAAAGCCGTTTCCCATCTTTATCTGGATATATGATTGAACACTGGACAACGCAGCCTGGCATGCAGCCATGCATCTTCCCTCCGCGTTCAAAGAGAATCTTTTGAATACTATTTCCGCTTACTGCAATGAAGTTCGTAGGTCTCCCCGAACGATAATTATTCGACGGAAGGGTTCCCTGGCTGGCAGAATTGGAAATGGCAAAGGGGGTGCCGAAACGGGAATACAGACTGCAACTGACATCATGTTTGAGGATATTCACCCATAACTTGACGGTCTTTCGAAATTCCTCTGGATGAGCCAGATCAACCTGTCCCGTTTGAGAGGGATCTATGATAATCGCCTTGAGTCCCTTCGATCCCATCACTGCACCGAGTCCCCCCCTTGCGGCGTTCCGCGATGGATCGCCGAAAATATCGGTAAAGGAGACCGACGCCCCTTTGTATTTCCGCTCCCCGGCAATTCCAGTAGATATAACCGCAACCTTTTTACCATATTGTTTCCGAAGTCTGTTCACTAATTCATAATTCTTCATCCCTCTGTATTCGTCTGCTGAAATAAGGGTTGCCTTACCCTTGGAAATAAATAAGCAGTACAACCGATGTTCACGAGGTGTACCTTGAACAATAACCGCTCTGATCCCGAGCCTGTCGAGGATTTGCGCGGCCGGGCCTCCTGAGTTTGCCTCTTTGATTCCCAGTGTGAGAGGGCTCTTCGCGCCAACGGAGATACGGCCGAGTTGGGGTGCTCCGGTACCTGCCAGAGGGCCAACAGCAATAATAAAGAGATTCTCAGGACCGAGTGGGTCAGTAGAGGGGGGAACTTCTTCATTCATGATCTTTGCAATGAAGGCACTGCCTCCGATGGATTTCCACTCTTCCTTTAGACTTTCGAATGTCACCTTTTCATTTCTGATGTCCACTCTTAAGGCCTTCATCTCTCCTGTCTCTCTTTGTTTAAGTTGTGTTCACTTCTATCACATGAGGGTGCCTATTTTTTTACTGCGGTCATTTTCATGACCACATGGCCCCATCCGCCGCATTGAGGGCCGGTGTCGAAACAACCCGTAGTGTTAAACATCACCTCATTGGGATCCCGACCATTTATCATATTTTCAAAAAAAGCATTGATCAATATGGTTAAATTTGGCATCAAAAAAGCGCACACACGATCCGGATTTTCTTTTGTGAGCAAATTACCCGAATTATCAAAAATCAGTTTTTGCCCGACAACATGTCCCGAATGGCAACCTTTCGATTCAATCACCTCAGCTACCAAACGATATTCAGAGGCCTTCATAGCGTTATCAAATAAACACTGAAACTTTGGATTCTGCTGGATGATTTTCCATTCTCGGTCATCCAACTTTAGCCCAACTTCCGCAGTTAACGG
>DCVM01000002.1:4069-5872 GCA_002327985.1 Syntrophaceae bacterium UBA2188 | reverse complement strand
AGATGCTCCCTCGAACTCAATTTGGTCATGGTCTCAATAGATTTGAGCGTCAATTTTGGATCCTCTTCCGTTTTGAGCACCAGATAGAATCGGTTTCGGCCTTCAAACAATGCAGGCTTCAGGGGAGCGGCAAAATAGGTTCCGTCGTAGATCAGGCGGATCACATATTCTGGCCCTGCAGTGATCTCGTCTAAGAGCTGGATGACGAGACCCTGAGCCGCAGAGAAACATTCCCATAAATTGAGGTGGTCGTAATTGGGAAGGATACGGGTCCCATCATTGAGTTCAGCCATCACATTGACCCGCTCTGAAAAAGAGGAGAGTTCACCGATCATCTGCTTCAACAGGCCATAAACCGCCCAGGGATGAATTTGCGGGACTTCGCTCATATGGAAGAAGGGAGGGACATACCGATTAAGAGATCTCAGCGCCAGCAGATAGACCATGTCTCTGGAGCCGAATTCAGCGGTCTGAATGCCCCGCTGGCTTTTATATTCTTCAAGCTGGTGAGCGCGAGCAGCAAGCTGGTCTCTGATCTCCCTGACGAGATGGAAGAGTGGTTCTGAACTAGAGATCGTCAGGCAGGGAGGGACAAAACGTTGTGAAAGCCTGATCTCTTCCCCCATTCTTTCGAGTTGCGCAATCGGAATCAGGACATAATCTCCTAATTGCTCCTTCTCCGCCTCCCAGAAGATCTTGAGAAGGTGGTGAAGTTTTTTGACCTGTCCCGGTGGCCCGCCGGAGTGCAGATCCTTGACCTCTTCAGGATTGGGTGTGGTGACGAATCGGGTGATCACTCCCGATAGGTTTTCCAATTTTTCGACAACCGTCACATTTTCGCTTGCCGAATTCCATTTTTTTAGACCGATGAGAACAGTCATGGGTTTTCCACCTTCGACCCATGCCTCCTCAAAAGGTCTGGCTTCGATGATGGCGTTTCCTGGCAAGACGACAAAGGTCCCATCCGGAAAGAGAAAAGTTCCCTTCAAGAGATTAAAGGTTTTCAAACCCAGGCCAGCCTTCTGGATTTCCAGTTCGCCAGTCCCCCAGAAGTGCGGTTCAATGAAATGGTGAAAAGGGGACAAGAGGGACTGAAAAGAAAGTTCCAGTAACTGTAAATGCTGCGGTTGCAAAAAAAGTCCTTGATGCCAAAAGAGAGGTTTTTGAATGTCCATCATGCTCACCTAAGCTCTTGAATTTCTTCAGGCCCTAAATAAAGATTGATATCCAATTTGCCTGGTTTCTTTTGAGTGGTCCTCTTGTCAACTTTTTCCTCCTTGACAGGAATTTCATAAACACGAATGACTTTGGACTCCTGGAGCTTATAATAACAAGCGATCAACCCCACCCACTTTGTTCCTTCAGCGCGGTCGAGTGCTTCTCTTAACTCATGACCGGGGTTCAAGAAAAAGCATTTTAAGGTCGTGACCTTGCCAAACGTGCCGCCCTCACAGAGTTTCTCCAATCCTTCTTTTTTATCTTTCAACTGATTAAAATCCATTGGATCGATGAGCTGGTAAAGACAAAACCGGATTGTATGAGGGTAACCTTGATAGAAATTTAATCTGGGATCGGCCTTGAGATAAAGACCGATTCCATTGGGCTCATAGGTGTATTTCGGGTCGATGATGACGACTGGCGCTGGAGTGCACGAGCAGATCAAGAAAAAAGGGATGAGAGGCAAAACAAAAAGGAATGAAGTGATTTTTTTCATATTAGCCCTCCTTGCGGTCGACATTATATAGCCTTTGACAGGTTTTTTCAAATTCTTTTAATAACTCCTCCGTGAATTTGTTCGAATTA
>DCVM01000002.1:0-3997 GCA_002327985.1 Syntrophaceae bacterium UBA2188 | reverse complement strand
GAACTCAGTTCTCCCTCTCCCTGAAGGTAATCTCCCATTCTCGTTCTGATCGTCTTCAGTTCGACCTCCTCCCCCAAGAGGGTGGTATGGATGACGCCGATGATCCTATTTAATGTATTAAATATCGTATTGAAAGATTGGGCTAATTTTTCTAAACACTCTGAGGAAGAGAGAGGAGACTCCGAGATTCTCCCTCCCAATAACTTATCAAGGAAGGGAGAAAGCTCATCTTTCCTGGAGACATAAACGGAGTCAGGACCCGCCTTTTTAAATTGTTCGATCAGTTTTTCCAAAACCACTTCCTTTGGATCAGCCATTCCCTTGAAATTTTCTTCAAGGTATTGTTCGATCAATGCCTCCGACTTTAATGGTTTGGAATGATAAAGGTTTTTGATGTCATTGGCCAGTGAGGCCATGGAGATGGAATGAGCCATTCTATTCATCCTTTTCCTTATCTGTGGACTTTCGGGATCTGATGATCACGGTCTCGGCGATAAATTCTTCTTCCTCTGGTTGCTTGACAACCTTCGGGGTAACTTCTATTTTTTTCTTTTTTTGAAAAGGAGAGATGATTTCCGTCACTTGGGATTCCTCTTCCTTTCTTACCTCTTTCTTAAAAATTTTTTCTTCCCCCCCACTCTGAGGTTTCGATCGAAAGACGGGGGGAGGAAGTGTTTCGGTTCCAGAGATGTCTTCTTGAGCGATCGGAGAGCGCTTGAAAAATCTGGTTTCCCCTAAATCTTCTTCCTCAGGTTCACCTTTTGATCTCCATTTCTCTAAGATTTTCATCAATATGTTGTAGATGGCCTCATTTTCTATCTCTGTTTCCCCATCAAAAGCCTGCTCCATTTTTGATGGAGAGGAAGAGGCCATTTCCTTCTTCAATGGTTCTTCGGCAAAGAGGTGGTTCTTTACTTCCTCTCTCAAATCCTCCCACTGTTCTTTAAAGAACGCCTCTGACCACAAGGAAGCTTTCTCCATGCCTTTGCTTAATAGAGACCAACCCAGGTCGAGTGCCCTCTCCCACAAGAAATCCCAATCTTGCTTCACCTCTTTTCTTCCTGGATCCCAGAAGATATTTTTCGGAAGGAAGATTGGGTTCTGGCTTTCTTTGATGAAGGTGCTAAATGAAAAACGACTGTCAGAAACAGACCGATCCAAGGCCATCCCAAGGGCAGTATAAATCTTGGAGAGATCCTGTGTTTGATTGACCAGAAGTGCATAGAACCAGAAAAGTCCAAAATCATATAGGGCATCGGAGTTGGATAATCTTGGGAAGAGTGGTGTTTCCTTTGTTCCTCCGCGCAGATCGATGAATCGGACTTTAAAATCCCATAAAAATGGAAGAATGGTTCCGTGGTCCGAAAGCTTAATCCAACATCGATCGATGGATAATCTCAGATCTGGATGGCTGACCTCGTCTTTTCGTGAAAAAATATCCTGGAGAACTTCTCCTAAAAAAGAGAGTTTTAAATAGAGGACTTCCAGAAATTGTTTCTCACTTCGGTCAAAGAGAAGCGGAACTTTTTGAATCAGGTTTTGATGAACACCCTTTAAACAATGGATTCTTCCTAATTCTCGCTTTGTTCTCAAGAAGGCTTCCATTTCATCAAAAGTGGCTCCAGAGAGAAGGGATAAAAAATCAAGGGCGTGAAGGGACATGCCATCAAAAATAAGCATGAAAAAAGGATAAAAAGAAAAAGGAACCATTCTTGAGAGAACAGAGTGTTCGGATCCGAAGCATACTGGGTGATCAGGACAATCTGCGCAGGGAAATAAATCCCCTTGGACTCCCTTTGCGGGTGACCGACCCAGGTCTTTCATTAATCCCCATCGATCTTTCAATGCGGGAGGGTCAAGGGGCTCTAATTCATAAGTATAAAAATCGGATTGGCCTGAATCATCGCAAGAGGGACAAAAAAGATATCGTTTCAGTGAGGTTGAATAGGGTTGGAGGCCAAAACGAAGGAGACGCTGATCCTCATCACACTGTTGCAAAAAGCTTCCGCATTTTGGGCAGTGAGGTGAAAAATATATTTTCCTCTTCTTACAATAAAATAATGAAGAGAAGGCTTGTAGCCTTCCCCTGTCGTTGATCTGACCTGAGAGCATGATGAAAGAGCGAGGTTTCTCCTTTTCATAAAAAGAAAAAGACCTTTGCCAAGATTCTACAATTTCAGGATTTTGGAGGGGCCAGAGATCATTCTGCGTCAGAAGGTACCGATCCCTTTGGACCAAGACAAATACCTTTCTGATTTCACTGCCTGCATCGGTCACACAATGAGCCTCGATCAAACGAGCCAGAGGATCTGAATCCGTGATCACTAAAAATGGGAAAGGAACTGTTTCCAAAAACGCAGTTTCTGGAGAAGTTAAAGAGAACCTTAAATAAAAATTCTTAGAGGAAGCATTCAGGTAGGGAGCCAGAGATGAAAGACGACCCATTTCTTCTTCCATGTTAAGCCCTCGTGTAAAGGGTTAGCATCTATCGAAATAATTAGGCTTTTCTTGAAATGACAAATTACCTTTTACAGTGAATACCGAAAAATGATCTCTGGAAAATCACTATACAGAAGTGCCCCCTGGAAGTCAAGAAAATCATCTACTTGCCTTTTGGCAGCGCTCAATCATCGAAGTAACTCTCGCGCAATCACGATTTTCTGAATCTGATTTGTCCCCTCGTAGATTTGGGTAATTTTGGCATCCCTCATCATTCTCTCAAAAGGAAAATCGGTCATATACCCATATCCCCCTGCGATCTGGAGGGCCTCTGTGGTTACTTTCATCGCAACGTCTGTGGCGAAGAGCTTACAACAAGCAGACAGATACGTTTTTTGTGGATCGCTCTGATCGATCAAATTGCAGGTTTGATAGGTGAGTGCCCGGGCGGCTTCAATTTGGCATGCCATATCAGCAAACATCCACTGAATCCCCTGAAATTCAGAGATGGATTTGCCAAACTGTACNNGCCATAGCGATTCGAAACCCTTTTCCTTCCTCTCCCAATAAATTCTCCCTCGGAACTGGGCAGTCCCGGAAAAGTATTTCCGAGGTTGGTGCTCCCCGGATTCCCATCTTCGATTCAACCTTTCCAACCATAAACTTTGACACCTCTTTTTCAACAATCAGGGCACTGATCCCTCGTGTTCCTTTAGAAGGGTCTGTCATCACAAAAGCAACCATCGTTGTAATAATGGGGCCATTCGACATGAAATGTTTCGTTCCATTCAGAATATATTTATCATTCCTCAATTCAGCCTTTGTCCTCATCATCGCTGCATCCGACCCAGCCTCCGGTTCGGTTAATCCAAAATTAATGATTTTATCTCCTCTGGCAAGAAGTGGGCCATATTTTCTCTTTTGATCCTCAGACCCAGCGATCATGATCGGGAATGTTCCCAAGGCTTGAACCTGAATGATCAGGGAGGAACTGACACATACCCGAGCCACTTCCTCTATCGCCATGCACACATAGATATGCTCTGAGGTTTGCCCACCATAGGACTCAGGAATAGATAGACCAAGATAACCCTGCTTTCTAAAGAGTTCGAAAATATCCCATGCGAACTCCCCTGTTTGATCAATCTCTTTAGCCCTTGGCTCCACTCTTTCATCGGCAAGCCGTCTTACACTTTCTTTGAACCGCCTCTGCTCCTCTGTTAATTGATAGTACATAGACACATCCTCCTCTCTCTGGAAAGGTAAAGATCATCTCATAATGGACAAATTTTGTCCATCTTTAATAATTTTGTACAATCCATTTTTTTAAATAATGTGAAAAGACCTTGAAATCTGAAGATAAAATTCTATATGTCTGGTGGCATATAAAATGCATTAAACTCATTGGAATAGTTAAGGAAAGGCAAAATTTTGGAGTCGAAAATGGTCATTTGCCCCCAATGTAATATCAAGCATGGGAAAGGGGAAGAATTTTGTAGAAAATGCGGAAAGTTCCTTCTGACCATAGAAGATATCTCTTTGGGAGAGGAGAAACCAG
>DCVM01000097.1 GCA_002327985.1 Syntrophaceae bacterium UBA2188 | reverse complement strand
GGTTAGGAATGGGGAGATATAGAAAGCGTTTAAAAAGAGATGAGGAAAAAAGAAAGATACTCCTGGAATTTGGTTTAAAAAGGATGGAGGAAAAAGAGAAGGACGACTTCATCCTGGTGGGCTATCGGAGAAGAAAAGTTAAAATCAACTCTTCTGGTTAAAACCGTTTTTTTTCAGGGAGACGACTGCTTTTTCGAAGATGCCGAATCAATCCTCCATCCTTGATCAACTCCTGCATAAAGGTTGGGATGGGTTTGGCAAAAAATTTCTTTTTTTGTGTAAGATTGAAGATTTCACCTGTGGTAAGGTTCACTCGAATTTGATCGCCTTCCCGAATCATCTCCGAAGCCTCTGAGGACTCTAAGAGGGGAAGGCCGAGGTTCAGTCCATTCCGGTAAAAGATCCTTGCAAAACTCTTTGCAACAATGCAGGAGATCCCAGCCGCCTTCAAGGCAAGGGGGGCATGCTCGCGGGATGATCCACAGCCGAAATTCTTTTCGGCCAATAACATGTCACCTTTCCGCACCTTCTGAGGAAACTCAGGTCGCTCATCCTCCATCACATGTTTTGCCAATACTTTTGGATCGGACTGATTGAGGTAACGGGCAGAGATGATCGCATCCGTATCCACATCAGATCCGAATTTCCAGATTCTTCCTTTAAGTTTCATACTACTCCTTCATGAAAATGGTCCATTGTCAAAGGATAACGGTTAAATAATTTAAACCCCCAAGACGTAACCTTTTAACGAAACGGGTATCTTTACCTTAACCCTTTAACCATTATCCCTTCTTTACCACTTCTTCCGGATGGCAGATTCTCCCTTTGACAGCACTGGCTGCCGCAACAGCAGGGCCGGAAAGATAAACCTCACTTTGGACGTGGCCCATCCTTCCTCGAAAATTACGATTCGTGGTGGCTAATGCCCTTTCCCCTTCAGCCAGAACGCCCATATGCCCTCCAAGACAGGGGCCGCAAGTGGGCGGGCTGATCACCGCGCCTGCCAAAAGAAATATATCCAAGAATCCTTCTTTCAAGGCCTGACGATAAATTTCTTGAGTGGCGGGAATGATGATAAGTCGCAAGGAAGGGGCAATCTTTCTTCCCTTTAATATCTTGGCAGCCACACGAAGATCATCGAGATGACCATTGGTGCAAGAGCCGATGATGACCTGATCGATCTCCGTCTTCCCTATCTCTCTCACATCTTTCACCTTTGACGGGAGATGTGGGAGGGCCACTTGAGGATGAATCTTCGAGGTATTATATTCTTTCACCCCTGCATAATGCGCCTCTTTGTCACTTTGATAAATGCGAAAGGGTCTCTTGGCCCTTGGTTGGATGAACTGAAGGGTGATTTCATCGGGTTCAATGATTCCATTCTTTGCCCCCGCTTCAATTGCCATATTGGCCATGGTAAGGCGGCTTGCCATGGAGAGCCTCTGGATGGTCTCTCCACAAAACTCCATAGCCTGATAGAGGGCCCCATCGACTCCAATGGCACCGATGGTGAAGAGAATCAGGTCCTTTCCAGAAACCCAGGGATTGATTTTTCCATAGTAGATGAACTGGATGCTCTCCGGAACCTTAAACCAGAGCCTTCCTGTCGCCATGGCCGCACCAAGGTCTGTGCTGCCCACACCCGTTGAGAAAGCGCCGAGGGCTCCATAAGTACACGTATGACTGTCAGCCCCGACTGCCACTTCCCCGGGCAGGACCAGACCCTTTTCTGGGAGGAGGGCATGTTCAATCCCACATTGTCCGATTTCAAAGAAATGGGTGAGGTGTTGTGACTTGGCAAACTTCCTGAGAACCTGACATTGTTCTGCGGAGAGGATGTCTTTGGCCGGTGTGAAGTGGTCAGGAACCAGGACGACCCGATCCCGATGAAAAACCTTTTTTGCACCGATCTCGTTAAATGCCTTGATCGCCAGAGGAGCGGTGATATCGTTGGCAAGAGTCAGATCGATTCGGACATTGAGAAGTTCACCGGGGCAGACTCGTTTTTTCCCTGCATGGGCAGCCAGGATCTTTTCCGTAATCGTCATCGGATGTTTCGCCTTCATATTCTTCTTTCTTATATGAAGCATGGGGCATGGGGCATAGGGCATAGGGCAAGGAGCAAAAGTTATTAACGCTTTGCGCATAGCGCCATGCGCTTTGCGGTTTACATTCCCACCAACTTTTGCTTCTTGAATTCTATCTTATTGAGGGCATTGATATAGGCCTTGGCGCTGGCGACGATTACATCTGTGTCAGCACCCTGGCCGATCACGGTTTGGCCTTTCTCCTCTAATTTGACCGTCACCTCTCCCTGCGCCTCTGTTCCACTGGTGATGGCGTTAATGGCAAATTGCAGGAGTTTTGACTTGGTGCGTGTGATCTTCTTGATCGTCTTAAAAGTGGCATCCACAGGCCCATCGCCAAAGCCTGCCTCCTGAAGGAGGCGACCATCCACTTCCATCTGAACGGTAGCTGTAGGAACCGTGAGGTTTCCAGCAACCACATTGATATAGATCAGTTTATACCGGCGAGGCATCCGGAGAATTTCTTCCACCACGATGGACTCAATGTCCTCATCATAGATATCACGCTTTTTATCGGCCAGCTGTTTAAATCGTTTGAAGGCGAGTTCCAGGTCTGCCTCGGAGAGACGATATCCCAACTCTTTTAATCTTTCCCTGAAGGCATGCCGTCCGGAGAGTTTTCCCAAAACGATAGAAGTTTTAGGAATTCCCACTGAATCCGGTGTCATAATCTCATAGGTCAATTTCTCTTTGAGGATACCGTCCTGATGGATTCCTGATTGGTGAGCAAAGGCATTGGCACCCACGACTGCCTTGTTCGGCTGGACGACCATACCCGTAATCTTTGAGACCAAACGGCTCGTGGCAAAAAAGTGTTTGGGGATAATGTGCGTGTGATATCGGAGCAGATCGCTCCGTGTCCGAATAGCCATGACCACCTCTTCGAGAGAAGCATTACCCGCCCGTTCACCAATTCCGTTGATGGTGCACTCCACCTGTCTGGCACCCTGCTCGATGGCAGCGAGGGAATTGGCCACTCCAAGGCCAAGGTCATCATGGCAGTGGACACTCAACGTCACTTTTTCTATTCCCTGAACCCTTTGTCGAATCGTTTGGATGAGTTTTCCAAACTCAAAAGGAATGGCGTAACCGACAGTATCGGGGATGTTGATGGTTGTCGCCCCCGCCTCAATCGCCTTGGAAAGGACTTGACAGAGAAACTCAACATCGCTTCGAGTGGCGTCCTCTGCAGAGAATTCAATATTCTCGCAGAGGCTTTTGGCATACCGAATTCCCCTCATCACCTCTTTTAAGACCTCCGGTCGGGTCTTCCGTAATTTATACTTGAGGTGAATGTCAGACGTAGCAATGAAGGTGTGAATTCTTGGAAATTTTGCGATCCTCACTGCCTCCCAAGCCTTCTCAATATCTTTTCGGTTCGTGCGTGCCAATGCAGCGACCTGAGATCGCCGGATGGACTTAGCAATTTGTCTGACGGCTTCGAAGTCACCCTCTGAAGAGATGGGAAAACCTGCTTCGATGATGTCCACATTCAATTTTTCCAATTGTTCGGCAATCCTCACCTTTTCAGCGATGTTCATGGTTGCCCCGGGGGATTGTTCTCCATCGCGAAGGGTGGTATCGAAGATCTTTACCAGTTCACTCATTCTTCACTCTCCTCACATGGACGATGAATGATAAACGATGCACTATAAACGATGAACGACGTACCATGAACGATGAACTTTAAATTCATAGCTTATCATTCATCACTTAAAAACTTGCATGACCCTCTGGTAAAATTCTCTTTCCTCCCAGATCTTCACATCAATGCGAAGAGCTCGAACAGGAGGGTCATCCATATTGAACTGTCTTAATTTTACCATATCTTTCTCCGTTGTGACAATGCAATCGACGCCTTTGCCTTTCTTTTTTATAGAAGATAAGTCTTCGGGGGTGTAACGATGGTGATCGGGGAAAATCGCTTCTCTCACAATCCTCATTCCGCATTTCTTGAGCAGGGAAGAAAAGGAATTGGATTGAGCAATCCCGGATAGGGCGAGGATCTTCTTTCCTCTGAGAGAATGGAGATCTTCCTGTTCCTCCTGAGGACCCACCAGACTCACCGGTTCATAATGGCTGTGGAACACCGGTGCGGAGGGGTGGATTTCATGGATTTGTTTCTCCAAAGGGTGACAGGTTTCAGGATCCTCCATTTTGGTGAGAAGGAAGAGATGGGCCCTCCGAAGATGAGATAAAGGTTCCCTTAGAATCCCTCTTGGCAGGAGGGTATGGTCTCCGAAACCGATGTGTGAGTCGATGAGCAGGATGTTGAGGTCCCGATAAAGGGGAAGATGCTGAAAGCCGTCGTCCAGTAGCAGTCCTTTCACACCGAATCGCTGAAGGGCGATCTGGCCATTTATGAACCGATTTTTTCCCACCAATACAGGGATTCCCTGGCAAGCCTTGGCCATGAGGAAGGGTTCATCTCCCGATTCCTCGAAAGAGAGAAAGAGGGTCTTGCCATCGCTCACGACGGGTTCAGAAGTCTCTGTTCCTTTATATCCCCTGCTTAGAATGGCAACAGAGATTCCCCTGGTCATCAACCTCTTGGCTAAGGCCATCACCAAGGGGGTCTTCCCTGTTCCGCCCACCGTCATGTTCCCCACGCTGATGACCGGACAGGGAAGCGCCTTTGTTCTCAGTAATCGAAAAGCATAGAGAAGAGATTGGATGCGAACCGCCCCTCCATAAGGTAAAGAGAGGAGGTAAAGGGGGGAGAGGAGGATCCTCTCCATTATGGATTTTTCTTTATGATAAAGGAATCGGTCAATCCGGAAATTCATCAAGTCTCACTATTCTGACATCTCTCTCAGGAATGGTTTTATCTCTTTCAACATGCGCTCGGTGGCCCCCTGATGCTTCTGAAGAAATTGATAGCCTTTCTCCCCCACTTCTTTACGCGCCGCTTCGTCAAAAACAAGGCGGTTCATTTGAGAAAAGAGGTCTTCTTTTCCAGAGACCCAAATCGCTCCTCCTGCCTCAGTCAAACGTCTGGAGATTTCTAAGAAATTAAACATATAAGGACCAAAAAAGACACACTTTTTGAAGAAGAGGGGCTCAAGGGGATTGTGGCCCCCGACCGGAACAAGACTGCCCCCCACAAAAACCAATGAACCGAGACAGTAAAGCCTCATCAATTCGCCCATTGTGTCAAGAAGAATGACCTGAGATGGTTCTTGATCAGACTGACTTCTACTCAATGAAAAAAAAGTTTTCCTCTGCCATGATAGGGATTCTCTTTTTAAGATCTTCTCCACTTCCTCTAACCGTTCGAGGTGGCGCGGGGCAAGAAGGAGGACGAGATTGGGGTCCTTTTTTTTCAGTTCTTTAAAGAGGGTTACGAGGATCTCTTCCTCTCCAGAATGGGTGGATCCGGCAATCAGGACATTTTCTTTCCCAGAGAGACCGAGGGTCTTAGCCAGTTCATTCATACTTTCTGGTGGGAGAGAAGGGAAGGGCTGATCGAATTTTAGGTTTCCCACCACCCTTGTCTTATCTGGATTGGCACCCATCTCAATGATTCGCGTCTGATCTTCTTGGGTCTGCATTAAGAAAAGGGAGACGTATTTCAGGCATTCTTTGAATAAGAACTTTAAGAAGAGATAACCCCGAAATGACTTTTCGGAGATCCTTCCGTTGAAGAGGATGATCGGGATTTTTCGTTTTCCAAAGGAACAAAGAAGATTGGGCCAGAGCTCTGTCTCTGCAATGAGAAGGAGACGGGGTTGAATTTTTTTAAGGGTTCTCCGAACGATGAAGGGATGATCCATCGGGACAAAAAGGACCTGGTCTGCTTCAGGAAGATAGGTTTGGGCGGTTTCCTTTCCCATAGAGGTCATCGTGGTTAAAATGATTTTGAGATGGGGAAACTCTTTTCTAATTTTTTTTAAAAGAGGAATAGAGCAGAACACCTCTCCGACCGATGCCGCATGAACCCAAATAGGACGGTGGAGGGAAAAACTCCGAAAAAATCCCATCCGTTGAAGCAGTGACGTTCGAAACCGCTTTTGCACAAGGCTCCGTAAAAGAACATAAGGGATGGCGAGAAGGAGGAAAAAGGTGAGCAGGATATTGTAAGCCAGGAAGATCATAGAATTGTAATGAAATCCTAAACTCAAAACCCTAAACTCTAAACAAACTCAAATGTCCAAAACACAAAACTCAAAATCATATGATTTTTTCACTTTTAGATTTTGGATTTGTTTAGGATTTGGAGTTTAGTATTTAGGGTTTGAACCATTTCAATTTCGTGCTTCGGATTTTGATATTAATTTTTTCTTTCAAAGTATTGGTCTGCCTTGTCGGTCAATTCATTGAGGCGATGCTCCAGAAGAATTCTTTTCTCTTCGAGGTGAGTCCGGTCCCCAGATGGATCCACCTCAATCGGGTCTCCCCAGATGAACACCCCCTTTGAAAAAGGATAGGGTAGAAGGAATTGATCCCATGTATTAAAGATCTTTCTTTTCGAGGCACTAAAGGTCAGTGGAATGACTGGCCTTCCTGTCCTTTTGGCCAATTCGATGACCCCCAATTGGACTTGATGACGAGGTCCTCTGGGCCCATCCGGGACAATGGCAATATCTCCCCCATGCGCCTTGACCATCCGTTTGAATCCAGAAAAACCTTTCCGGGTGGTTGAGCCCAAGATGGGATGAAAACCGAAACGTTTCAATGCATTGCTTACCACCCGGCCATCCCGATGTGGGGAGACAAGGAAACTCAACTTCTTTCCTTTATAGATGACGGGCATCATCAATAACCTTCCATGCCAGAAAGCACCGATCGCTGGAGTCCCCTTCTCCCAAAACCTTCTTGGAATCTCTGGATGGATCTCTTCAAATGTCATGGTCCATGCTAAGAGTCGGATGGTCCAATAGGCCGCCCAGGGTCCTAACCACTCCACCAATTTCTTCTTTAACGTTTTGAGAAACATTCTCTTAAAAAGGGTTCAGGGGTTCGTGGGTTCAAGCCTGCCTGCCGGCAGGCAGGGATTCGAGGTGATGCTCCAAATGGTTTAATAGACCCCTTGACCCCTAGACTCCTTGAATCCTTGACTTTAGTAAACCCCCTTTACTTTAGATGTTTTGAAAACCCTCATTCCATCATCTTTGAACTGCAGGTCATAGAGCCGCCGATATTCCCCGTTGAGGGCCATCAATTCCGCATGAGATCCCTCCTCCACAATCTGGCCTTCGGAGAGAACAACAATCCGGTGAGCATTTCGGACGGTTGAAAGCCGATGGGCAATGACAAAGACCGTTCTCCCTTTCATCAATTCGTCCAGAGCTTTTTGGACTTCTGTTTCAGAATCGGAATCCAAAGAAGAGGTCGCTTCGTCAAGAATCAAAATAGGGGCATTCTTTAAAAGGGCTCTGGCAATGGAGATGCGCTGGCGTTCTCCTCCGGAAAGTTTGACCCCCTGCTCGCCGATGATCGTTGCATATCCTTGGGGCAATCGCTGGATAAAGTCATGGGCCTGGGCGGCCTGGGCGGCCTGGATGATCTGTTGGTCCGAGCATTTGAGGTTTCCATAGGCGATATTATTTCGAACCGTATCGTTAAAGAGGATGGTTTGCTGAGTGACCAGACCCATCTGATCTCTCAAGGATTGAAAGGTCACCCTTCGAATATCGTGACCATCAATGAGGATCTGTCCTTTCTCCACATCGTAAAAACGGGGTAACAGATTGACCAAGGAAGTCTTGCCCGCACCGCTCATCCCCACCAGAGCGATCACTTCCCCTACCTTCACACAGAGATCAATATCCCTGAGTACAATCTCTTCGTCATATTTAAAGGATACCTTTTGAAACTCAATCCCTTGAGAGATGAAAGGAAGAGACATGGCGCCTTCTTCTTCTCGGATATCGGAAACCGTATCCAGAAGTTCATAGACACGCGTTGCAGCAGCCAAGCCCTCTTGGACCTCTAGATTCAACTTGTTCAGATCTCGAATGGGGGCGTAGAGCATGAAAATGGCTGTCATGAAAGAAAAGAAAGTTCCCGGGGTGATTTCCCCACGCATGACACTATACCCTCCCACCCAGATGATGACGGCGATTCCAATACCCCCTAACAATTCCATCAATGGGTGGGAGAAGGCCCGGATCCTCACTCGTTTGAGATTAATTTTGAAAAAACGCTCATTCTCTTCGGCGAAGCGTCGTTTTTCGTATTCCTCCATATTGAAGGCTTTGACAATTCGATTCCCCGAGATGGTTTCATGGAGGAAGGTCATAATGGAGCCCATTCGCTGGAGACTCTTCCGACTGAATTTCCGAAGCCTCTTTCCAAATTCTTTAATGGGGAAAATGGCCAATGGAAAAATGATGAAGGCGATGAGGGCCAGCCTCCAGTTGCGATAAAAAACAACCCCTGTCAGAGCGAGGACAGTGAAGATATCTTTGATCAGGCCGGTGATGGCGTTGGAGACCGATCCCTGAATCAGATTCACATCGTTGGTGATTCGAGAGATGAGGATCCCGGTGGGTGTTTTCGTAAAGAAGGAGAGGGAAAGATTCTGGAGATGATTGTAAAGTTTCTCCCTCAAATCCGCTACGATCCTGAGCCCCACAAAGTTCATCAGATAGGCTTGTCCGTAGTTGAAAATCCCTTTGAGAAAGAAGAGAAGAATGATGGCTATCGGGAGCAAGGTGAGCATCTCCATATCTTTCTTGAGCAGGAGATCCCCCAGATGGAGCTGGATGATGAGATTCTTAATGAATGGCGGGATGCCCTCCTTTTTAAGGAAGACCCCGTCAAAAGCGGGTTTAACCAGCAATGCTTGTGCGCCGGTCAGGAGAGAAACGAAGATCATGCAGACCATGGCAAGGCCTAACTTGAACCAATAGGGTTTAACGAGTTCGAGGAGTCTGCGGTATAGAGACATATTCAAACCCAATCCCCATGACCTAATCGTTTACGTTGGTTATTTGAGATTGGAATGGATTTGGTCATGGGTGCTTGATATTTGGAATTTCATTCTCATTGGCGATCGTCTTCACTATGGTATCATATTTTCTGCTCATGCAACAAGGAAACAACGATCTGGGCCGCTCGTTGGGCCGCTCCGGACTCACCGAGTTTCTTGCGGACTTCACCCATGGACTCCACCATGTTTCGACTCAGGAGAGGATCCTTGAGGAGTCGAAAGGCTTCGTCAGCAATCCGTCGGGGATGGACCTCCTTCTGGATCAGTTCTGGAGCGATCTCTTTCTCTGCCACCAAATTGACCAGTCCGATGTGATCCACGCGAATCAAAGCCCTACCGATCCAGTAGGAGGGGAGAGACACTCGATAAATAATGATCATGGGTTTTCCGAGAATGGCTCCTTCCAGGGTGGCCGTTCCCGAGGCGGTGATCAGCAGTTCGGAAAGGTTCATTACATCATAGGTGGACCCCTCCACCACTTTCAATGGGATAGAAATATTTTTCATCGAAGACGACACCATCGTCTTGGGAATACCGGGGGCGAGTGGGAGAACGAACTGAAGATCCGGAACCTCTTGTTGTAAGAGGTGAGCCGAGGCCAGGAGGGGAGGCAGGAGTCTTTCGACTTCATGCATTCGGCTTCCGGGAAGCAGACCGATGGTCCTTCGTTTAGGATCCAGGCCAAATTGTTGAAGGGCCCCTTCCTTGGAGAGCCTCGGTTTCACGATATCGAGAAGCGGATGACCGACCCACTCCACATCGACTCCTGCGGCCTCATAGAGGGGAACTTCAAAAGGGAAGAGGACGATCATTTTTTTGACCAGTCGAGCAATCACCTTCGTCCGTTGAGGTCTCCAGGCCCAAACTTGAGGGCTGATGTAATAGACGATGGGGATTCCCCTTCGATGGGCTATTTTGGCCAACCGAAGATTAAATTCAGGAAAGTCAATCAGGATGACCAGATCCGGTCTTTCCTCGTCCAGAGATTTTTTTAGTCGCTGGAGTGCCTTTAAGATAGAGGGGAGTTTCGTCAAAACTTCGGTGATGCCGACGACAGAAAGAGAATGAGCCGGGACGAGAAGCTTCATTCCCTTTTTTTCCAAACTCTCTCCACCGATACCCCGACATTGAACGTCTGGTTCAATGCGTTGAATGGCCTCCAACAGGTGAGAGCCATGGAGGTCTCCTGAAACTTCTCCAGCGACCAGCAGGATCTTCTTCGATGTCATCCGGTCCGTCGCCCCGTTATTTCTTTTTTTTGTTGAGGTCATCCATCTTCTGGATGATCTGGAGTGCCATCTCCAATGCCCGCTTTCCGTCTGACCCGGAAACCCGCACCGGTCTTCGATTCCTTACGCTCTGGAGAAAGGAGTGAATTTCCGCTTCCAGGGGGTCGATCTTCTGAACCGGAATGTCTTCCATAACCATTTCAGGATGGTCTTCCTTTCCGAGAGGAACGGCTTTTTTAAAAAAGGAGAGTTTTTGGAATAGGTAGTCGATGGAAAAGATTCCATCTGGCTGGAAGATCCGAGTTTTTCGAACCTTTTCATTGGAGACTCGACTGGCGGTCAAATTTGCCCTGCATCCGTTTTCAAATTCAAGGTGGACATTCGCCATGTCCGACGTGTGAGTGAGGAGGGGCATGCCAACCGCCTGAAACCGTTTCACCTTTGAATGGACAAGGCTGAATAGGATGTCGAGATCGTGGATCATTAAATCTAATACGACATCGACGTCGGCCCCCCTTCCTGGAAAAGGGCCCAACCGATGGGATTCAATGAATCGGGGATGTTGGATCTTTCCCTCCAAACCGGACAAGGCTCCATTGAATCGTTCCACATGGCCCACTTGAAAGATCAAACCCTTGGAGTGGGCCAATTGAATCAATGCGTCCGCCTCCTCAACCGTGGTCGAGATCGGTTTTTCCAACAAGATGTCAATCCCATGTAGGAAAAATTCTTTTGCAATCAAATAATGAGAGGGTGTGGGAACCGCAATGCTGACCGCCTGGACTCTGTTGAAAAGGTCTGCGTGATGAGAGAAGGATTGGGTTCGGTACCGTCTTGCAATGTCCCGGACACGGGGGGCATCGACATCCACCACGCCGACCAATTCCACATCCTTGATGTGAGCGTATTTTTCGACATGAAATTGGCCAAAGTAACCGACGCCGACGACTCCGACCTTGATTTTTTTCACTTAACGGCTGATCCCCCTCTTCGAACGTTGGATGAACTGGAGGAGATGTTGAACCTCTGGTGTCTTGGAGATCTCTTCCTCCTCCACCTTTTTCATCGCTTTCTCTAAAGTCAGACCGGAACGGAAAATGATGCGGTAGGCCTTCTTGAGAGCCTTCAACGTCTCTTCTGAAAACCGGTGGCGTTTGAGCCCCACCGTATTGAGACCGAAGAGTTTGGCGCGACTTCCGGAAGCCAACATATAAGGGGGGATATCCAGGGAAACTCCGGTGAGGCCACTAATGAAAGCATGCGTCCCGACTTGACAAAACTGATGGATGGCAGAGAGTCCTCCAATGACGGCGTGATCTTCGATCATAATATGTCCGGCTAAGGTCGCTCCATTCGCCATGATGACCTGATTTCCAATTTGACAATCATGGGCTACGTGAGCATAGGCCATGAAGAAATTTTCATTTCCGATGACGGTCTTTCCACCCCCTTTGACCGTGCCTCGATGAAGGGTGGTAAATTCCCGGACGATATTGTGATCGCCCATCTGCAGGAAAGTCTTCTCCCCTTTGTATCCCAAGAATTGGGGGGCTTCTCCGATGGAGGCGAATTGGTAGATATGGCATCGTTTCCCAATCCGGGTTCCTTCTCGGATGACCACATGGGGCCCGATCTTTGTCCCTTCACCGATGGAAGCATCCTGTTCAATGACAGAATAGGGACCAATGTCAACCCCTTCTCCGATTTCAGCCATCGGATCGATGATTGCAGTAGGATGAATCATTTTTCATCTCCTAACATGGCTAAGAGTTCTGCCTCCGCCACTAATTTTCCATCGACCAGGGCCTTCCCCTTAAATCCCCAAATGGATTGACGGTGCTTGGTGATTTCCAGTTCAAGACGAAGTTGATCCCCCGGGATGACGGGTTTTCTGAACCGGACCTGATCAATCCCCAAGAAATAGACCGGCTTCCCCTGTTCCTCTACAGGCATCGATTTGAAAGCGAGCACCCCAGCTGTTTGAGCCATGGCTTCGACGATCAACACCCCCGGCATGATGGGACGACCTGGGAAATGGCCTGGGAAGAAAGGTTCGTTATAGGTGACGTTTTTAATGCCCACGATCCGTTTTCCCGGATCCATTTCAATAATCCGATCCACCAACAAGAAGGGGTAGGCATGGGGGAGGATGCGCATGATCTCTTTGATCTCTATCATCTACTTCTCCTTCCCGCTCGAAGAGAGGCCCTCTTCGATCTTTTTTAAGCGTTTCTCAATGTCCATGAGTGTCTTTCTCATCTCTGGCAGTTTTGGAAAGAGGGTGATGGCCCGGAGAAACTCACGGTGAGGCAAAGCAGGACTTCCAATATATCCCTGGTTTGGAGCGAGATCATGCGTGACGCCGGATTGAGCTCCCACCATGACATGATCTCCAATTTCGATGTGGCCGACCACTCCCACCTGTCCGGCCAGGGTGACATTGGTCCCGATCTTGGTAGAACCTGAAATCCCCACCTGGGCAACGATAATGGAATCTTCGCCAATGGTGACATTATGGGCCACTTGAACGAGGTTATCGATTTTCACTCCTTTCCGAATGATGGTTTTGCCAAGGGTTGCCCGGTCAACCGTGGTATTGGCGCCGATTTCGACATCGTCTTCAATTTCCACCCGACCGACTTGAGGGATTTTAACGTTCTTCTTTCCTTCCTTCACATATCCAAATCCGTCGCTCCCGACCACCACCCCGCTGTGGAGGAAGACCCGTTTTCCAATGACCGTCCCTGAATAGAGGGAGACATTGGGGTAAAGGATCGAGTCCTCCCCGATGGAGGAGTCCTCACCCACATAGACCCCAGGATAAAGGGTGACCCGATCCCCAATCGAACAGCGGTCTCCAATATAAACAAAGGGATAAAGGGTCAGGTCTTTTCCTAACGTTGCGGTGGGACTGATCCAGGTATTGGGATCGATCCCTTTCGGTTGGTAAGGTTTTTGGGAAAAGAGGGTGAGGATCTGGGTAAAAGCGAGGTAAGGGTGGGTGACGCAAAGAAGAGGTTTATCCCCCTGGGTGACTTCTTTTGAGACGATGACGGCGGAGGCCTGGGTTTGGCTGAGCTTCGGAAGGTACTTTGGATTGGCAACAAAGGTGATCTCTCCGGGTCGGGCATCTTCAATGGCTGCCACTCCGGAGATATCGATCTCTTCATCTCCGATCACGGCCCCGTCTACTAACTGGGCCAGTTCCTTAAGTTTCTTTTTCATCTTCGTTGCCTCATCCTTACGGATTCCGGTTTTAATTTTCAGATGTGGGATTTAGAATTTTTCCAATCTGCTATCTGCAATCTGTAATCTGAAATGTTATTTTTTCTGACCATCATGCGCCTTGATCACCCGATCGGTGATGTCAATAGATTTGGAGACGAAAAGCACGATATTTTCGTTCTTTTCAAGAATAAGGGTGTACCCTTCATCCGATCCTATTTTCTGAATGACCTTGACCAAGCCGATGGAGATGTTTCGTTCCATCTCAATGCGTTTCTGATTGACCTCATTCTGAGCATCCTCCTGCCACCTCTGAAATTCCCTGATTTTGGTTTGGAACTCTTTCTCTTTAGCGGCCCGGGCATCGGGGGTGAGCATGAGGGTCTGCTTCTCATAGGATTCTTTCATGGTTTGAAGCTCTTTCTGTTTCTCCGCTAATTGACGTTGAACCTTCTCCACTTCCTTCATAATGGTTTTTTTAGCCTCCTTGCCGGCATTGCATTCATTGACCGCCTTCTGGATATCGACATAAGCAATCTTTAAATCGGCCGCCCACACCGATCCAAACCATCCCAATAGAATGATCCCTATCACGACACCTAACTTTTTCCCGACCATCTTCTTTCTCCTCTCGATGAAGTCTAACCCACCATCCATTTTTAAAAAACGGTTCCTGCTGTAAAGTCGATCACCGTCCTTTTCTCTCCCTTCTTGGGGTTGAGGTTAAATCCAATATCGACATGGATGGGCCCGAATGGAGAGAACCATCGGACTCCGGGCCCCGCTCCGAATTTCAACGGAGTGACCTGACTCCACTTATCAAATCCCTTGCCCATGTCGAAAAACAAAGCACCTCTCAAACCAATCTCACGCGCCAAAGGAAAGATTAGTTCAGCATTAAAGACCACCATTTTCTTCGCACCAATGGGCTGATCATTGATGTCCACAGGTCCCGCCATTCCGTATTCAAACCCTCGGACCGTAGTGATGCCCCCCACATAAAATTTTTCATAGATGGGCACTTCTTTCCCGCCGTAAGGTTCGATCATCCCGACCTTGGTGCGAAGATTGAGGGTTGTATTCAAAGGCATTGGGAAAAACCAACTGGTCTCCCCCGCCGCCTTGACAAAGTAGTTATCCCCCCCTAAAATCCCTCCTGCATTTTGGATGAAAAGACTATGTTTGCCTCCCCGCCGGGGGGTAAAGTAGTCGTCACGCGTGTCAATCGAGGGAGAAATAGAAATGGCGCTTGTTGTCGCCTTTCCCCTCTGTTCTTTCACATAGGTAGAAGCGGCAGGGGAGACATCATAAACATTGATGGTCTCCAATTTATACATGGCATCAAGACGCAACTTCTCGGTCAATTCCTTTCCAACACGGATAGCGCCTCCTGTAATTTTATAGGAATAGGTATCTAGAAACTCTATCTTTTCATGATAGAGGTCAATCCCCGCCGAAAAGGGATATCCTAAAAAATAGGGGTCCGTGAAGCCCAATCTAAAATTTTGGGTCTCCAACCCCAGGGCGACCCTCAACGATCCATGGTAAGCCAGACCAAAAAGATTGCGGTCAGAGAGGGAGGCTGTGCCCACCACGTTCTCGACGGAGCTATACCCAATTCCAAAACTGAGGGAGCCTGTCGGAGCCTCCTCCACTTTGATGTCGAGATTGATTTTTTCTTCGGTGCTTCCGCGGCTGGTGGTGAAGTCCACCTCCTTGAAGAACCCTGTCCTTTTCAGCCGGTCCCGACTCTTATTCATTTGGGTGGCGCTGTAAAGTTCTCCCTCTGCGATCTGGAGTTCCCTGCGGATCACCTTGTCACGGGTTTTCGTGTTTCCAACCACTTGAATCTTTTCGTAGGAGACCCGTTTTTTCTTTTCAATTTCAAAGGTAAGGTGAACGGTCTTATTTTTATAATCGATCGTGGTTTCGGGATTGACCTCAACATGGGCATAGCCCTGGTTGGCATACTTTTCCGTGAGGGCATTGACATCCTTTCGAATGGCCGTGTTGCTATAAACATCGTTTCGCTTCAAGGCAAGCACCTTGAACAGGTCCTCTTTGGTTGTGAGGAAATCTCCCTTGATGTCGATATCTCCCAGACGAAATTGAGGCCCTTCTTCCACCTCCACCTCGATCCGAATCTTTTTGGGGTTGGAAAGATCAAACTTAGGCTCGGAGAGCTTCGCTTCGATATAACCCTGATCGATGTAGTAGGCGGTCACCAGTTTCAGGTCATTTTTCAAGGTATCTTCGTCTAAGGTCCCCGTCTGAGTGATGATGGAGAAGATGTTCCACTGCTTGGTGGTCATCAGTTTCTTCAATTGGGAGGTTTTGATATTCTTGTTCCCCTTAAAGACAATCTTCTGGATATGACCCTTCGGGCCTTCAGAGATCTCAAACGTGATTATGGCCTCATTGGTTTCCAAATAGTCGACCTTATATTCGACCTTGACCCCATAATACCCCTTAGAAAAATAGAGCTTCCGGATCTGTTCGGCATCCTCTTTCACCTTTTCGAGGTTGAGGATGGAACGGAGCTTGAGCGTCATCTTCTCTTTAATATCATCCAGCTTCACCTTTTGATTTCCCTTGATCAAAACTTCTTTGAGGGAAGGTTTTTCCACCACAATGAAGATCACTTCTTTGCCCTGCGGAACGGATTTGATATCCACCTGGACATCGGTGAAGTAACCCAGGTCGAAAATGGATCGGAGATCCTCACGGACCCTTTCGACTGAAAAGGGCCCTCCTTCCCGACTCTTGACCGCTCCCCGGATGACTCCTTCCTCGACCTTCACATTTCCAAGGACCATGATTTTATAAATATTTTCTTCAGCTCCAGCGCCACTCCCGACGAGGAGAGAAAAGATGAGGAGGACTGCCCCGATTGGTTTCAGGATCATGTTTAAGTTCCTTCCCATACTTTGGACTCAGATACGGATCCAGCGCTCCCATGTTTGGATGAAAGCGGTTGGAAATGAGAAAATTTTCATTTTAATATCAAATCTTAATTTTTTTGTAAAGGGAACATTGTCTATCCCAATGCTCTTCCATCAATAAGTTGGATCTGGCGGGATAGTTTTTCAGCCAATTTTAAGTTGTGGGTCACGACGATCAGGGTGACCCCTTTGATCTGATTCAATTCTTGGAGAAGATCGAAGACCGACTCCCCTGTCTTGGTATCCAGGTTCCCCGTGGGTTCATCCGCCAGCAGGACTTTTGGTTCTAATACCAAAGCCCTTGCCACTGCCACCCGTTGCTGTTCCCCGCCGGAAAGCTCTCCGGGTTTATGAGAAAGGCGTTCTTTGAGACCCACTAAAGTGAGGATCGCCTCTGCGCGGGAAGTGGCTTCCTTTGTTGGGATTCCTTGGATCAGGCCAGGCATCATCGTATTTTCCAGGGCATTGAATTCAGGGAGCAGATGATGGAATTGAAAGACAAACCCGATCTCACGATTTCGAAAAAAGGCGAGGTCCCGTTCATTCAGGGTGTAAATGTCTTTCCCTTCATAGAGAACTTTTCCGGCTGTTGGACGATCGAGTGTGCCCAAGATATGGAGAAGGGTGGTCTTCCCTACGCCCGAGGCACCGACAATGGCAGCCTTCTCCCCCTGCGAGAACGTGAGATCCACTCCCCTGAGGACCTCCACCCGTTTGGATCCGTTTCCGTAGGATTTGAAAAGTTGTTGGACCTGAATCAACGGATTCAAACCATTGCCTCCTTGGCCTTTTGAATGGTCTCCTGAGACAGAAGTTCTTTCATCCGAGAAAGGCGTTTGAGAGAAATCTCTTTGAGTCTTGTCTGAAGTTGAGGAAATTCCAGGAGGCAAGCCTTCAAATCTCCCTGGGTCATTTCGAGCAATTCGGTAGGGCGAGTGGTTCTTGCATTCGCCATCCGGGGCTTATCAAAGAGAAGCCCGATCTCACCGAATAAATTTCCACTTTCCAGAAGCCCCAATCGCACTTTTTTACCGAGCCGGTTTTGAGTGAAGATCTCCACCTCTCCGCTTCTCACCATATAGAGGGAGGTGGGAGGGTCCCCTCCCTTGAAGAGGAGGGTTCCTTCAGGAATCTTACGAAGATGGAACCATTTGAGGGTCTCCCCTCTCTCGCCGGGGTTGAGGGATGAGAACAAAGGGGAAAGGGCGAGGAAGTTATCTAAAATACGTTCTTTAAAAAGGTTCTGGAGCACCTCGTTCAACCTCGGATGGATCTGCATGATCTCGTTTAGTTCAGTCCTGTAAATTTCCAAGACCTCACATTCTGTGATCGCCTTGACCGTGGCATGCCTTTTTTGGTCAACAAAGTAACCGAACTCCCCGAATAAATCCCCATCTTTGAGGTTACGGATCCAGACCTCCTCCCCTTTTGGTGCCTGCCTGATAATGGCTACCTCGCCTCGAGTGATGACAAAGAGGGAGTCTCCTCTTTCTCCTTCTCGGCAGATACAGGAGCCCTTCGGAAAGGTTTTGCTTTGGAGATGGGGGAGCAATGCCTGAAGCTCCTGTTCGTTAAGGTCTGAAAAAAGAGGGATGCGGGGGAAAGGACGGATAGGTTTCATCTCGTTGGCTCTCTCCGCATAAAGTTGTGCCAGCCGGTCATTGACCTCTTTGGCCAATGGATCAATCCTTAAGACCATCTTATTGATGGAAATGGCTTGAAGCAGAAAGCCATCCTGGGCATAGGCCTCAGCGACCTTTCGATACCCTTGGACCGCCTCTTTCTTTTGACCTAACCGTTCCAACAATTCAGCCACCTTCAACCGGGATCGAAGATCCTCAGGTTCCTGAGCACAATGATGCTGAAAGCACTCGAGGGCCTTTCTCCACTCCCCCCGGGAGAGTGCTTTTTGAGCGGCTTCTTTGAGGGAGCCCTTCCCCTTATTCATAGCGCAGTGCCTCAGCCGGATCGAGTTTCGATGCCCTCCAGGACGGATAAAGGGTGGCCAGAAGACTGATGAGGATGGCGGTCATCACGATCAGCCCGATATCAAGAGGGTTGACCTGGGAAGGGAGTTTATCAATATAATAGACATCGCTCGAAAGGATTTTGAATCCAAAGAGATTTTCAACAAACCCGGTGATTTTCTCCAGATTGAAAGCTGCCCCCAGACCGAGAATCGTCCCGAAGACCGTTCCCACCACCCCAATCACCCCGCCCTCGATGACAAAGATCTTTAAGATCCCTTTGGAAGGGGCGCCCATGGATTTGAGAATAGCAATATCCTTATGCTTCTCCATGACCACCATGATGAGGGTGGAGATGATGTTGAAGGCAGCCACCAAAACAATCAAGACGAGGATGATAAACATAGCGACCTTCTCCAACTTCAGGGCAGCGAAGAGATTTCGATTCATCTCCATCCAATCTTTCGTCCAAAAGGGAAATCCCATCCTTTGGCGAATCTCTTTCCCGATTTCTTTCACGTTATAGATATTGTTGGTCTTGATCTCAATCCCTGTGACCCGATCGCCCATGCCGAAGAATTTCTGAGCGCTTTCGAGAGAAACATAAGCCATGGTGTTATCATACTCATACATTCCGGAATAAAAAATCCCCACCACATGAAACCGCTTCATCTTGGGCATCATTCCCATGGGCGTCATGGTGCCCAGTGGAGAGATCACCTGAATCGCATCGTTGAGCGATGCCCCGAGATGCTTGGCCAATTCCACTCCAAGGATGATGCCTGGTGTTTCACTTTCTCCGGCTTCCTTCAATCCTTGAAGACGACCGGCTTTCAAATGGTGGGCCCATTCGGTCACTTTTCCCACTCGGTCAGGATCAATGCCTTTGATCACCACACCGGAGACATTGGACTCGGAAGAAAGCATCACCTGATTAAAAATAAAAGGGGCGGCCGAGACCACGCCCTTGATCTCTTGAACCTTGTTCGCCACCTCCTCGTAGTGATCCATGCCTTCTTGACTCGCTTTGAGGAGAACGAGGTGAGCTTGAGTGCCTAAAATTTTTTCCTTAAGGGTTTTTTCAAAACCGCTCATGACGGCCAACACCACGATCAAGGTCATCACTCCTACCATGACCCCGGCAATGGAAATGATGGTAATGATGGAAATGAAGGTCTGTTTTCTTTTGGCCTTGAGATATCTCAGACCGATAAACCATTCGTACTTCATAGAACCTTATTTCTCCATTCGGAGGAGAGGGAAGAAGATAACCTCTCGGATGGAAGGTGCATCCGTCAGGATCATCACCCAACGATCGATTCCAATTCCTTCGCCAGCCGTGGGAGGCATTCCGAATTCGATCGCCCGAAGAAAATCCTCATCGAGGGTAAGCAAGGCATCGGCCTCATCGCCCTTTTCTTCTAACTGTTGGATAAAGCGTTGTCGTTGATCGACGGGGTCATTTAGTTCTGAGAAACCATTGGCGATCTCCCGGCCGGCCATGAAGAGCTCAAATCGGTCCACCACCTCGGGATCCCTCTCATTCCGGCGGGAGAGAGGGGAAACCGCTGTGGGGTAATGAGTCACAAAGGTCGGTTGAAGAAGATGAGGCTCCACCATTTCCTTGAAGAGATCCGCCAGAACTCTGCCATGAGAGGTTCCCTTTTTCAGTTCGAGGCCAAGCTTCTTGGCGACTTCAATCGCTTTGGAGGGATCTTTCAGGACAGCCGGCTCCACCTTTCCATATTCTAAAAGAGATTCTTTGAAGCCGATCCTTTTCCATGGGGGAGTAAAATCGAGTTCTTTTTCCTGATACGTTAGGGAGAACCCGCCATGAATTTCTTTCACCATGGAGCAGAGAAGTTCCTCGGTCGTCTTCATCATCTCTTCATGGGTGGCATAACTCTGATAAAACTCGAGCATGGTGAATTCGGGATTGTGTTGGGTGGAGATGCCTTCATTTCGAAAACAGCGGTTGATCTCAAAGATCCTTTCAAGCCCTCCGATCACCAAGCGTTTCAGGAAGAGTTCCGGCGCTACCCTCATATAGAGTTCCATGTCAAGGGCATTGTGATGGGTTCTGAAGGGTTTGGCCGTCGCTCCTCCGGGAATGGGGTGAAGCATGGGAGTCTCCACCTCGATGAAATCCCGTTGGGTGAAAAAATCCCGGATCATTTGAATCGCCTTGATTCGTGTGAGAAAAATTTCCTTGACCCTTGGATTCGCAAGGAGGTCTAAATAGCGCTGACGATAGCGGGCTTCAGTGTCTGTGAGGCCGTGCCACTTTTCAGGAAGGGGGCGAAGGGACTTTACGAGAAGCCGAAAGTTCTTGGCCTGTAGGGTCATTTCATGGGTCTTCGTTCGAAAGATTTTGCCCTCTAATCCAATGAAATCCCCGATATCGAATGTCTTAAAGAGTTGAAAGGCAGCTTCACCGACGATATCCCGTTGGAGGTAAGCCTGGATTCTTCCCTTTCGATCTTGGATTTGGATGAAACTGGCTTTACCGAAGTCTCGGATTGCCATGATTCGACCTGCCAGGCAGAAAGTTTCTTCAACCGATTTCAATGCCTCATCCGATAGGGGGCCAAAGGTTTCGTGGAGATCTCTGGAGGTATGAGTGACCCTGAAATCGTTCGGGTAGGGATCGATCCCCTCCTTCCGCAATATCCCCAGTTTTTTGATCCTCTGCTGGGTCAGTTCACTTGTTTCATCCATTCATTCTGCCCCGAATGGTCACCTCGCATAGAGTATTCATCTCATTAAGATTTAAGATAAAATTAAGACTTCTCAACCTAACCCATTTTCAAATATCCGTCAAGGGAAAAGGCGCTTTGAGAGGTCAGGGAAGGACTCTTTCAATCTGGGCGATGAGGTCATAGGGAAGGGCTTGGGTCACTCGGGCTTCTACCCAGTCCCCAGGCCGAGCTTTTCCGTTCAAGAAGACGAAGCCATCGATCTCAGGGGCCTGGGTTGAAAGCCTCCCTCGCAAAACCCCTCTTTTAGGTTGGGGACCTTCTACTAGAACCATCTTTCTTTGGCCTACCAATTTTTGATATTTTTTCAAAGAAATCTTTTTCTGAATTTCCATCAGGGTCGTGAGACGCTCCTCCTTCACACCCTCGGGAGTAGGATGAGGAAACCGGGAGGCGGGTGTCCCCTCTTCTGGAGAATATTTAAAGGCGCCTAGGTGATCGAACTCCATCTCTTTTACAAACTCAACGAGTGCTTTGAATTGGGTTTCCCTTTCCCCGGGAAAACCCACGATCAAGGAGGTCCGTAGACTGATGTCAGGCAGAAAAACCCTGATCTTTTTTAAAAGACTCCGAATTTCATGGCTCCTCACTCTTCGTCCCATCCGTTTAAGCATTTCATCATCAATGTGCTGGATGGGAAGATCAAGATAAGGGCAAATCTTTTTCTCCTGAGCCATCAGTTCAAGAAGCCCGTCAGTGAAATGATCCATCTTAGGGTAGGAATAGAGGATTCGTATCCAGCGAAGCCCTTTGACGTTGACCAGATTTTTCAAAAGAATTTCCAGACGGGTTCCATCTCGAAGGTCTTTTCCATAAGCGGTGGTGTCCTGGGCAATCAGGATGAGTTCCTGAACCCCCTGATTGGCAAGCCGTTGAGCTTCTTTTAGGATGGATTGAAGTTTTCGACTTCGGTAACGACCCCTGATCTTCGGGACGGTGCAGAAGGTACAGGCATTGGAACAACCTTCTGCAATCTTCAGGTAGGCAATGAAAGGAGGGGTAGAGAGGATTCGAGGTGTATTTTCATCGTAGAGAAAAGTAGGTTTGGAGAGATAACTCTTTCTCTTTGGTTTCTGTTTCAAAAGTTCAGGAAGGTTTTGAAAGTCTCCAGTCCCAACAAAGAGGTCTACCTCCGGTAATTCCTTTTCCAGAACTTTCCCGTATCGTTGGGGGAGACATCCAGAAACGATGAGAAGGCGACAACAACCTTCTTTTTTAAAACGTGAGAATTGTAGGATACTCTCGACGGCCTCCTTCGTCGCCTCTTCTATAAAAGAGCAGGTGTTGACGATGAGTATCTCAGCGCTTAAAGGGTCGGTGGTTAGGGCATAACCCTCTTTTGAAAGAAGACCGAGGATGACTTCGGAATCGACTAAATTTTTGGGACACCCCAGACTGACCAGGCAGACTGTTTTTTTCATGTCATTCTCATTATACCTAAAAGATTGTTTTTTCAGCCAAGAAAATAAAAAATTAATTTCACGGACCCCCATGATT
>DCVM01000033.1 GCA_002327985.1 Syntrophaceae bacterium UBA2188 | reverse complement strand
TTCAGGAGGTGATTATGAATAGGAGACCCCTTAAGATTTCAAAGGTAAGGCCTCTAAAAAGATGATCCCTTTTTAGAGGCCTCAACACAATTTAAAAATCAAAAAAGGAGGACACTATGAAAAAACTAATTTTGATTTTAGTAATGAGCTTAGTCTTATCAGCTACCTTTGGATTAGATGCCCTGGCACAAACGCCCAAAGAAGGGACCGAATCAACCACTACATCCTATTACGTTACATTAAAAGCCATCCCCTTAGGAGAGGGGCGGGTTCACATGACTTATGAAGCTTTCGGTGTGACCATCAGTGAAACAGGAGAAGGTCTATTTCATGGAGCCACGGTCCGTGCTCTCGGTGGAATGACAATCGAAAAAGGAGTTTATAATGATGATAAAGCTTATGGGGTTTTTAATTTACTAAACGGAGACAAGGTGTTTTTTACTACAACAGCTGCAGGCAAATCAGGAGATATTGGAAAGGGGACTGCTACTTTTATTGGCGGCACAGGGAAATGCGCCGGGATTCAGGGCAGTGTTGAATTTACAAGAAATTCATTACGTCCAGCCATTGAAGGAATCGGTCAGAGTTATCTGAAATCAAAAATTCAATATAAGCTGCCCTGACCAGTTAAGTGAGAGGAATTGGGGACGGGTTCAAATTTAATTTTTTTAGATGGCCCGAAATAGGAACCCGTCCCCAATATTATAGCTGACCGTCGATCACTTTCATCTAAATAAGCAATCTAAATGATAAATGATCTTCCGTTGTCATCGAAGAGAGTGGCTTAAACAGATGAACAGGCTTTCAAAGCTTTAAGAATGCGGTCTTTTAAGGTAAGGTCACAATCCTGATCAGGTAAAATTAACTTTTGAATAGTTTTTCAACTCATCTATTTAATCATATTAAGGTTTCCGCTCTAAAGCTTTTCCAACCTGTCCATCTGTTTTCAAAAGTGATCGACGGTCAGATATCATAGATTTTGACAACCGGTCTTAATATGGTACTATATAAAGACTGGAGGTGAAAAAAATGAATATTTCAAAAGACATCAAACCGGTTACCTACCTCAAAGCAAGAGCCTCTGATCTACTCAGACAAATAAACGAGACCCATCGACCTGTTGTCATTACCCAAAATGGAGAACCCAGGGCTGTACTGCAGGATCCAGAAAGTTATGAGAACATGCGAAATGCCATTGGTCTATTGAAACTGATCTCCATCGGAGAAAAGGATATTAAGAGCGGAAAGTCAAAAACGCAAGAAGAAGTGTCTACAAATATCGAGAATGTCCTGAAAGAAAAAATGAAATGAAAAAAATATATGATGTGATATGGTCGGAGACATCAGAGAAAGACCTCGTGGATATTGTTGAATATATTACCGCAGACAGTCCTTCCAATGCTTTTGAAATATTCAAAAAAATTAAGCAAAAAACATCAAGCTTTTATACTTTTCCTGATAGAGGCAGGATCGTACCAGAACTTCAAGATCAGGGAATTATTCTATACCGCGAATTAATGATTCCCCCGCGGAGAATCATCTACAGGATATCAGAGAAAGCCGTTTATGTTTTATCTGTGATGGATTCAAGACAAAATGTCGAAGATATTCTCTTGAGCAAACTCATTCGTACAAAATTATAAAACTGCTAACAAAAAAATCCTGAGAACGGCCAAGGATTTGGGGGCGGGTTCAAATTGAAGGTCTTATTCGATCGCACGAAATAGGAATTCATCTCCAATATTAATAGATCGAGACAAATATTTAATATTTAAGATGTGACCCCTATTCAGACGATCCCTCCGTCGACGACAATGGTTTGACCGGTGATGTAGTCTGAACGTTCTGATGCCAGAAAGAGGACAGCCTGGGCGACTTCCTCGGGTTTTCCAAGCCTTCCAAGACTGGAGGATTTGATAATGGCTTCCACTTTCTCTTTAGACATTTTGGAAACCACCTCTGATTCAATCAGGCCCGGAGCCACGGCATTGACATGAATATTGAAGGGACCTAATTCCCGGGCAAGGGATTTCGTGAAGCTGATCACTCCTCCTTTGGTCGCCGCATAATTGGTCTGGCCAGAGGTTCCCAAAATACCGCTGATGGAGGAGATATTGATGATCTTCCCTTTTTTCTGAGGGATCATCTTTCGAATCACTGTCTTACAACAGTAGAAGAGACTATTGAGATTTGTTTTGATGAGGGAATCCCAATCCTCATCACTCATCAACATAAGAAAATTATCCCGGACCAGGCCCACATTATTCACCAGGATATCAATCTTTCCATATTGGCCGAAAGTCTCTTCCACCATTTCCTTCGCTTGAGTGAACTGTGTGACATCGGCTCTATATAGACTGATGCTCAGCCTTTTTGATTTGGCTTCGCTCATCAAAATTTCTGCAGCCTCCACATCCTTTGAAAAATTGGCAACGACTCTTGCCCCCTCCTCTGCCAAAAGAAGACAGATCGTCCTTCCGATCCCTTTGGTTCCCCCGGTGACTATGGCCACCTTATCTTTGAGTATCATCTCTCAACTCCCTCCTCTGACGGAGAACCCCCTCACCCCATCCCTCTCCCCACTGGGGAGAGGGGAGGTTGAGGGGAGACAATTGAATCTTATGTGCCTAAGGGTCTTACCCTGGGTCTCTTCATCCTTCCTACCAATTCCCATAAGGGTCCTCGAATTCGGAATCTCCGGATTTGCTCGATCAGATTCTGCGTGATGTTGATCTCCAACCCAGGGACAATCCATCGTTTCCTTGCAAGGGCTTTCTCCTGAATCATTTCACTCAATCTTCCTCCCAATGCTGGGGAGATATAAAAATAGGGATAGATGAGATGAGTATCCTGATGGATCACTCCCTGAGAAATGGAGATTCGCTCCATTTCCGTTCCCGGATAGATTCGAATACCCAACATGGCAATAACTGCTGTAGGGTCGAGTTGATCCATCAATCGAAAAGATTCTTCGATCGTTTCTTCATTTTCCCCTGGACCCCCAAAGAGAAGATAGTGACAGTAGTTGACATTCAGTTTTGAACAGATGTGCGACGACCGGATAATATCTTCTGGGGTAAACGACTTCTTATAATTTGCAATCATCCGCGGGGATCCTGAATCTGTTCCAAATTCGATCCCCATACATCCCGCCTCTTTCATCCAATTCAGAAGATCTTCAGTTAAAAAACTTGGGTTGACAAAAGCACTCCACTTGACATCGAATTTTTTTCGAACCATCTCGCGACATAACCCTTCGGCATAGGAAGGAGGATAATTAAAAATATCATCCACGAAGTAAATATAATCCACTCCCTCCTCAACAAGCTGTCGGATTTCCTCTGTCACCTCCTCTGTTTTTCTCGTCCTTATCTTCTTCCCCTCCAATAAAGGATAAGTGCAATAGATGCAGAAGAAGGGGCAGCCTCTCTTCGTCTGAATATTTCCCATTCCCCCATCCTCTAAATAACGACGCGTTGCGAAAAGGGCCCGATCAGGACCTTGGATGGGAAAGGCCTGTGCTCCTTTGATCAAATGGGGAAAAGGTTTTTCTTTCAGGAGGAGAGAAGGAGAGGGGGAGATAGGATCACCTCTTTCGAGACCTCTCACCAATTGCAGAAATACTTCTTCCCCTTCTCCTACAATCCCAAAATCGATATCTAAATGTCGAAAAAGTTCTTTCGGAGCTAAAGAATATCCCGAACCTCCAATGACCAATGGCGATGAGGTGGATTGACGACAAATTTTAATGACCTCTTCCACCTCTTCGAGATAAGAGACAGAGGTGGGATAGGTCAGATTATCAAGATTTCTCAAAGAGATGCCGATCAGGTCTGGCTGAAATCGATGAAGGGTGTTGTTAAGATCAACGGAAACCTCTTGAGAGAAACAGAGATCCACGACCTCAATCTGATGGCCTTCTTCTCTCAACGGTCTCGCGAGGTAAGCCAACCCCAGAGGAAAAACGGGAAAGGGCATCCTCTCACGGTTGACGGAAATGAGAAGTATTTTCATAGTACTAATGTAGTTAAATAATAATTAAAATTCCAATCACCAAATTCTAAGCTCCAAATAAATTCCAATTACCAATCACCATATGAGAGCAAAGACTTTATTAAGTTATTGGTGTTTTGGTAATTGGTTATTATTTGATTATTGTAATTTGGTTATTGGTATTTTGGGCATTTCTTCTTTCTTGATCCTTCGCACCACCTGCATCTGGGCGCCCCGCAGGACAAAATTCGACATCAAGAAATGAAAAAAGTGGTGCTTGGGACCCCAGAACAGCCGTTTTAATATGGATCGAGGGGCACAGATATATTTCTGCGCCCAGAGGTATCCTTCCTGGAGTTCCTGAACGGTCATCTTTTTCGGCTTGAAGACCACATGACTCATGTCGTAATGGGACCAGTTACGGTCAAAGATCCTCCCCTCATTTTCCAGCCGGCTAAAGAGGGATGTTCCTGGAAAGGGTGTGAGAACAGAGAAAGTGGGAAGATCAATGTTGTTCTTCTGGACGAATTCGACCGTTTTCTTAAAGATGCTTGGGTCGTCTCCATCAAATCCAAAGATGA
The DNA here is from genome assembly GCA_002327985.1 of Syntrophaceae bacterium UBA2188. Taxonomy (GTDB): domain Bacteria; phylum Desulfobacterota; class BSN033; order BSN033; family UBA1163; genus UBA1163. The sequence goes on along the minus strand of DCVM01000033.1, from coordinate 24,740 downwards.
AGGCCCCTTGGATTCCGATCTGGTGGTTTTGAATGGTCTTAACCATATTTGATAATTCTTTGACATTTACAAATCGTTTCGAAACATTGTCCAGATTCTCCTGGAGAAGAGACTCAAATCCAATAAAGAGGGAGACACAACCGCTCTCTCTCGCTGCTTCAAGAAGCTTTTCATTCAGGGCGATCTTGATGGTCGTGAATCCCATCCACTTTACCCCGTGACGTTTAAAAATTTCGAAGAGGCCAAAGGCATAGTCTTCTTTTGCCGTCACATTGTCATCGGATAAAAAGAGATATTCTCCTTTCTTTCGGATGATCGTGGAGAGTTCCTGGTCCATCTCTTTAAGGGGACGGGCCCGATAGCGCTTTCCATTGATGATCGGAACGGAGCAAAATTCGCATCGATTCGGACACCCCCGGGTCGTTTCGATCACTTTGAAAAAAGGCCGATAACGTTTATTCAACAGGTCTCTTCTCGGAAGGGGCATCCCTTTTAAGTCTGACCACTCTCGGTTCTTATAAAATGGCTTGAGTTTCCCGGCCTCAAAGTCTGTAATTACTTTACCGAGCATCCCTTCTGCCTCCCCAATAAAGACAGAGTCAGCATGTTCTTTTGCCTCTTCGGGCAAAAGGCTCGGGTGAACCCCTCCTAAAATCACCTTCGCTCCCCTCTCACGAAATCGATCGGCAATCGCATAGGCTCGCTTGATCACACAGGTCAGACCGGTAATCCCCACCAAATCAACCTCTGCATCAAAATCAACCTTCTCAATCACTTCATTAATGACCTTGACCTCATAGGTTTTGGGAAAGAGAGAGGCAAGAAGGGTGAGGCCTAAGATGGGGAAGGGATAAAGTGTGTCATTCGTAAATTTGATCCCTTTCTCCCGGGGAAAGATGAGAAGAACNNTCCAAGGTCGTTTCGTCGCATTTTCCCAGACATATCGGAGGATGAGCCGGTAGGCCATCCGTTTGAAAGGATTCGGGTTAAAGAAAGCACCCAAGAGGATCCTCGGCTGGGTATAATATTTTTTAAGATAGGCCTGTTGAAGATGATGAACCTCCTCTGCCGATAAAAATTTTGTGTCCATCACAGGATGCATGAAATCATATTTACCCAAATCCCTCTCTCTGATCCTCCCCAATTGTTCTGCCTCTTCAAAGTATCTTGTTCCAGGAAGAGGAGTGGTCAGGGTGAGGACCAAAAAGTCGCTCTGTAACTTGATAAATTGGAAGACCTCCCGGATCGTCTCCCTGGAATCATTCCAATCTCCAAACATGATGTTGGCCATAACCATGATCTTGTTTTTTCTGAGAATATCCATCGCCTTCTGGGCCATCTCTCTGGATTGCTGTTTTTCATATCGGCTGAGCACCTCCGGCTGGATGCTTTCGATTCCCAACATCACTTCATAGAGACCGAGACGCCTCATTTCAGGAATGAGATCTTCATCTCGAAGAATATCCTTGATTCGGGATTGAAACCAGAAATGGATGCGAAGGCCTGACTTTCCCAACTGATCAAGGAACTCCTCCACCCGTTTCCGACTCCAGTTGAAGGTGTTCTCGTTGAAGACAAAGAGGGTTTTCCCGTATCGGTGGTGGAGATAGGAAATTTCCTCCATAATTTTTTCCCCACTCCGTCCCCTCCAGACCCCTTCCCAGAATCTCGTCTCAGAACAGTAAGCGCATCGATCTCCACAGCCACGACTGGTGGAGAGACCAAAAGCCCTTCTTCCCATTCCATGCCAGTAATAAGCTTGACTCTCCATATCGATGAGATGGTAGGCTGGAAGAGGAAGTGAATCTAAATTAGGCAGAAAAGGTTGCCTTTCATTAAACATGACTTTCCCATTCTCACGATAGGCAATGTTTTTAACGCCTCTCCCTGTTCCACCTCTGGATAAGTCCTGCAGGAACTGAGAGAAGGTGATTTCCCCTTCGCCCATGATGATATAATCCAATTCCTTTATTTCCCGGAGGATGGTTTCAGCCATCAAGGAGAAGTGGCTTCCACCGGCTACAATGATGGAATTGGGCAAAAGTTTTTTGCAGAGATGAATGGCTTGAATGGCTTCCGTCGAGAGACAGGTGGCTGAACAAGTGATACCGATGACCTCCGCCTTCGATGTGGAGACCCTATCCCTGAGGTCTCTCCATGAAGTCGGGAGAGCCGTGGCATCAACCATTTGAACTTCGATCCCTTCTCGTTCGAGATAGGCTCCCAACTGAAGAAGGCCAAAAGAGGGAGTCCACATCCGAAGTCCTGGAAAGAGTTGGTGAGGAGGATCAATGAGAAGAACCTTCATAAGAATTTTTATTCCCCCCCCTCCCTCACCCTCCTCCTCGAGGGGGGAGGGGTGGGTGGGGGTGGATTACACTTCCAAATACTTCTGCATCGCTTCCACTTTTTCAAGCACCTCTGGAGGAACCCGGTAAAAAAGATTCCCTTTCAGATCGGTGAGAACATGCGTGGTGGAGCCTGTGGCGAGAAGCTTTTGATTTTCTTGATGGAGAGCCCGATAGTGAAAGATCAGTTTCGCCACCTCGGTTCTCTCCATCGTGGTCTGGATGATGAGGGAATCGCCAAAGGTGGCTGGAAGTTTGAACTGACAGTTTAATTCCACCACCGGTGCTAAAAGATCTATCTCCTTAAGCTGCAGCGGACCCATCTGGAATCGCTGGGTCAGGTCATTGCGTCCCGTCTCAAACCAGCCTGCATAGTGACCATGCCAAACCATTCCATAAGCATCCACTTCATAAAATCGGACCTGAAGGGAGGTCTCGTGGTATCTCATGAATTTCCCTTAGATTCTGAAACAAGTTCAGAATGACAAAGTGAAAGATCGAGGCGATCCCCAGCAGAGAAGGCCTCTGCCTCACGATCAACCCATCGCATCAATTTCGTCAGTGTTGCTTCATGTCCCAATTCAATGAATTGAGTAACCCCTTCCTGAAGCAATGTCTCAACGCATCGAATCCAATAGACAGGTCGTCCAATCTCTTGGGAAAGAAAATCTTTGATCTCTTCTCTCTTCAAAGGTTTGATTGTCCAATGATTGAGGATGGGAACCTTAGGAATCTGAACCTTAATGTCTTTTAGGATTTCGACGATCTCTTCCCTTAAAGAATAAAGCAAGGGGGAATGAAGGGCGGTCTTGAAAGCCAGTCGGGTGGCGGAAAGTGCCTTCCTGGAAAGGGCAAGAGAAATCGCTTTTTCCACTCCTTCCTCTTCCCCGGAAAGGACAAAATGCATCGAACCGTTATAGTTGGCAATGGCCAGTTGAAAACCATTGAGATCTTGACAGATTTTTTGGATCTCCTCTAAGGGAAGACCGATGATGCTGGCCATGCCTCCCGGGTGAATGCCTCCTTCTCTCTTTAGGAGTTTGCCGATCTCCTCGGTGATGAAGAGGCCTTCTTCAAAACAGATAGCCTCTGAGGCAGCCAGGGCGGCATAAATTCCCATACTGTGCTCAGCAAAAATATTCGGAATCCATCCCGCGGCTCGAAGACGATAGAAGTGAACCATGGAGAGGAAGTAGGCCGAAATCTGAAGCTTTAGACTAAAATCCTCCTCTTTTTCATCTCCCCCGAATGAAAAGTTGAGGAGGTCGAATTTCGTCCGGCTGGAAGCCCTGTTCAACAATTCTTTAAAATGGCAATCTTCCCTCAGGGGATGAGAATTCCCAAAGATGGGTTTTTCTTGAAGTTGTCCAGGAAAACAAAAAGCTGTTTTTCCTTTGGATGCCTTCATGTTGTTTCCTGTTGGTCTAAAATATATTGGGCTATGGTTCTCACGGACTGAAAGACTTTTTTCCCCACCTCTGCATCAGGAATGATGACTCCAAACTCTTTCTCCAAACCCAGAACAAGTTCAAGGGCGTCGATGGAGTCCAGCCCGAGGCCCTCGCCGAAGAGAGGAGCATCGGTTTCAATCATCACCGGTGTCATATCCGTAAGTTTTAATCTCTGAATGATGAGTTGTTTAAGGGTGTCAATCAGTTCATGGTTCGGTTCAGCCATTCTTTTCCTCTTCTGATTAAAAAAATTAAAAGGACCCCAGGATTGAAGGGTTTGAGGGTTCAAGATTTATTGGTTTCACTCGGCCACTTGAACCCTCGACGCCTGGAACCCTTTGCTATTCATTCCAATAAGAATAGAAATTATACCATTGATCTGGGTATTTTTCGATATAGTCTTCAAATTTTTTAATCAATCTTTCCATCCCCCTTCGGATGATGGCTTCCCGATCTTCCCTCGAAGAGGGATGAAAGTAGATGGGAGGCTCAATGATTCCTTTATACTTCCAATTTCTTTCCATCACCACGAAGACCGGGAGGACAGGGGCTTCTGTGGCCAAAGCGAGCATGGCGACACCGACAGGAAAGGCCGTCTTTCTTCCAAAGAAATCAAAAACCATGGTTTTCTGAGACTCGATCCGATCTCCCAACATGGCCAGGATTTCATTTCGCCGAAGGGCTTTGACGGCATCCAAAATAGCCATGGGTGAGTCGTCCTTCGGATTGATATATATATTTTTGATCCCTCTTCTTCTCCTCATTGTCTCCCGATAGGATCGGATGTCCAAATCTCTCTCATCGAGAGTAAGAACATTGAGCGCTCCCCCTCTGAAGGAGAGGAGCAGCCCCCCGATCTCCCAATTGCCAAGATGAGGCGTGATACAGATCGCTCCTTTTCCTGCCCGAAGTGCTTCCGCCATATAATCCGCTCCCACCTCTTCTTCAACCCATTGGTTTTTATTGGATGGGCGGAGGCGATGCATCACCATATAATCCAAAAGGTATTGGCCATAGTTCTGAAAAGTTTTCCGTGTTAAGGTACTAATTTTTTCTTTTGACCATCTGCCTCTGCTTACCCCTTCCATATTTTTTCGGACATGGACTCTCGTCTTTCTCATCAGGAGGTAAAAGAGATCTCCCACGACCACACTGAAGAATTTTTGAATTGGTCGTGGAATGAGAGTCGAGCAGAACTGGAAGAAAAAAAGGTAAATAAATCGGTGAACCGATGGGGGGTAACGCTCTTCCATAGGATTATCCCCCAAAGTGGTCTCTCAGAAAACGAAAGAGCGTCCAAATGCCCAAACGATGTTTCTTAATATGATGCCAGATATCCTGGATCGCTTTTTTCGATCGGGTGTAATAGAGGAGGTGCGCCTTGAGCAGAAGCCATTCCATTCGGATAAATGAGAGATGGTCATGCTTAAAGACCAAGTGCTGCATATCGAAGAAGGACCATGGTGCTCTCCATTTGAAGATTCGGTCCTTCACCTGCTCATAGATGGCTGTGCCTGGGTAAGGGGTGAGAATGGAAAACTGAGCCACATTGGTATCGAGTTTTTTAGCAAAACGGATCGTTTCATGAATCATCTCCACCGTTTCATGGATCCCACCCATGATATAGGCAGCATGAATCTCGAGACCATTCCGTTTAAGCATGTCTACGGCTTGAACCGTGTTTTCCACATTAATCCCCTTCTTTAATTCTTCAAGGGTTTTCGGATGGGAGGATTCCACTCCAATGAAAACCGACTTGGCCCCTGCCCTGACCATCTCTTTAACCATTTCCTCATTGCGAAGCAAGAGGTCGATCCTGGATAAGCACCACCACCAGAGGTCAAGTTTCTTTCCAAGGATCCCATGGCAAATTTCAATGACCCTCTCCGGAAAGAGGTTAAAGGTATCATCCACAAAGGCGACAGCATGAAAATGATATCGGTGATAAATCTCTTCGATTTCGGTTAAAACAGAGGCAACATTCCTCATCCTCACTTTCGTACCAAAAAAATGAGAGGAAGCACAGAAAGCACACTGATATGGACAACCGCGACTGGTAACCAAAGGGGTGATATCTCGGTCTCCCAATTTCGTCCTTCGGTAATCGTCCATAGGAATGAGATGTCTGGCAGGAAAGGGAAGACTGTCAAGATCCTCGATGAAGGGCCTGGGAACCGTTCGCAACTTTTTGCCATTTGAAAAAAAACTGATTCCCTGGATGGAATGGAATTTCCCATCGTTCTTCTCCAAGGCAGTCATTAATTCGGAGAAGGTGATCTCCCCTTCTCCATGGACGATGAAATCAACTTTTTTGGTCAAAAGGATTTCTTCATCCACATAACCAGGATGGGGACCCCCCATCACTACCGTGCAACCACTTGCCTTTGCCTTCTTTGCTAACTGAAGGGCCTGGCGATGGCGGGTCGTATCCGTGGAGATACCGACAACGTCATATTTTTTGAAATCGATTTCCCCCCTCTTCTTTCGAACAGCCAAGTCTTCGATTACGACCTGATGGCCTTCCTTTTCCACATAACCCGCGATAGAGAGAAGACCGAGAGGAGGAAAGAGAACCCCTGTCGCTTTCAGAGTCCCCGAGGATGCAGGATTGATCAAAAGAATATTCACAGAAAAAGACCCTTTGATAATGACAAAAGGAAGACAGATGCAATCGTTTTTGTTATAATACACCTCTCATTGGGATTTCAATCCCTTTAACGTTTTTGAAGAAGAAGCATGATGAATGGTAAAAGATACGATGTCATTGTCATTGGGGCTGGGATGGGAGGACTGAGTTGTGGTACTCTTCTGGCTAAGGAGGGGCTCAGGGTACTGATTTGTGAGCAATCCTCAAAACCTGGTGGTTATTGTGTGAATTTCAAGCGCAATGGGTTTACCTTCGCACCTGCTGTCCATTACCTCAATGAATTCGGTCCCAATAGCCAAATGGAAGAGGCTTTCCAGACCTTAGGCCTTCCTCCTGAATTCGAATTTTGTCCGCAGGACCCCCAGCGTCGAATCATTACCCCTCATTTCCATCTCACCCTCTCCACTGATATTGATCAGTTCGAAAAGGATTTAATCCATCTCTTTCCCAAGGAGAAGCTATCTATCCACGCATATGTAGAGGAATTGAAAAGGCTGGTTAAGAACATCGAGGGCCTTTCCATTAAATCTCTTGATCTCATCAGCCTCAAAGAGAAGTTTCAGTTATTATATAAATTTGTCATGACACCTCAACTACTCCGGTATCGTGGCAAAACGGGCCAAGAAGTCCTGGACTCTTTTTTCAAAGACCCTCTCTTAAAATACCTCCTCACCTTTGGTGCCCGTAAGGGTTCCTCTATCTTTACCTGTGCAGGTCCAATCATGTGGGCCATAAAGGGAAACTTTTATTACATCAAAGACAAAGCGATAGGGGCCTTACCTCAGCTTTTTCTCAGATATTATAAAGCTTATGGTGGAGAGATTTTCTTTAATACCCTTGTAAAAAAGATCGCGATTGAGGAAGGGAAGGTCCGAGGAGTTCAGATTGAGGAAGGAGAGGAGATTCAATCCAGATATGTCATCTCCAATGGGGATTGTCACTTAACATTTCAATATCTAATAGGTAATCATCTATTACCTGATCGATTCGTAAGGAAGCTCCAAAATAGAGAGATCTCAGCACCGATCTTCACCCTTTATTTAGGTGTAGATCTCGATCTGGCACAGATGGGCTTTGATGGAGCTCTGGTCCACCACTACCCCACCATTCGTAAAAACCCATGGGAGGAAAAAGACGCAGAGGAATTTGACATCCAAAAGGAGAAGATGGCGATTCGTATGGATAGCATAAAGAACCCAATGCTTGCCCCAATAGATAAGCATACCGTCGCTATCGCTGCCTTTGCCCCTTACGACCTCTTTGCAGATGGGAGCAATAAAAGTCCCCATTATGCAGAGATAAAGGAAGAGATAGCCCAAAAAATCATTGAAACCACGGAAAGGGTGATCCCTGCCCTATCCAGTCATATCATTGTTCGTGATGCCTCAACCCCTCTTACCTACGAGAGAAGGACATTAAACAAGCGCGGCGCTACGATGGGTTGGTACTTATCGGCAAAAGAATTGTCAAGGATTCGTGGCCAGAAAACACCCATTGCCAATCTTTATCAGGCAGGCCACTGGACCTTTCCGGGTGGAGGGATACCCATGGTGATCATCTCCGGGATCAATGCAGCTAAACTTGTCTTGAAGAGTATGAAGAAACTCGCATAGAAGGCAACATTTTTATTTTCTTATCTTCTGCCGGTCCTCTCCTTTCCGTAAAGGAGGTCGCATCACTTCCTTCTGCTATCTGCTTTCAGCCCTTCTGGGCATAGCGATAGCGTTCGCAGAGATCGCCCCAGCAGGCCACCACTTGATGATCCACCAGGAGCTCGATCACTTCACATTGATTTTCACATTCACCGCATTCAAAGCCCCGTGTGGAACAGGATTTCCGCAGCAGATCAAATCCTCTAAATTTTGTCTCGGAAGGTCTAGCCCTCTTCACCAATTTGGCAGCACCGATAGCACCCATGACATCAAAATGTTTCGGGATGATGAAAGAGGCCTCCAGTTCTTTTTCGAGCGCTTTGTGGATACCTCGATTCGCCGCAACGCCTCCTTGGAAAACAATGGGAGAAAGAACTTCTTTCCCTCGGCAGACATTATTGAGATAATTCTTCACCAGGGAGTCACAGAGACCAGCGACAATATCTTCCACGGAATGCCCAATCTGTTGTTTATGAATCATGTCTGTCTCGGCAAAGACCGTGCATCGGCCTGCGATCCGGACAGGGTGATTGGCCTTGAGAGCGAGATCCCCAAAGGCTTCAATGGAGATTCCGAGTCTGGCAGCTTGTTGATCTAAAAAAGAGCCTGTGCCTGCGGCGCAGACCGTATTCATCGCAAAGTCAACAACGACCCCGTTTCTGAGAACAATCACCTTGGAATCCTGGCCACCGATCTCGATGATCGTCTTTGCTTCGGGGAGAAAGTCAATCACTGCAATGGCATGGGCCGTGATCTCATTTTTAATGAGATCAGCCCCTACCAAATAAGCCGCTAAATGTCTCGCGCTACCTGTCGTGGCAACTCCATCAATCGGAACGGTTTTCCCCAATTGGGCCAGGATATCTTCCATCCCCTGCTGGATGGCCTCAATGGGCCGACCGCTGTTTCGGAGATAGGTCTTGGCCAAAACCTGGCCGCTTTCGCTCAGCATCACTAACTTGGTGGTGATGGAACCGACATCAATGCCTAAATAATTTGCCATAATCAGAACTTGTAGCGCCCCCATTTACTGGGGGCGAAATACTGAATTTTCGTCGGCAGTAAATACCGACGCTACATCCTTTTGCATTTCGCAATTTGCAATCGCTTCTGTTCTTCCATCACATCTCTAAATGCCTCTAATCGTGTCGTCAACCCCTCCCTTCCGGTATGTTCATCAAAAGAGAGAATGAGAAGAGGGATGGATGAACCGCCCCGAACTTTTAACCTCCTTTTAATGAATTCCTGTAAAAGGGCATCAATGCCACATTTAAAAGAAGTCAGGAAGACCACCCCATCGACTCCGCTGGATAGAAAGTGAAATAGGGATCCTACGATTTCTCTTCCGGAGGACCAATAAATCTCTTTGGAAAGGTCCGAAAGTTCTTGGTCAATCTCCTTTTCAGTAAGGAGATCAGAGGTGAGGATCTTCATCCCCAGATTTTTTGCCAAGCTAAGAATATCCTTGTTGATATCGGCGTCAAAGAGATTGTATGGATGACCAATGAGGGCGACATGCAACGGAGCCCCAATCTCTTTCCCTCCAACTTCGACGGACGAGGTGGCGCCTTGAACCATGTAAGGTTCGGGGCAGCCCTGCCTGCTGCGTTGTGCAGGAATTGGGATATCCATTTCAAAGAGGTGCCTGGTGGGAAGTTGGTTGATTCGATCCACCCACCCTCTTTGAAATCCATTGAAAGAATGCTCCGCCTCTCGAAAGGCCTTCTTACCCTCCTGCCTCGTTGACCCCAGCTTCTCTCCAATTTTAAGAAAGGATTGGAGAAGGGAAAGGCCCCCTTTTCGGAGATCGATGGTCTCATCAATGACAGAAACCTTTCCTTCCGTGGCAAGACGCACGACATCCGGAGCTCCGCGAAACTTGGGGCACATGATATAGGTCCGATGAATACTGACCAATCGAGGGATAAAAAGATGATCCACTTTTTCTCTCAATTGCACGGCATGGGTGACCAGCAGTTTCATCGGAAGGCAACTATCCTCAAAAAAAACAATCTTCTCCCTCCGGATCGTCCCATCGGAAACCACCACCTTCCATCCCAACCTTTCAAAAAAGGTACGCCAGAAGGGAAAATAACGATAAAACATCAAGGCTCTGGGAATGCCTAAGCAGCCCTTCTCTTCCATTCCAACATCTCCACAAAAGCCTCAAGAAGCGTCTGAATGCGACCCTCGATTTCCTGCTCGTCTAAAATGAGGGTGAGGATGGGAATGTCCCAATCCTTCCCTACTTTGTTCAAAATTCCAGAGGCCGTGGTCTCCGGCATACAGGCAAAGGGCATCAGATGGACGACCCCATCATATCCCTCCTTGGATCTCCAGATCGCCTCACCAATGGAAACATTACATTCCGCACCCACATCATAGCCCAGATAAGCCTTGGAGGCTTCAAAAAAACGAACCCTTTCAGAGGCTTGATCCGCTTTATTTTTTCGGAGGGTCCTTAAAATATGAGTGGAGAACCAAGATGTCCGCGTCACTTCGACTCCCAATTCTCCCAACTTCTGCTCCACACCTCGATTGATATGAGGGTCCATCACCGTGTAAAGTTCCCCCACGATGGCCACTTTAAATGGAATGCGGGAGTGATCTTGCTTCATATCTTGGAGAAGGGATTCTCCCTTTCGAATCGCTTCTTCGACGGCTCTTGGCGTTTTGGCCTCATCCACCCAGGAGAGGGCCTTCTTCAATCGCCTCTGGGTCTCTCCTTTCTCGGACTCCATCGGTCTGACCTTCATGGCCAATTGCTCCAACGTCTCGCAGGCTATCATCTTCTTCCATCCCATCCAGAGGCCGTATGGAAAGAGGAGAATATTCTTTGCGCTCAACTCTTTTCTTAATTCTTTGGTCTCTTCATGATTTTTCCAAATGGCTTGCCAGGTCAATCGAGGTGGAATGGTCAGCCATCGATAATGTAGGCCCATCTCTTCAAGGATCACTCTCTGAACAAGGTCATAAAGTCCCAGACGACAGGGAGGGCCACTGCCCACCATCACAATCGTATCCGCTCCCATCTGAAGGGCCTCGATGAAATTTCCCAGGATGATTTTAAAGGGAAGACAGATGCTCTCATTGGAGTGGAGGACGCCAAGGGTCAGGGTTTTTCGGCTGGTTTCAGGAGGGACAATGTAGGGAATGCCAGCAGTCTCTGCAATGGCCTTGCAGAAAATATGCATCGAGCCCAGATGGGGAAAGGTGACCTTCATCCATGTTTACCTCGTTGTTGCATGAAATCCCCACCCCTCAAAAACTATACCGTTCAACAACCAGGGTTACCTGCAACCTTTTTCTTTGCTGAAAGGGGCTGAGTGGTTGAATTCTCATTTTTCTCCTTCCAGGCCGCTTCGGCAATCTCTTCATAAGCTTCGGCATATCCATCGAGAGCCTGCGCAAAATCCGTAAAAAACTGCTCTGCACCTTCATGGGTAAAATACTTCGCATGCCGAAGTGCAAACTCTCTTCCCTGTTGAGGGTGGTCGATCAGAAGACAGGGACGAAAGTAGTTCTCTGAGAAAGGCTGACGGGATCGGATTTCCCGAAACAGTGGAGAATTGAGCGCCTCGGCAAGAGGCTTCTCTTTGATATTGTCAGAGGCAAAATGACAAAAGACACATGGTTCTACATCTCCCCGAGCATTGATATGAAAATATTTTCTCCCTGCGGCAATGCATCCCTGAGTGAGACACCCGTCATTCCAGAAGTCGACAAAAAGCATGGGTTTGGTGGCCCGAAAATAGCTGAGCCGCTCCCTCATCCGGTCTCTCTGCTCAGGAGTGGCCATGAGGGAAAGATCGGGTGCCCTTCCGATGGGGACGTAATGGAAATTCCAGACAAGAATGCATCCTTTCTCCACCAGAAAATCGACAAAGGCATCGCTCGTGAGGACATCCGTGTTTCGGGAAGTCTGAGTGGTGGAGACAGAAAAAAAGATCCCTGCTTTTCGGAGCCCATCCATCACCTTCACGATTCCATCGAACTGACCCTTGCCCCTTCTTCCATCCGTTTCTTCTCTGAGCCCTTCGAGACTGATGGCCGGTACAACATTGCCTAAGGCAACAAATCGATCGATCATCTTTTCATCAATCAGGGTCGCATTGGTATAGATTTGGAAAATCATATCTTCGTGTTTCTCGAAGAGTTCGAAAAGGTCTTTTCTCAAGAAGGGTTCCCCTCCCGTCATCAAGACCAGATGGATTCCCATCTCTTTGCATTCTCCCATTAACCGATCCAGTATCTCATAAGGAAGATCTTCTTGAGGATAGACCCCGGCGTAACATCCATAGCAATTCAGATTGCATCGCATGGTCGGGCTGATCAACATGGCATCCGGCGGATAGAATCCCTTCTCCGCCTCAAAGGCCTTTCTTCGGTTGGTGCCTACCAGGAGCTGGTTGACGATGAAGTTCGAAATGATTTTCTTCCGATGATGGGGTTGTGTTTCACTGAGCACCCTCCTCGCAATCGTCAGACCAGGATGATTGGTCTGGAAAAGGGTGCGAATCCATCGAATCGTCTCCCGATAGGACTCCTTTTTAGGAATTTTCTCTGCAAGATAGGTCAGACGGATCAAATTTTCTGTAGAGGTATTGCCAAAAAGAGAAAAAGCACTTGTTGTAAATTTCTCTATGGAATATCGCTTCGCTCGTTGGTAAAAGTCCATCCTTCCTCTCACCAAAACAGACTTCGCAGAAAAAGTTTACAAACCTTCCAGGTGTCGACCACAGACCTGAAATGGCTGGACCCCGTTCCATCGACCTGGGGCGTCGTGATAGGAACAGATAACACACGAAATCCTTTTTTGCAAGCCTTGATCAAGAGTTCCAACTCAGTTTCAAATCGAGATGTGGAGAAGTCGATCTCCCTTAATACATTTGTCCGGATCAGTCGAAAACCGGACTGGCTATCCGTAATGTCCGAATGGCAAAGGCGTGCGACCGCCTTGACCCCCAAACGATTCCAGAAACGACGGAGAAAGGTCATTCTACCAAATTCTGCCGCCCGAGAGGCGATGAGGATATCGGGTTGAACACTTTGAAAAATCTTAAGAAGAGACGGAATGTCTGAGGGATCATGTTGGCCATCGGCATCTAGGGTGATGATCATCTGATATTCCCCGTGGAGGATGTATCGGAACCCTGTCCGCAGGGCTGCCCCCTTTCCAAGATTAAAGGGATGTCTTAGGAGGGACACTCCCTGTTCTGAAGCGACTCGCTTCGTTCCATCTGAAGATCCATCATCGACGACGAGGGTGTCCATGTGGAAAGGCCTAATCTTTTTTAAGACGGGACCGAGAGTCTCTTGCGCGTTATAAGCAGGGATGAGAATACAGATCTTGTCGAAGCACTGCATAGGATTAACTTTTCTTCTTATCGTCTCTCTAAAAATCGTTTCATCTCCGGGTCGTAGAGAAAGGTAAACAACGTTGCAGCAGATCCCAGCACAGGAAGCGGATCCTCCTTCGAAAGGATATCATAAGAAGTATGGGGGTCAAAAAACCGGAAGAAAGGGGGATGGAGATGAAAACGATTCGGATTGTTAAGAAAATGGAGGATATCACCCAGGAGAAGCCAGCGACAACGCTTTCCAACCTTATAACTCAGAACGGGTTCAAATTTCTCTCCCCTGGCCATTCTTAGAATGAGATATGGAAAATCAACGCCAGAAACAATTGCAAGCTGTAAGGATCCCCAGAAACGGGGATTGACTTCCATCAGTTTCGGAATCCCATCCCTTGGATCTACTTTAAATTCAACCATGCCTACTCCCACCCAATTTAACGATTTCAGGAGGGAGAGACCCAACTGCATGATCTGAGGATATTCAACCCCCTCTCGCAATGTGCTGGGACCTCCCTGAACAGGATACATTCTCAGCTTTTGATGGATGAAGGCCGCCTTAATGTTCGAAGCCTCGTCAAAAAGAGCGGAGAAACCATAGGTCCCTCCTCCATCAGGAATCCATTCCTGAATTAATGGAAAAGAAAATTGTTGGTGGACGCTTTCATAGGAGGGGAGGAGATCCTCCCTCTTTTTTACATAGACGATGCCAAAGGATCCAGAACTGATTCGAGGTTTAATGACCGCTGGAAGCGGTATCGAATCGAGAGAAAAATTTAGCTGATCCATTCCCTTCCCCTGAATAAGGAAGGGTGCACCCCCACCCTCCCCTCCCCCCTCGAGGGGGAGGGTGCAGGAGGGGGGGGCATAAAATGTTCTTGGGGCAGGAACGCCTATTTTCTCTGCAAACTTCATAAGATTTCTTTTGTCCCGAACGAATTCAACCTTTTTCAGATCAGAGATAAGGAGGTAGGTATACCGGGAGATTTCGGATTGATATTTTGCAACAAGAAGCAGGGTTTCCTCTTCCATCGGAAAGAGGCAATCATAACGATTTTTTCTGATTTCTCTTAAAAGAAATTCGATAAACTGATCTGGAAATCGCCGGGGCGAAGGGTAGATGAGACGTTGGGTACAATATCTCGAGAAGAAGGAGGTGTTGAGGAAGGTCCGCTCTCCCACCGTAACCGAAATTCCTTTACGGCCCAAGGATCGAACCACCGCTAACGTTTTTCTAAAGTGTCCATCCGTGACCAGAACGCTTGCCATGTTTAATAAAAGGGTTCCAGGATTCCAGGGTCCATGGGTTCTAGGTCTTATTACCCAGAGTTTTCACTAGAACCCTTGACTACTCGACCCCTTGAATCCTTTTTTAAATGAGACCATCATCGGCAAGGCTTCGATAAGTCTCCCCTGCCAAGATGATATGATCATAAACCTTGATTCCAAGAAGTCGACCCGCCTCCACCAATTGTTTGGTGATTCGAAGATCTTCTTCGCTGGGGGTCGGATTTCCACTCGGGTGATTGTGAATCAGAATGACCCCCGCAGCAGGTTCTAAAAGGGCTTCACGGAAGACCTCTCTGGGATGGACCAGGCTTGCCTCGAGTGTCCCTTCCGAGATCGTCACTTCTTTCATCAAACGATTCGCCCGGTTGAGAAGAAGGACTTTGAAAATCTCCTTTCTCAAATCTCTCATCAGGGGGAGATAATGGCTGGCCACATCCGAAGATCGCCTAAAAGAAGCTTTGGGGAGATGTTTCTGGGATTGAACCCTTCTGACCAGCTCAAAGGCAGCAGAGAGGGTGGCGGCCTTGGCGGGTCCAATGCCCTTGATCCTCATCAACTCTGAAGGAGAGCGGGAAAAGAGTTTGTGGAGAGATTCGTAATGATCCAGAAGCTCCCTGGCGACATCAATGGCGGTCTTCTTTGTCGTCCCCTTTCCAAGTAAAATTCCCAAAAGTTCTGCTTCGCTGAGGGCTTGAGGACCGTGCTGAAGAAGCCGTTCTCTGGGTCTCTCTGCTTTGGGCCATCGGGTAATTTTGTAGGATGATTCCGTCATGTTCGATCAGGAGGAAGCTGGGGTCTCGACCTTAGGAATGTCACCTTCGGAAGGAACCGTTGCAGATTTCTTCCCAAATATCTTAGAAAGTTGGATACTCAATTCGTAAAGACCGATCATCGGAAGGGCTGTAAGCACCTGGGAGATGAAATCGGGCGGAGTCATGATCGCAGCAAAGATAAAGATCAGAAGGATCGCATATTTCCTCTGTCGAGCCAACGTCTTTGCATTCACCACGCCAATCTTTGACAGAAGTACCAACACTACGGGAAATTCAAAAACCAAACCAAAGGCCAACAAGAACTTAATGCTGAAAGAGAGGTACTCTTTCATGCTCGGCATGGGTTTGATGAAATCCGTGGCGTAACCTAAGAGAAACTTAAACCCGACGGGAATGGCTACAAAATATCCAAACAGAACCCCCATAGCAAAAAAGAGCGAACCAACGAGGATAAAAGGGACCACATATTTTTTCTCTTTTTGGTAGAGCCCTGGCGCCACAAAGGCCCAGATTTGGTAAAGGATAAAAGGGGAGGTCAAGATAATGCCTGCGATGAAAGACACCTTCATGTAAGTGAAGAAGGCTTCCGCGACACTGGTGAAAATGAGTGTCCCGCCTTTGGGGATCATGCTGAGAAGAGGGGCCGCAAGGATATCGAAAAGAAACTCTTTCAACGCATAGCAAAGAAAAAAACCAACTCCAACGGCAATGAAGGAGAGAATGAGTCGTTTTCTCAGCTCTTGGAGGTGGGAGGTTAAAGGAAGTTTTTTTTCATCCATGGGAAGGAATCCCTTCTTTTTCCCCTTCAGGTTCCTCCCTTTTGTTCACTTCGGTTGTTTCACCCTCGAATGAGGACAACGCCTCTTCTTCAGGAGAGGTCTCTGCCAAGGCAGAGGCTTCGCCCCCTGCCATGGTTTCGGTGGTGGCCTCGGAAGAGATGGAAGTCTCTTCGGCTGCCTCCGACACCCCTTCGGTCAGATCGGTCAGGAACTTATCACTTTCTTCCGTAAGGGCACCTTTCAATTCATCAAGATCCTTGGTTTCGGCTTCAAAACTTTCCTTCACCTCATCGGTTGCCTTTCTAAACTCCCTCATCGCCCTTCCAAAGGCCTTGGCCAGTTCTGGAAGTTTATTAGGGCCAAAGACGATCAACGCAATGGCCACAATGATCAAGAGTTCTGGAAACCCAATGTTAAACATAATACCTCCTTGGAGTTATATATCATAATTTTTCTCTTTATTGCAATGGGATCAACCAAGTTCGGAGTCGGGCTGTTCATCTCGAGCCTTGACCTCTTCACCAATGGGCAAATTCCCCTCATCAATCAAGTATCTCCAATTCTGTGAAATAAGCAAAAAAACAGACCGGTCTACTTGCTCTCTCTTCACCGATTCATAATATTCATCACGGAAAGAGAGATTTTTCACTATCCGAGGAGGATTTGAGTTTAGTGGCCTATTATGATATATATCTGACTACTTTGTCTTTTAGAAAACAGAAGATGGGAGAAACCCGCGATGCCTGTCATCCACATTAATGTCCCCTATTCCATGCTCCTCCACCGTATCGATTTTGCGATTGAGAACCGCATCCATCCTGAAATCTATTTCAGTGCAGAAGATCTGGATACCTGCCAGGATCAAGAGGTTGAACAGTTATCGAAGACGCTTCAAAAGAACCAATTAGAAATAACCCTCCATGGTCCATTTATGGATTTGAGTCCCGGGGGTGTGGATCAACGGATCAAAGAGGTCACCATCGATCGAATCTCGAAGACGATCCAATTGGCAAATGTCTTTAGGCCTAAGATGATTGTCTTTCACCCGGGTTACGAGAAGTGGAAGTTTGATGGAAATGTCAAGCTTTGGCTTGAAAGCAGTCTTCAAACCTGGAGACCCCTAGTCAAGGAGGCTGAGGAGATGGGGTTGACACTCGCCGTTGAAAATGTTTTTGAAGAGAGTCCCGATTCCATTAAAGCCCTCTTAGAGGAAATCCATTCCCCCCATTTTCGATTCTGTTTCGATACGGGGCATCACAATATTTTTAGCAAGACCCCTCTCCCTCTGTGGATGGAGGTGCTGGGAGGGTTTCTCAGTGAGGTTCACCTCCATGATAATCATCAAGAGAGTGATGAACATCTCCCGATGGGGGAAGGAAAATTCAATTTTAACCAATTTTTTACTCTTCTTTCCCAATGGGACCTCCATCCTCTTTATACGATCGAACCCCATGAAGAAGCGCATCTCTGGAGAGGGTTGGAGGCCGTGAAAAAATATATCGTTTAAATTTAGCTAAAATATTTGAAAATTCCTTAATTCTTGGTAGTTTTAATGACTCTGTTGAAGTTTCGATTTCCAATTTAGGACAAAGGAGGTCGTTATGAAACGTCTATCTATTTTATTACTCGTTCTGACCATCGCGACCGGCCTCGTGGGCATAATGGGATCAATGGCCTCGGCCCAAAAGGTGAAAACAGAATTTAAGGTTGAAGACCTAATCGGAGTGGTGAAAATCAACCCCGGCGAATCAATCCATATTGCTGCCTGGATGGTGGTGGCCGGACCGGATGCCTCATTGGGAACCGATACCAAGCGTGGAATTGAAATTGCCATTGAAGAAAAGGGGAGAAAAATACTCGGCTTCCCCATCAAGCTTACTGTCCAGGACACGGGCTGTAATGCAGAAGGAGGTCAAGCGGCTGCAACCAAACTGGCTGCTGATCCAACGATTATAGCGGCCATCGGCTCGAGCTGTTCCAGCGAGGCCCGACCAGGCGCACCGATCCTATGGAAGGCTGGGATTACAACGGTTTCACCCTCTGCCACCTCGCCAGATTTGACAGATCCAACAAAACGTGGGCGAGAATTTGAAGGATTTCTCCGTACCGCTCACAATGATAAAGTTCAAGGCGCCATCGCCGCGGAGTTCGCATGGAAACAATTGAAGGTCAAGAGGGCAGCAACCATCCATGATGGAAGCATTTATGCTGAAAAACTACAGGCAATTTTCTCAGAAACCTTCAAGAAATGGGGGGGGACCATCACTTCTCAAGAAGCGGTGGCCCCTACGGATACGGACATGCGACCCGTTCTAACCAAAATTGCTACAGGCAAACCCGAATTTATCTACTATCCTGTTTTTATTGCAGCAGGTGGACACATTACACGCCAAGTGAAAGAAGTAAAGGGGTTGGAGAAGGCCGCCCTCATGGGTGCGGATGGAATATTTTCCCCAGACTTCTATAAAGCTGCAGGGGAGAGGGCTATGGGCATGTACCATTCCAGCCCTGACTTCTCAGCCTTTGGTGAAGGCTATAAAACCTTTTTAGAGAAACATCAAAAGAAATATGGCGAAAAACCAATCGCCCCCTTCCATGCCCATGCCTATGATGCGGCGATCATGATCTTCTCTGCGATTGAGAAGGTGGCCAAAAAAGGACCAGACGGGACTCTTTATATCGGGCGAAAGGCTTTAAAGGATGCCCTTTATGCAACCAAGAACCTCAAGGGTCTCACTGGAAACCTTACCTGTGACCAATATGGGGATTGTGCAGACCCGAGAATTGCCATCTACATTACCAAAGCTGAAAACATTAAGAAACTGGAGATGCCGGAAAAACCTTTTTGGACACCTTATTCAGGTCCGGCCGGACAAACACCCCCCAAGAAGTAATCCGGCATTTAAAAAACCAGGGTTCGCTGAGGAGAAACCATGGATGAGCCAGGGATAAGAATGGTTCCTGGCTCATCTTTCATGGTGATAGAATACCTATGGACACAATCCGCTCTTGACCGCTTCCCCAAAGCAAGAGTAGAATTCTGGCTAAACAACCTCAAGAAAAGGGAACCCTAATGTTAAAACGTTGGAGAGAGAGGATCACGCCCACTGATGTCGTCATGTGGTTTATTGGTGGGACTCTCCTCCTGTTAATGTTCTGGGGCTCCACCGCCACCTTAATCGAAGGCCGCTACACCTCTCACCACTGGTTTGACTTCCTCATCTTTGGTCTGGCTCAGGGAAGCATCTATGCCCTGATCGCAATGGGCTACACCATGGTCTACGGCACCCTGAGAATGATTAATTTTGCTCATAGCGAAGTCTTCATGAGCGGTCCTTATACGGCCTATTTCGTCGCCGCGGCTTTTTATTCTTCGGGTTTTTTAGATCGCCAGCCGATCCTCAGCCTCATCTTCATCTTCCTTGTCTCTATGGCGACCTCTACCCTCATTGCTGTTTTACTGGAGCGGATTGCTTATCGCCCCTTACGCACAGCACCCCGTCTGGTTCCCCTTATCACGGCCATCGGAGCTTCCTTTTTTTTGCAATATACGTTTCGAGGACTCTATGGCTCGGGCTTCCAGGCCTATCCCGTGGTGAAGATCCTGGAAGGGGAATGGATGTTTGGAGTATTCCGGATTCTTAAGTTTCAAGCAGTGGTGATTGTAGCGGCCGCCCTGTTGATGACCGCCCTTTATCTCTTTGTCCAACGGACCCGCATGGGAAAAGCAATCCGTGCTGTCTCCGAAGATAAGGAAATTTCTTCGCTGATGGGGATTGATATTGACAGGATGATTGTCACGACATTCGTCATTGGTGGGATGGCTGCTGGAGCAGCAGGTGTTCTGTATGCGGTGATGTTTAAGCAGGTTCACTTTTTCATGGGTTTTATTCCGGGGATCAAGGCCTTTACTGCCGCCGTATTGGGTGGCATCGGTAATATTCCAGGGGCCATGTTAGGCGGAATTTTTCTTGGTCTTGTTGAATCCATAGGCCCCAGCCTTTTTCTGGATGGCCTGGGAATCGTGGCACCTTACCAACTCAAAGACGCCATTGCCTTTATCATGCTTGTCCTTGTGCTGATCTTTCGACCCACAGGCATTTTGGGAGAGCGTTTAGCAATTAAAAAAGCATAAAGAAGTTGCATGATCGAATAGTCAAATAGTCACATAGTCGTATAGTCAAGAAAAATAGGGAAACCCTACTGCTAAGTGACTATGGGACTAAGAGACTACAAAACTAAAAGACTACATGACTACGTGACTAAGAGACTAAGTATGAAACAGGCGATTAAAATCGGACTGATTGGCGGTGTGGTAGAGATCCTCTTAGCACTCATCGGAATGATAGAGGCCTTTAGCCAACGCTACATTATCATTGATATCATCTCAATGGGACATACCCTGATATTTCTGGTTGCCCTGTTGATGACCTCTCTGTCAGCGAAACGGACACCGCATGGGAATCCATTAAGGGCGATGATCAATGCCTTGACCTCGGGCTTGATCATAGGAGGTTTTCTCGCCGTGCTGGTTGTCATGGGAAGTCTGGTCAATTTAAGAAAGGTCTTTATTAATGCTTCCCCTCTCCTCTATCAATGGCTCACTTTTAATCAAGGAATCAAGGCAGGGATTCCCCTGCTCCTCACTGGCGGGGCCCTGTGCGGTTTCCTTGCTGGTCTCCTTTTCCTCTCATCAAAACTCTTCCGTCGGGTGTTGATCATCTCGCTTGGCAGCGTTGTAGGGGCGGGTGTTCTTCAGGACTTACTCCGTCCCACCTTCGCCCTATGGGGACCCCTTAGCGTTATGAACGAGTGGCTCTTTAGCGCCAACGGATTGACCCTCTATGGCGCCATAGGATTGTTTGTTTTGATTGCCGCCTTATCCTATGTTTGGGCAAAAAAAGGGAATGTGATCCGAGCCAATTTGAATGGTTTGTCTCCTTCAAACCAACGTGTGTTGAGGATTACAACTTTTTTGACTCTCATCATGATCTTACTTGTTCTGCCACAGATTCTTGGTCTCTTCCTCAGCGAAGTGCTTACCATTGTAGGATTATATGTTCTCTTGGGCTTAGGACTCAATATCGTGGTCGGATTTGCCGGCCTCCTGGACCTGGGTTATGTGGCGTTCTTCGCCATCGGGGCCTATAGTATCGCCGTATTGACCTCCCCCGAATTGGGGTTTTTCAACCTTTCATTTTGGGGAGCACTACCCTTTGCAATCTTCATTGGGGTCCTGTCAGGTTTTCTTCTCGGTATCCCTGTTCTCAAGATGCGTGGCGACTATCTTGCAATCGCCACCCTCGGCTTTGGTGAGATTATCCGCATCCTCGTCCTCTCCGATGTCTTGCGACCATGGTTGGGCGGGGCACAGGGCATTGGTAAAATTCCTAAAGCACACATCGCCGGCATCGAGATGGCAACCCCTCAGCAGATTTACTATCTCATCCTTGCGGGTTGCCTGCTCGTTGGATTTATTTCCTGGCGGCTTAGAGACTCCCGGTTAGGACGGGCCTGGATGGCCGTGCGTGAAGATGAGGACGTCGCCCAGGCCATGGGGATCAATCTTATCTCCACCAAGCTACTGGCCTTTGCCACTGGAGCGGCCTTCTCTGCTTTAAGCGGGGCCATCTTTGCCAGTAAATTGGGGTCGGTTTATCCTCACAGTTTTAATGTCATGATTTCTATCAATATCATCTGCCTGGTAATTGTGGGAGGGATGGGAAGCATTCCAGGCGTGCTGGTCGGAGCTTTTGCTCTGGTCGGTCTCCCTGAGTTGCTACGGGAGTTCGCCGAATACCGCCTTCTGGTGTATGGCGCTGCTCTCGTGGCCATGATGCTCCTTCGTCCAGAAGGTCTTTGGCCGGAGCCCCTTCAGCGCCGCGAATTGCACGAAGGAGAATCGTCAGACGCTAAACCGAATCATTAGATAGGTTCTTATGGCCATTCTTTCCGCACAAAAAATGACAAAACGCTTCGGCGGGTTAGTTGCTGTGGATGAGTTGGACATAGAAATCAAAGAACAAAGCATCCACACCATCATCGGCCCGAATGGAGCGGGCAAGACCACTTTTTTCAATTGCATCACTGGTTTTTATCGGCCAGAGGCTGGAGGGATTTTCTTTAACCACCACCCCCTCGTTGGCCTGTCTCCGGATCGAATCGTCCGTCTTGGCATTTCTCGCACCTATCAAAATATTCGTCTCTTTCCGAACCTCACAGCCATGGAAAATATTCTCGTGGGCCTCCATGGTCATTTGAAAGCCGGGTTTTTTGGCATTGTGCTTGGACTGCCTGCTACGCAACAGGAAGAAAAGGAGGCAGCCGAGGAGGGGCGACGCCTCCTCAGGTTCGTCAACTTAACAGGGAAAGGTGATCTCTTGGCAAAGAATCTTCCCTACGGCGACCAACGGCGCCTGGAAATTGGACGGGCCTTAGCTGCTCGCCCTAAGCTCTTGCTTTTGGATGAACCCACCGCAGGCATGAATCCTCGCGAGACGCAAGAGATGATGGACTTTATTCAGCACCTTCGGAATGAATTGGGGATCACGATCCTTCTGATCGAACATCAAATGAGGGTCGTGATGGGTATCTCTGAAACTGTCACCGTATTAGATTATGGAGAAAAAATCGCAGAAGGCACCCCGGTTGAAATTCAAAAGAGCCCAAAGGTCATTGAAGCCTATTTAGGAAGATCCAGTCAAGTAGTCTCGTAGTCTTGTAGTCTCGTAGTCAAATAGTCATAAGAAAATAAGCAAGACTACAAGGTTACCTGAATAGATTTCACGACCACCTGACTACGTGACTACAGGACTATTTTTTATGTCTCTCCTTGAAATTGAAAATGTTCACACTTATTACGGACAGATTCATACCCTGAAAGGAGTGTCTCTTACTGTGGATCAAGGAGAGATTGTCACCTTGATTGGGGCGAATGGGGCGGGTAAGAGCACATTGCTCAAGACCACAAGCGGTCTGTTACGGCCACGCGAAGGCTCTATCCGCCTCGAAGGGAAAGATCTCACTCATGATCCCCCGCACGAAATTGCGGCAAAAGGGTTGGTGCAAGTCCCTGAGGGACGACGTGTCTTCGGCCGTCTGACAGTGACTGAAAATCTTGAGATGGGTGCTTTCGCTATTTCTGATCAAAAGCTTATTAAAGAAAATCTGGACCGCGTCTTTCAACTCTTTCCAAGATTGAAAGAACGACACAAACAAGTGGCAGGAACGCTTAGCGGCGGAGAACAACAGATGCTCGCCACAGGCCGGGCATTGATGGCGAACCCGCGCATCCTTTTAATGGATGAACCTTCGATGGGACTTGCACCCATACTGGTCGATGGGATCTTTGAGATCATTCGAAAGCTTCACACGGATGGTACGACCATTCTCCTGGTAGAACAAAATGCCCGCATGGCCCTTCAAGTGGCAGGCAGAGGCTATGTGTTGCAATCAGGGGTTGTGGTACTAAGCGATTCAGCGCAAAATCTGCGTCAAAACGAAATGGTTCGTAATGCCTACCTCGGCGAGACATAATCAATAACCAAATTCCACACACCACCTCGTACTTTTGCTATGGGCTGAAGATGTCCTCGATAGCTGGGCTCACACCCTGGACATTCTCTCATTAAGACTCAGCCGTTTCCGCGAAATAAGCTCATCCAGGAATACAATGTGGTGTGATGGTTTTCTTCCTCGAAGTCCACGAGTCGCGATTTAGACAAAGCGTGCTTGATTTCCATTGTTAATCATTGGTGCTTTTTTGACATTCAACCCCCTTTTTCGTACATTTGACAACGAAAGCGAATTCTACAAGAACTTATTCCATTGATGTGAGAATCATCTCCACATCGAATCGGGATATCAAATGGATGAACCAAGAAGGTCAGTTTTGTAAAGGCCTCTGCTACCTATTAAATGTGATCGATATCCAATTATTGCCTCTTCGTGAACGAAAGGAAGACATCCCGCTCCCCATTCAGCGTTTCATCAAAATATTTGGTGAAGAGATGAAGAAGAATATTTCCGGTATTTCAGAAGATGCCTTAAAATGTTACTAAACTACTCATGGCCAGGAAATGTAAGGGAACTGGAAAATGTGATTCAGAGGGCGATTACCCTGAGCCACCATGGGGTTGTTCTTCCAGACGATTTGCCGGCTTCGTTCATTCAAAAAACAGATGAAAAACTATTTGAAAGAGCGGTGGAAAAGAAGTTTACCCTGGATCAATTGGAAAAAGAATATATCAAAAGAGTTCTAATTGAACCGGGAGGGAATAAATCGAAGGCAGATGAGGTACTGAAAACCTTTTACCGAAAACTTCAAGAAGAATAAATACTATTTTAAATTTAAATGTTAATGGATGATTTTGCCATAGTTTATCTTTTTTATTCCCTCCATGTTTTGATAATCGCTTTAATTAATCTCCAATAAAGCGTGAATATG
>DCVM01000164.1 GCA_002327985.1 Syntrophaceae bacterium UBA2188 | reverse complement strand
TTCATAAAATTTTTGACAATATCGATTTTTTATGCCTTCCTCAGTGGGATTGAAAATGGACAGAAATAGCTCTTTCCAATCCGTGTCGTGAGGTTTGGGATTGATAAAAATCGAGGAAATTGCCATCTTGGATGGCTTCCTTAATCTTTCCCAAAAGATTTATATAATAATACAAATTATGAATAGTATTCAACCTTGATGATAAAATTTCTTTGGATAAATAAAGATGACGGAGGTAGGCCCTGGAATAATGGCAACAGGTGTAACAAGCGCATGTTTCATCGACAGGTCTCCGATCCTCGGCATATTGTGCCTGTTTGATCGATATCTTTCCTGAAGAGGTAAAAAGTGTTCCGTTTCGAGCATTCCTTGTTGGAAGGACACAATCGAAAAAGTCCACTCCAAGCCTGACCGCTTCGAGGATATCCTCTGGGGTTCCCACGCCCATTAAATATCGAGGGAGATCTTTTGGCAAAAAAGGAAGAATCCATTTTAGGACATCCCACATGGCTGATTTTGGTTCCCCCACACTCAGACCGCCAATGGCGTATCCCTGAAATTCCATTTCCACCAATGTTTGAGCACTCTTTTCTCTTAAATCCCGATACATTCCTCCCTGAACAATGGCAAAGAGAGCAGGATCGGTTCCTCTCCTCTCTTTTAGACTCCTTTTTGCCCAACGGCTTGTTCGTTCCATCGAGGTCTTGACATATTCATAAGGAGAAGGGTAGGGGGCACATTCATCAAGAACCATAGCTATATCAGATCCGAGAACCCTCTGAATTTCCACCACCTTTTCTGGTGTGAGGAAGTGGGGAGAACCATCCAGGTGAGATTGAAAGGTCACTCCCTCTTCTGAAATCTTTCGAAGGCTTCCGAGACTGAAAATCTGGAAGCCTCCGCTATCTGTCAAAATGGGCTTTTCCCAATGGATGAATTGGTGAAGCCCTCCTAATCGGCCAATCGTCCCATGACCTGGTCTGAGATAAAGGTGGTAGGTGTTTCCCAGGATAGCCTCGACTCCTATCTCCATAAGCTCCTCTGGGGTGAGGGATTTGACCGTTCCTTGTGTTCCCACAGGGAGAAAAGCAGGGGTACTAAGAATCCCATGGTCTGTTTCAATTCGCCCCAGTCTTGCCTCGGAAGAGTTATCTTTTTTGATGATCTCGAAATGAAAAGCCATATCTTTCGCTATGCGCATAGCGCTAAGCGCTTAGCGTCTTTAATTTAGAGGATCAGCATGGCATCGCCATAACTATAAAATCGATATTTTCTGCAAATGGCTTCTTCGTAGGCCTTCATTAATAAGTCTTTTCCCGCAAAGGCGGATGTCAACATGATCAACGTGGATTTAGGCAGATGAAAATTGGTCACTAATCCATCGATGACGCGAAAGCGATAGGGAGGATAAATAAATAAAGAGGTCATCCCTTTCCCAGGCCTCACCCCTCCCTCTCCATTGGAAAAGGATTCAAGAGCACGCGTGGTGGTTGTTCCCACAGCAATGACCCTTCCACTCCGGGCTTTGGTCTCCTTTATTTCTTTTGCCGTTTCCTCTGATATCTCAACCCATTCTGCTTCCATGGGGTGGCCTTCGATATTCCGGACTTTTATGGGGGCAAAGGTTCCGATCCCGACATGAAGAGTGATTTCTACGGTCCGTATTCCATTCTGCTTAAGCGAATGAAGTAAATCATGGGTAAAATGGAGGCCTGCAGTGGGGGCGGCTATGGATCCTTCCTTCTTTGCAAAAATCGTCTGATAACGGTCCCTGTCCAGAGGTTCATCTCCTCGCTTGATGTAGGGAGGGAGTGGGATGTGACCGATCTTTTGAAGAATGTCCATCACCTCGCCTGGATAAGAGAAATGGATCCTTCCTTTCCCATCCTTTATCTCTTCTACGTCGCCTTCAAATCCCTGCTCAAATCGGATTCGAATCCTTCGTTTCCCCTTTGTTGAGCCTTTAATCAAGGTTTTCCATTCTCCCTTTGTTCCATTCCATAAAGGGATGAGAAGCACTTCGACTCTTCCTCCCGTTTCCTTTTTCCCAATGAGTCGAGCTGGAAGTACACGAGTATTATTCATGACAAGAAGATCGCCAGCCTTCACATATTGAGTCAACGCTTGAAAGCTACGGTGCTCGATCAAACCTGTATGACGGTGAAGAATCATTAAGGAAGTCTTACCTCTTTGGGGGGATGGGTACTGAGCGATCAAGGAGGAAGGGAGTGGGTAATCGAACTCTTCAATGATCATATTCATTCACCAGAAATACAACTAAAACTCAATAAAACTAACAAAGTCCGTCTTAATCTGCAAGTAAAATATTGAGGATATCTTGACAAATCGCAGCTATACCACGAGGTTGACATTTTAAGGAGGATCGATTAATCTTAAACATATTTTGATTTAGGATGAATGAGAGCATGAAGAAGGTGACTTACAGAAATGCAGGGGTGGATGTTGAGAAGGGAGACGCTTTTGTTCAGGCGATCAAACCGATAGTGGAGTCTACGTTCCGACCGGAGGTATTGACGAAAATAGGCGGGTTTGCAGGGTGCGTTTCTTTGAATTTGGAACGATATAAAAAACCGATTCTCGTCTCTTCTACTGACGGAGTGGGAACTAAGCTGAAGGTCGCTTTCAGGATGGATCGTCATGATACCGTCGGCATTGATCTGGTAGCCATGTGTGCGAATGACATCATCGTCAGTGGGGCCAAACCTCTTTTCCTCTTAGATTATTTTGCCACGTCAAAACTGGATACCGAGAAATCGATGAAGGTGGTCTCTGGGATTGTGAAAGGGTGTATCGAAGCTGAATGTTCACTCATTGGTGGTGAGACGGCTGAAATGCCGGGATTTTATAAAGCAGGGGAATACGATCTGGCGGGTTTCGTTGTCGGCATTGTAGAGGATTCTCAATTCATTGACGGATCGAATGTGACCGTCGGGGATAAATTGATTGGAATCGCCTCCAGTGGCCTCCACAGCAATGGATACTCTTTAGTAAGGAAATTGCTTCTCGATCGACACCAAATGGCCCTGGAGAAACGAGTGGAAGAGATCGGAGGGATATTGGGTGAAGAGCTACTTCGCCCGACCCGCATTTATGTCAAGACCATCCTCAATCTCACGCGAGACTTCCATATCGGAGGTATTGCTCATATCACGGGTGGGGGTATTACGGGAAACCTCCCGAGAATCATTCCAAAGGGCTGTAAAGCGATTGTCCACCGAGGCTCCTGGTCTATCCATCCCATTTTCTCCTTCCTGAAAGAGAAAGGAAAAATTTCTGAAGAGGAGATGCTTCGGACGTTTAATAATGGGATTGGAATGATTCTCATCGTCAGGCCGAAAGAGGTCGAGGACATCCTGGATAGGCTCAATTCTTTAGGGGAAAAGTCTTATATCATCGGTGAGGTGGAAAAAACAGAACGGGAACAAGAAACGATTGCCTTTATCTGATCCCTCTTTTCCTCATCACCCTCTCCGCACCCTTATATGATTCATCCAACCTCATCATGAGATGAAACCAAAGGGAAAAGAACAAGAGGTAATTGTATTCGGTTCTGGCCTGGGCGGTCTGTTGGCCGGGACCATTTTGTCAAAGAATAAGCTCCCCGTTTTGCTTTTGAGAGAAAAAGGATTCCAGTCCTTCTATTCAAATCAGGGATACCATTTTGTTCCCTTTTCGAACTTTTCAGAAAAACGATTAAGCACCCATATTTTAAAAGTCATCTCTCAGGCATTGAACCTTCCTCTTTGGAAAGGTAGCAAGCCAGAGGGGAAGCTCACACAGGTCAGTTCAGATAAATCCAAGCAGAGAGCTTCCTTTCAAGTGATCCTTCCTAAGGCCCGCATTGACATTTTCCCCCAGCGCACCCTAAACCAGAAGGAATGGAAGAGAGAATTCCCCCCAGAAACTGTTCAAATTGAATCACTTTATAATGATTTGGATCACCTCCAGCATCTTTTACAAAAGGGGAGAGAAAAAAAAAGGGGCTCGCCCTTTTTCCCCTTTCGAAAACGTTCTTTTACTCACACCTGTTTTCCGTTCAATTCCATTCCCAAAGAAGAAATGAATCAGAGACTCTCTCTGTTTTCGAAAGAGTTCAGGAAATATCTTCAACTTCAACTGACCGCTTGGGGGAATCTTTATTCAGACCGATTTCCGCTTTTTTTAGCGGCTCACATTTTTTTAGAAGAGATCCAACAATGGGATACAGAGATTCATTTAGAAAAAATGGAAAAAGAGCTATTCAGTCAGTTTTTACAATCCGGGGGAAGAGTTGAAGAAATCGGCAGAGTGGAAAGAATAAATCGGAGGTGGGGGAAGGGGTTGTCATTATCCCTGGAAAGAGACCCCAGGGTGTTTCAGTCAAAGTTTCTCATCATCAATTCTCCTCTTCACCGGATTTTATCGCTGCTGGGGCCGAAGGGAGAAAAATATTCAAAATGGGGGAAAGGGATCAAGCCCCTCTATGTCATGATCCCTTTATTTATAGGACTTCGTGATAACGCCGTTCCCATTGGCATGAGTGATCTTTTGATCTCTCTTTTGGATCTTGAAAGGTCCTATGAGGATGGGAATCTCCTATTCCTTTCCCTGAGTCCAAGAGGCGATGAGACCCAGGCGCCCGAAGGGAGACGGGCACTCACCGTTGAATGTCTGATAGGCGTTGAAAAATGGGAACAAACCTTCCTGATTGATTATCAAGAAGGGGTGATGAAACATTTATGTCATCTCTTTCCTTTTCTGGAGCATGAGATTGAATTTGTTGATTTTCAGTGGGCCAACGATCATGTTCCCAGATGGTCTTACCCCCACTTTATTTACGAAGCCACTTCTGATTTTCATTGGCGGGAAGGAATTCTTCCACCGAGTTTGTCAAAAGGCATTTACCTGGTTGGAAAAGAAAATTTCCCCTATTTGGGTCTGGGAGGAGAAATCTTCAGCGGATTAACAGTGGCCCAAGAAATTTTAAAAAAAATATCCAAGTGACTGTCTCCTCACTCAATGATACCACCATTTGTCCTTGGAAGAAAAAAGTTTGGTATTTTTGTAGAACCAAATTGACAATAAACGGG
This sequence comes from Syntrophaceae bacterium UBA2188, assembly GCA_002327985.1. Lineage (GTDB taxonomy): Bacteria > Desulfobacterota > BSN033 > BSN033 > UBA1163 > UBA1163. The sequence goes on along the minus strand of DCVM01000164.1, from coordinate 40,407 downwards.
GTTGTGTATGACCATCAATAGGAAGGTGAAAAAGGGAAAAAAGATGGATCGGAGAAAGAAAAAATCGAACTTAGAGAGGTCGGGATAGGGGATTCTTCGCAATTCGGGTTAGTTCTTGGAGATTATTTAGTAAGCGCTTTGGTTTTTCACGCGAAAGTTCCTTCTTGGAATAAAATCCAGAAGGAAGGGCATAAACATCCACCCCTGCTTGTTTTCCTGCTTCAATATCGGTGAGGGTATCCCCGACAAAGATGGCCTCTTTTGGAGGAAGATCCATTTCCTTCAGGGCAGAGTGAATCATATCCGGGAAGGGCTTGTTTTTCGGCACATCTCCCGCGCCAAGCACTGATTTAAAATAGTGTAAAACACCGAGGTGCTGGATGGCTCCCCTTGAAAAACGACCAAATTTATTGGAAGCGATACCTAGGGCAACGCCATCGGAATAGAGTGCATCGAGGACCTCTTTGGCTCCCTCTAAAAAGTGAGTCTTATCGAGATAAACCTCCTCATATTTCTTACGCATGATGGGAATCCCTTGATTCATTTCTTCTGGTGTAAAAAACTGGGAAAGAGTTGCTTCCAAATCTGCCTTCAAATATTTTCTGAGATCATGGAAAGGAAAGATTTCCTTCCCAAAATATTGAAAACACTCTTTCAGCGCAAGGAAGATAGCTTCATAGGATTCGATGAGTGTCCCATCGAGGTCAAAGATGATTCCATGGATCTGCTTCTTCAGATCATTGAGAATGTCACCAAAATCCTTAAAAAAATGGCAGGTGATGTCCTGTTCGACACAATAAGTGTAAAGGGATTGCTTGGCAAAAGTGAAATCGGCTTCCCGGGCCCCACACCTGTCTGAGAAACCGTTCCCTATAAAAAAAATAGAATCATATTCTCCCCTGTGGATCTGGATAATCTTCTTCTTGCAGGTTCCACAGAGGCCACATTCGTCCTCAGAGCAGGGAAAAGAGATGTCGATCCCTCCTTCCTCTCGAAAATGGGTTGCATTTGCATAGAAGGGAATTTCTGTAAGATGGTGAATTTCAAGGATTCTCCTGATATAGAAATCGAGACCATCGCTGACGATTTTTATATCCATCCCTTTTTCCCGACAATATTGATAAAAGGAGGAAAAGAAGGGGTCGATATCGGAATGCTCATCAATAAATCGGAGGGCTCCTGACTGATCACCATTCAGCATTTTTGCGATCCTTGCATAAGCTTCTTTGGAGCTGATCTTTCCCTCCCGGAAATCACGGTCAATCGATTCCCAATCTCCTGAGGCAAATCGGGTGACCAGAACATAGGTCATATCCCGGACACTAATGGTTCCATCGAAATCGCAAAGGATGAGTGTTTTCATAAAGATTGGGTAAGGGTAAAGGTTACGATGCCAGTTTGGTATAAAGTCGAAGGGGTACGGTGAAGAGATTTGAAGACCTAATTCCATAACCTTTAGACGAAACGGGCATCTTTACCCTAACCCTTGGACCAAACACGTCTGTCGTTTTTATAACTCAATCGTCCCAGCCCATCTGCTTCTTTTTTGTGACCGGCAACTTAAACTTTTCTTTTAACCTCCGGGCGACCAAATCTGGAACCAATCCCTCGACCCCTCCCCCCAATCTTGCCACCTCTTTGATGGTTCTGGAGGAAACAAAAAAATAATCCTTGCTGGTCATCATGAAGAGTGTATCCAGGTAGGTGTTGAGGCTTCGATTCATAGACGCCATGTGAAATTCATATTCAAAATCGGAGGTTGCACGAAGTCCCCTTAGAATAACCTTGGCATTGGTCTTTGCCACATAGTCGACGAGGAGTCCCTTAAAACTGTCTGCAATGATATTGGGTGTCTCTTTAAAAATGGTTTTTACCATCTGGAGGCGTTCTTCAACAGAGAAGAGGGGACGCTTTTCAACATCTTCTGCAATCGCAATAATCACCTTGTCAAAGATCTCGAGAGCCCTTTCGACGACATCGATATGACCATAGGTAATGGGGTCAAAGGAACCTGGATAGATAGCCACTTTTCCCATATCTTGATCCTCTCCTTTCTTCTTTTTTACCATTCTATACCTCCTATCCATCCTGACTGGTTATGGTTTGGGAGAGAGAATTTGAGACTCTCTTCCAGCTTTGTTTGGAGTTCCTTTTTTATGAGGGATTAAAAAAGAGAGAACCGTGTCCCCAATCCTTCGATGGCGAATAAGGTTCCATCCTTCAAGAGGATCAGGAAGAGGTTCCCACCGGACACGTTCGATGACCAAAATGGTGTTCTGATGGACAATCGGGTGGGAGTTCAGTTTCATTAGGGTTTTTTGTATCCATCCCCTCTCATAAGGAGGATCCATGAGAATCACGTCGAACGATTCTCCTCTTTGGTTGAGCATTCCAATGGCATCGGTTGCGTCTTTGGGAATAATTTCAGACTTGTCCTCCAACCCTGCTTGTTTGAGATTTTTTTGAATCAGCCGTAAGGCCTGCCTTCCATTTTCGACAAAGATGGCTTTTTGGGCCCCACGACTCAGGGCTTCAATCCCTAAATTTCCGGTTCCTGCGAAGAGGTCAAGGACCGCTTTCCCTTCTATGTCATCCCGGAGGATGTTGAAGAGAGATTCTTTTACACGATCAGAAGTGGGGCGAAGAAAATGGGTTCTTGGCGTTGCTAATTTTCGCCCCTTTGATGTTCCACTGATAATGCGCATCAAATTTTTTTAGCCTTCTTAAGGAAGTCATTCCTGCGGAAGCAGGAATCTAATGCTTACTTCTTTCTGGATTCCCGCTTTTGCGGGAATGACAGAATTTGCCCCTTCACTTTGCATTTTGGATTGAGACGTTGAATAGTTCTTTCACCTTTTTCCGCATATGATCTTGATGGGATCCTTGCCAATAGATTCTCTGGCACTGAGGGCACCGGGAAAATTCTTTCTGTTGATAAAAAGTAAAGTCCGGGACTTTCCCTTCGGCTTCCTCTGATGAGATTCCATCGAGGGGCGCGTTACAGAGGAGACAGCGTGAGAAAAGGTTTTCCTCGTTCAAGGCAATCACTTTTTTTTGAATGAGTTCCCTCAACTGGAGTGGGGACCTATCCGCCTCGATCCTAAGAATCCTATCTTCTGGCCTCTTAGGAATGATTTTTGTATTTCGAGTGAGAATCACCCGACCTTCCTCACGAGCCAATTTGATCAACGGATAGGCATTTTCTCCCTTGTAATAAACCGTATCATAACCCAGGATTCTTAACTCCTTAGCCAATTTCCCCAGCATGCGATCAGCCAGAAACTTCATTGTCCGAATTTGAGTCTAAAGAATAAGGTAAAGGTTAAGATGTCTGTTTAGGTTATGGTTGAATGCCTTGGTTTATGTCTTCACACTTTACCCTTACCCTGCTAACCAAACTGGCCTCTTTACCATAACCCATCGCCCTTCTGGTTATAGATATTTTCCGATGATCGGTTTTAAATCCTTTTTCGTTTTTTCTGGAATAAACTTTTTAGCAGTGATCATGGCATATTTTAAAGCATTGGCACAAAGGCACTCTCTTTTTTCTGGAAGTTGCTTGATTGCATGTTGAATAGCACTTTTCGCTATTTTGGTACTCCGGGCCAAAATTCTCAAGACCTCACCAATGGACACATCTCCGGCCTCCTCACGCCAGCAATCGTAATCCGTGGCAAAGGCAATTGTGGAATAACAGATCTCTGCTTCCCGGGCCAGCTTTGCCTCTGGGAGGTTGGTCATTCCAATGATATCCACCCCCCATGATCGATAGAGCCTTGACTCGGCCCGTGTCGAAAATTGAGGTCCTTCAATGCAAATGTAGGTACCCTCCGGATGGACGGTCGCCCCGGCCTCTTTTCCAGCCTCAAAAAGGATTTTGCTTAGAATGGGACAAACTGGATCTGCAAAACTTATATGACCCACAATCCCATCGCTGAAAAAGGTGTTCGGACGTCCTTTAGTCTGATCAATGAACTGATTCGGGATGACCATATCTCCAGGGTGGATCGATTTCTTCATAGAGCCTACCGCACTGACACCGATGATCCACTGGACGCCCAGTTTCTTCATCCCGTAAATATTCGCCCTGAAGTTGAGAGAAGAGGGCTGAATTCGATGGCCTTTCCCGTGCCGGGGTAAAAAGACCACCATCACCCCTTCGAGACGCCCCAGAAGGAAAGAATCCGAAGGGTTTCCAAAGGGTGTTTTCAGAGAGATGGTTTGAACCTCCTCAAGACCCTCCATTTGATAAAGACCAGATCCTCCGATTACCCCGACTATCTTTTCAGCCATCATAACCTCCTTAAACGAATAGAAATTATGTTAATCCTGTTATGACTAAAAATCAATATTTTGATTTTGACCCCAAATCTGGGCCCTTCCATCCGAACTTTTCCCCTGAAGTTGGCCACAGGCAGCTGAAATTTCCCTCCCTTTGCTCATTCGGACGATGGCGGTGAGACCACCCTCCATTAAAATTTCTTGAAACTGTTTCACCTTTTCTTCCAAAGGTTTTTTAAATGGAATTCCCGGTGCTTCATTGAGAGGGATGAGGTTGACCTTTGAAGGAATTCCTCTCAATAGCCTCAGTAGTCTTTTGGCATCCAGAGAAGAATCATTGATCCCTGCAACCATCACATATTCAAAAGTAATTCGAGTTCTTGGATGAAGTAGAAAAATTTTACATAATGCTAATATTTTTTTTAGCGGGTAAAGGCGGTTGATCGGCATCATTTGACTTCGTGTCTCTTCGTCCGTAGCATTAAGTGAAATGGCCAGGCGAAATGAGATTTTTTCTTTTGCCAGGCGTTCTAACTCAGGAAGGAGTCCCACGGTCGAGAGGGTAATCCTTCTTGATGAGAATTTGAAGGCATCGGGATGATGCATCAACTCTATCGCCTTCAATGTGTTTTGATAATTGGCCAGAGGTTCCCCCATTCCCATCAGAACAATATTGGTGATGGATTCTCTTGCAAGAAGTATTTTTCTGACCGCCAGAATCTGATTGAGGATCTCTGAGGTGGTGAGATTCCTTTTTAAACCCATTTTACCAGTGAGGCAAAATCGACACCCCAAGGCACACCCGACCTGCGTGGAAAGACAGAGGGTCAAACGCTTTTTGTCAGGAATCAGAACGCTTTCGATCCGATTTCCATCTTCAAGCCGGAATAAATATTTTTTCGTTCCATCCCATGCCTGTTCTATATGGAGGGGCTGGAGGGTAGAGATGAAACTGACCTGATGAAGCTCATGACGAAATCTTTTGGAAAGGTTAGTCATTTCATCGAAGGATTCGACACCCTTCTGATAAAACCATCTTAGAATCTGAATACTTCGATAACGTTCTTTTCCAAATGTCCCGAGGAATTCGACCAATTCGGAAGGGCTTAAATTCTTAAGATCAACTTTTTCCAAGGGATTTTTCAATATTCAAATATCTCCAGGGCATTAAAAAAGTATTGGATTTCAAAAGCCGCTGTTTCAGGTGCATCAGAGCCATGAACAACGTTTTTTTCGATATTCGTAGCAAACTGGCGACGCAGGGTCCCTTCTTTGGCCTGTTTGGGGTCAGTGGCTCCCATCAACTCCCTTGTTTTTGAAATCGCTCCCTCTCCTTCAAGTACCATCACGACCGAAGGCCCGGAGGACATGAAAGTGGTCAGGCTTCCATAAAAGGGTTTTCCTCGGTGGACTGCATAGAATCCCTCGGCTTCCTTTTTGTCCATCGAGATCATCTTCAGGCCGATGACCTTTAACCCATGGTCTTGAAAACGTTTGATGACCTCACCGATCAGATGTTTTTGGATCCCATCCGGCTTCACAATCGACAATGTCCTTTCCATCTCTGCCTCCTTTCAATTTAAATCATCAGTATTTAATCTATCTTTCACAAATCCTACTTGTCAAGCCGTGGGTTTTAAATGGGTTCCTATGTACATTGACAAAACAGGGTTCCATGTCCTATTGTGAAATTATTATATTGAGGACAAGGAGGAATGGATGGAAGGAGAAGAAAGAAAAATTTATGATGTGATTATCATTGGAGGAGGCCCTGCAGGGTTGACAGCAGGTCTTTATACAGCAAGATCAAGGCTCAAGACTCTCTTGATCGAGATCGGTCTTTTGGGGGGACAGATGACCACGACAGAGGTCATCGAAAACTATCCTGGTTTTCCGCAGGGGATTACTGGAGATGAGTTAAGCCGTTTGATGGAGGAACAGGCGAAGCGATTTGGGCTCGAAGCGGTTTCTCAAGAAGCGGTTGAGGTGAAGATAGATGGGGATAGGAAGGTGATCCAGGCCAATGGCACAACCTACCATTGTAAAGCCTTGATCATCTGTACAGGTAATGAATGGCGAAAATTGGGAGTTCCTGGGGAGAAGGAATTCACGGGAAAAGGAGTGTCTTATTGCGCCACGTGTGATGGTGCTTTTTTTCAAGACAGCCAAATCGTTGTTGTGGGAGGGGGGGATTCTGCATTAACCGAAGCCCTCTATCTCACAAAATTTGCCAAGGAATTGACCATCATTCATCGAAGGGATGCCCTGCGGGGGACAAAAATCTATCAGGAGAGAGTTTTTGAAAATCCGAAAATAAAATTACTGTGGAATTCTGTGGTCCAAGAGATAAAGGGAGATTCTGTCGTGCGATCCGTGGTTGTAAAAAATGTGAAAACCGGAGAGATCAGTGACCTTCCCATAGAAGGTGTTTTTCTTTTTGTAGGACTTTTACCAAGAACCCAATTCTTAAAAGAGTTGATCCACCTTGATGAAGCAGGATACATTATCACCGATGAAAACGGTGAGACTTCCGTGAAGGGGATCTTTGCTGCCGGGGATTGCAGAAAGAAACTGTTGCGTCAGGTGGCCACAGCCATTGGGGATGGAGCCACAGCAGCCTTTGCTGCTGAGAAGTATTTGCAGGAAGGATAAAGCTTTACCCTAACCCTTGCCTAAAACCTATTTTCATGATTACGAAGAGTTTCATTGTAGCCATTCTTTTATACCTTGGATTTCTCTTCAATCCTGTTGTTTCCATCGGCCAGGAGATCAATCGGGAGGGCTGGCCCATTCCCGATTTAAAAGGGCTCATTCCCTATTCGATACAGGTCAAACAAGTGGATGGGGTAGAGAAGATAGTAGAAAAATTTGATACCCCTACTGGAGGGAACGTTGCAAGGATAAGTGGAAATGGCAAAATTTTTGCCTATGCCGTAGATAGCGATACAGAACCACCCATTGATTATCTTTTGCTCGACCCCGATGGATTAGGAAAATTTACACAAAGATTTAAATCTCAGGATTCCTATAAGATTCCCGAATGGGTTTCCGATTAATCCCACCGAAAACGGCTTGGTTTGCCAAAATTTTTATAAAAATATGCCAGAATACCCCTCAGCTCTGCTGGGGGGATGAATGGCCTCCCTCTCCCCTGGGGGGAGAGGGTTAGGGTGAGGGGGAAATGATCTTATCATCACCCCCACCTTAATCCTCCCCCATCAAGGGGGAGGAAAGTTTTTTAGAGAATTTGATGCCCCGCAGCTTGCTGCGGGGTAGTTCACTTTTTCCTAACGATAAAGGTCACTTTATCCTTTTTTAAAAAAATCTGAATTCAGAATAATCCATTTTTGCGAGGGGCCTGATGCTCTGAAGCTATACATTGGGGGAAAATTAGAAGAATTTAAAAAGAAGAAAGATTAATGCTCTCTCTTGGAAACCATTTTCTAATATTTTTCCCGCTGATAGCCCAACCCAAAATAATAAATCATTGTCCCAATTTATAGATTCTCGCCTATCCTTTATAAAAACCAATAAAATCAATATTTTTTTGTTAAAATGAAAAGAGATATGTTATAATTAGCAAGAATAGATAGTTAAAGTAACGAAAGGGGAAGAGGAGGTGAAAACGGAATGAAAGAAAATGTGGAAAAGGCGTTACAGAAGATTCGGCCTGCTCTTCAAGCCGATGGAGGGGATATCGAATTGATTGATGTGGTGGATGGCATCGTAAAGGTCAGATTGACCGGTGCTTGCGGTGGCTGCCCCATGTCGCAGATGACCTTAAAGATGGGGGTTGAGAAAGTCCTGAAAGAACAGCTCCCAGAAGTCAAGAGGGTTGAGACCGTTTAAATCTGTTTGATGGAGGTTCGTCCCGGACGAACCTCCATCAGGGAGAGCAAGATGGAAATGACTCCTCTTACCCCTCAAGCGGTAACTATTTTAGAAAAAAGGTATTTGAAAAAAGATGCCCGAGGTCAGGTCGTTGAAACTCCTAAAGAGATGTTCTGGCGTGTGGCCAAAAATATTGCAGAGGCAGAACGTTTTTATGAGGATGAGACCTCTCCTGAAGAACTTTCCGAGATCTTTTTTCAAATGATGGCCTCCTTAGACTTTCTCCCCAACTCTCCTTGTCTCATGAATGCAGGGAGAGACCTTCAGCAATTAGCAGCCTGTTTTGTGCTTCCTGTTGAAGATTCCCTCGATTCCATTTTCGAAACTGTAAAACAAACAGCTCTGATCCATCAAAGTGGAGGAGGAATGGGTTTCTCCTTTAGCCATTTGAGACCGAAAGACGATCGAGTTCAGTCCACGGGAGGCATGGCCAGTGGCCCCATCTCTTTTATGAGAGTTTTCAATATGGCGACGGATGTCATTAAACAGGGGGGAACCCGGCGAGGGGCCAACATGGGGGTCTTGAGAGTTGATCATCCTGACATCATAGAATTTATTAACGTCAAAAAGAGCTTGAAGGAAATGGAGAATTTCAACCTGTCGGTAGGGATTACCAAAGCATTTATGGAAGCCCTCGTAAAAGATGATGAATATGATCTGATCAACCCGAGGACAAAACAGCCGACCAGACGTTGGAAAGCAAAAGAAGTATTGGACACCATTGTCAATGCAGCCTGGGAGACCGGCGACCCGGGAGTTCTTTTTTTAGATCGAATCAATGAAGCCAACCCGACTCCTAAATTAGGTGAAATCGAGAGCACCAATCCCTGTGGTGAAGTTCCCCTTCTTTCCTACGAGCCCTGTGTGTTGGGATCAATTAACCTTTTAAAGATGCTAAAAGAGAAAAATGGGAAATGGGAGGTAGATTTTGAGAAAATAAAAAAGACCGTCAGGCATGCGGTCTGGTTTTTAGATCATGTCATTGACATGAACCAGTACCCATTACCACAAATTTCTCAAATGGCAAAAGGAAACAGAAAAATTGGCCTCGGGGTGATGGGATTAGCCCATTTCCTTATTCGATTGGGAATTCCTTATCATTCTCAGAAGGCTTTGGAGGTAGTCAAAGGGATCATGAGTTTTATTCAATATCAAGCTGGGGAACAATCCAATGAACTTGCTGAGAAAAGAGGGGTCTTCCCATATTTTAGGAATTCTCTTTATGATAAAGAAGGAGGGATGAGGGTGAGGAATGCCACCCTGACCAGCATCGCCCCCACCGGGACACTCAGCCTGTTGGGCAATTGTTCAAGTGGAATTGAACCTCTCTTTGGCATCCAATATACTCGAAAAGCGTTAGAAGATACGGAATTTGAAATGGTGGATCCTCTTTTTATCGAAATGGGAGAGAAAAAGGGGTTTTTAAACCAGGATACATTGAAATCCCTATCGGAAGGGGCAAGCCTTCAGGAACTGCCTCAAATTCCAGAAGAAGTGAAGGAACTTTTTATCACCGCGTTTGAAATCCCCCCGGTCTGGCACATCAAAATTCAAGCCGCTTTTCAAGAGTATACGGATAATGCTGTATCGAAAACGATCAACTTCCCAAGGGGGTCGGCTAAGGAGGAAGTGAGGGAAGCCTTTCTGATGGCCTATCAGGAGCGATGCAAAGGGATTACCATCTACCGAAGTGGAAGTAAACCCGACCAGGTATTGACCTGCGGAACCAAACAAGTCTGTTAACCAAAGCACAACATACCAGAATCAATGGTATGTGGTTCTATTTTCTACTTGACAATCTGTCCTTTATTATGTACAGTTTAAGGGACAAAAATAAAAGGAGAAACAAATGCTGAAAGATATTCCGATTACCGAGGCCCGACACGAAATCACTTCACTCCCAGAGCGACTTGCAAAGACGCCTGGAGCTATCGCTGTGACCAGAAGAGGGAAACCGGTTCTGGCCATTATGCCATGGGATCTTTACGAATCAATCATTGAAACATTGGAAATCTTGGGAGATCAAGAGCTCATGTCTGCTCTCCGCCAGGGAATTAAGGACATTGAGGAAGGAAATACTTACAGCATGGATGAGATTGGGCAGGAGATCTCCCGGTGAGACTACAACCGTTTTCGATCCGATGGTCTGCTCAAGCCAGAGATATGCTCCTGTCCATTTCAGATCGGCGTGTCCGGGAAAAAATATATGAGAAAGTAAAGTTATTGGAGGAGGAGCCAGAGAAACAGGGCAAGCCGTTGACAGGGGAACTGTCAGGGCACAGAAGTCTTAGAGCTGCAAGCCAGCGATATAGAATTATTTACCGAACGGAAAGAGAGAAACTTACGGTTTGGATCATAGCGTTGGGGATTCGAAAGGAGGGAAGCAAAAGAGATATTTATACCTTGGCAAAGAAGCTTCTGAAGCTCTATTTAATAAAATAATTTGATTTCCTTCCACACACTCTGATTCACTCATCATTGCACGCCCCACGGAATCCATCCGACTCCAAGAGGATTGAATTTGATTGGGGTGCTCCTTCTTTCGCTAATCCAAAAAAAGAGGCAGTCTTTTGGGCTGCCTCTCCTCATTTCACGCATATTCTCTATATATTAATTTCTCCTGAACCGTTTCCTCATGAACCCAGCCGCCCCAAGAAGAAGGGATTTAAAAATTACTTGAAAAAAAAGATGGGCTTTCCTATGATAAAAATCAAAGGGGTCAAGTAGTCGTGGAAATGACAAACACGGTCCATTTAGAATCTCCCGCAAAGGTCAACTTGAGATTAGAAATCTTGAAGAAACGGGAGGATGGATATCATGAAATTAAAACCCTCTTTCAGAAAATCAATCTCCAGGATACGCTCCATTTCTCCCTCAAAAAGGAGAAAGGTATCTCCATCGCCTCAGACCATCCTGACCTTCCGACTGGTAAGGGCAATCTGGTTCATAAAGCAATACAATCCATATTGAAGATATCGGGCTACCAGGGGGGTGTCCACGTCGAGATCGAGAAAAGAATTCCTTTGGGGGCTGGCTTAGGAGGAGGAAGCAGCAACGCGGCTACCACATTAAAGGCGTTGTACCAACTTCTAAATTTGAACCTTTCAACGAAGAAATTGATGGAGATGGGATTGGAGATAGGGGCAGATGTTCCCTTCTTCCTTTTAAACGGTGCAGCCATCGGTTCCGGGGTTGGTGAACATCTAAAAAAGATAGAACTTCCGGTGCTATGGTATGTTCTCATTTATCCGAATTTTGAGGTTTCAACACGATGGGCTTACCAAAATTTCGTGTTGACAAATCAGCGAATTCATTTTAGTCTTCATAGGTTTGTGAAAGCTCCTGAGGGGATTTCTCACATTCTTTTTAATCATTTGGAAGAAGCGGTTTCAAGAAAATATCCTCAGATTGGTGTCATGAAAAAGATAATGATTTCTGCTGGGGCTGCGGGTGCCTTGATGACAGGGAGTGGCCCCACGGTTTTTGGTCTATTCGAAGATGATAAAAGTACAACGGGGGCTTATGAGAAGATAAAAAAAATGGTTGCAAGGAGAGGATGGATCGTTTTTAAAGCCCATAGCATCGCATAAAGCTGTTTGGCATTTCAGCTGGAAAAGCCCTGAAGCATGTGAGCTCCAGGGCGGGGGGGGCAATATGGAAGTGACAGAGGTAAGGGTATTCCCCGTTCAGGAGGAAAGGCTTAAGGCTTATGTAGCGATCACCTTCGACCACTGTTTTGTTGTCAGAGACTTGAAAGTCATCAATGGAAATAATGGACTGTTCGTGGCGATGCCGAGCAAGAAGAGAAAGGATGGAACTTATAGGGATACGGCCCATCCCCTTAACAGCGAGACCCGGCAGAGGATTGAATCGGTTATTTTAGCAGAATACAATAAAGAAATTCAGAAGATAAGGTAACGCGGGTACATGGGCTCGAGTTTGTTTTGCCTGCCTGCCGGTAGATAGAGTTTTCGATATTCGATTTTCGGATTTAAAGGTTTAAAAATTGGGGTGTCGTCAAGCGGTAAGACACAGGTCTTTGGAACCTGGACTCGGAGGTTCGAATCCTCCCACCCCAGCCAAAATTATTCCAATGCAACTTGAACATTTCAAAGTGTAAATTATTTTTTGAGAGTTTTCTTTCGTTTTGCAATGTTCAATTTGCCATTTGAACTATTCTATGGTGGGATGAGGTTCTTATGAGTAAAAAGAGGGTCATCATCAATCCGAAGCAAGATTTGAGTTGGTTAAGAATATTCACCGGGAATTCAAACATCGATTTAGTTCAAAAGATTTGTGGCCAACTGGGAATCCCCCTTGGAAAATCTGTTGTGAGCACCTTCAGCGATGGTGAAATTCATGTTGAGATTGATGAAAGTGTGCGAGGCATGGATGTTTTTGTGATCCAGTCTATTTCTTTTCCTGTCAACGATAATCTGATGGAGCTTCTCATTTTGATCGACGCCCTGAAAAGAGCTTCAGCAGAAAGAATCACCGCTGTATTGCCTTACTATGGCTATGCCAGACAAGATCGCAAAGTGCTCCCTCGGGCCCCCATCTCTGCGAAGCTGGTTGCAGATTTGATCACCACCGCAGGGGCCTCTCGAATTCTTACGGTTGACCTTCATGCCGGTCAGATTCAGGGTTTTTTTAATATCCCAGTGGACCACTTATTTGCTGCCCCGGTCTTGTTGGAGCATTTGAAGCAGCTAAAAAACGATATTGTCATCGTTTCGCCGGATGCAGGAGGGGTGGAAAGAGCCCGAGCCTATGCAAAAAGATTAGATGCCTCCCTGGCAATCATCGATAAGCGAAGAGATTCTCCCAATGTCTCACAAGTGATGAATATCATCGGTGACGTAAGCGGTATGACGGCCTTCTTGGTTGATGATTTGGTCGATACAGGGGGGACATTAGTACGGGCCGCCTATGCTTTAATTGAGAAAGGTACCAAAGTCGTTTATGCCTGCTGCACCCACCCGGTCCTCTCAGGAAATGCTGTGAAGATTATTTCAGAATCACCCATTGTGGAGATGATTGTCACCGATACCATCCCACTCCGAGAAGAGGCCAGGGCATGTCCAAAAATGAAGGTCGTCTCCATATCCAACTTGTTGGGAGATGCCATCCGTCGAATTTATGAAGATGATTCGGTGAGTTGTTTGTTTGTTTAAATCGAGTGTTTGCCAAGGATGTGGATGTCTGGAAACATCGATTTAAATTTCTCTAACCATTAATAAAAATTACTCAATAATAAGGAGNNAAACTTTCCTCCCCCTTGATGGGGGAGGATTAAGGTGGGGGTGATGATAAGATCATTTCCCCCTCACCCTAACCCTCTCCCCCCAGGGGAGAGGGAGGCCATTCATCCCCCCAGCAGAGCTGAGGGGTATTCTGGCATATTTTTATAAAAATTACTCAATAATAAGGAGTGACTCATGCAAAGACCCATATTGACTGCAGAGATTCGAGAAGGGGTGGGAAAGGAAAAGGCAAAGAAACTCAGGGCAAGAGGCCAGATTCCAGCCATTTTCTATGGACCCAGGTCCCAAACCATTCCTTTGTTGATCGATTCCAAAGAGTTAGCAAAAGCCCTACAAACTGAAGCAGGAGAGAATGTTTTGATTGACCTCGACATTAGAAAGGGCGATCAGTCAGACCGTAAGGTGGTCATGTTGAAAGACATCCAGATTGATCCTCTTAAAAGGATGACCCTTCACACCGATTTTTATGAAGTGACGATGGATGAGATGATCACCGTGGAGGTTCCTGTTCATTTGGTGGGTAAACCCGAAGGAACCAAGATGGGGGGCATCCTTGAGCAGGTCCGCAGGGTGATTCAGATTCAGTGTCTCCCAGGAGATATTCCCAAAAGCATTGATATTGATGTCAATCCTTTGAAAATCGGTGATTCCATTCATGTCCAAGATATTAAAGTGGAAAAAGCCAAAATTATCTCAGACAGCAACTTCACTATTGCTACGGTCGTACCCCCTGTAGTCGAGGAGAAAGTTGCGGAAGCAATCATCCCAGAAGCTGTTGAAGGCGCAGAGGTAAAAGAAAAGGAAGAGGAAAAAGAATAACCGGATGTGAAGATCATCGTGGGATTAGGGAATCCTGGAATCCTTTACCGAATGACCAGACATAATATTGGATTTCAGGTCTTGGATCGTCTTGCTAAATTAAACACCATTCCTATACGCACCAAACGTTTCAAATCCCTCTACGGAACAGGATGGATCCATTCTCAGCAGGTCGTCTTGGCAAAACCCTTGACCTTTATGAATCGTAGTGGAGAAGCGGTCAAAATGGCAATGGATTTCTTTGATCTGAGGATGGGGGATCTCGTCGTCGTCCAAGATGATTTAGACCTTTCCTTTGGAAGACTTCGATTTAAAGAAAGAGGAGGGGACGGGGGCCATCAAGGGATCCGTTCTATCATTGAAAGGATGGAGGGAAATCGCTTTGTAAGACTGAAAGTGGGCATTGGGAGACCTCCCCGAGAGATGGACCCGGCGGAGTATGTCTTAGAGGGTTTTGATCCAGTCGAACAGTCCCAATTGGATCACCTCCTTTCCAGGGCAGCGGAATCGTTACAGGTCATGCTTTTGGAAGGACTTGAGAAGGCAATGAACCAGTTTCAGAAGAGGGGTTGAAACTTCCACCGTTCTCATATTCCATTTTCTTTCTATTCCCCTTTTTCAATTTCCATGAAAATTTTTCCGTGGTGAAAGATGCGGACTCCCCCTGTTTCTTCCGAGATGACAATGGCGAGGGCATCGGTGAGGCTGGTAATTCCAGCGGCGGCCCGATGCCGACTTCCAAGTCCCAGTGGGATTTCGATATTTTCACCCGAGGCATCCAGGTGTCGACCGGCTGCGAGAATGATCCCATCTTCGCGGAAGATGAAAGCTCCGTCAATCGACGAGAATTCTTTAACCGTTTCTTTCAGCCGGGGATCCAGGATATTTCTTTCCTCCTCAGGATATCCCTGAAAGGGATTGATCACCATGGGATGGGAAAATTTAAGGACATCTTCATGTTTTCCAAGGACGAAGATGGTTCCAACGGGTTTTCTTCCTTCTTTTCCTTCTATTGAAATTTCTAAGGCCAGGCGCAGGACAGTTTCGAAGACTTCTGGCCTCACAATCTCTGAAATGACAGGAAGATCAGAGGAGGAGATGATTTCGAATTCCTTTCCAAATTCGAGGATGAGGAGATTATCCAGAACTTTTGTTTGAGGGATGCCCGAGAGGCAGACCCACTTATCCCCTTTTTTGACCAATCCTTTTGAGAGGGCTTGAATGATGGATATCTTGACCTGATTGATCCGACCCAAAGGGACATTAGGAATTTGAATCACTTTCTTAAGGACCAAACTGGCATCCTGAAAAGAAATTTCATCTTTAATGGCCAGGATCAGATCCACCTGTTTTTCTTGGCCTATTTTGGCTAATGCCTCATAGTCTTCAATCATATCTCCATAAAGTAACAAACCCTTGGAATGAGTTTTTTTAGCAATGCTACAAGCGGTTTCCACCATGAGCCGGTTCTGCTGCTTCACTCTGACCTCCCTGCCTGTCCACAGACAGGCTGAAAAACATTAAGGACTTTCTTTTCTCTTTGTTTTATTATACAAATATTGTTATAGAAATCCACAAAAAACTTGCTCTTTGATTTGTCTTTTCCAATTTCATTCTTTTTCCGCTATCCGCTATGTCCTCTGCGCTTGGCGGTTTTTGGGGGGATGCATGGGATTTCGATGTGGGATTGTCGGCCTTCCAAACGTTGGGAAGTCGACCCTCTTCAACGCCTTGACTGCAGCCGGAGCGGAAGTAGCAAGTTACCGGTTCTGTACCATTAACCCCAATATAGGTATTGTCCCCGTCCCAGATAAGCGGCTGGAAGATATAGCCAAGATCATTCATCCCAAAAAGATGATCCCCACCACCCTTGAGTTTTTCGATATTGCTGGATTGGTCAAAGGGGCAAGCAAAGGAGAAGGGTTGGGAAATCAATTCTTGGATCACATACGAAATGTGGATGCCATTGCTCATGCGGTTCGTTGCTTCAAAAATGAAAATGTTGCCCATGACTTCGGTTCGATTGATCCGGTCAGGGATATAGAAGTCATTCATACCGAGCTCATTTTGTCAGACCTCCAGACTTTGGAGAGACGAATGGCAAAGACAGAGAAGATGCATCGAGTGGGTGCGAAAGAGGCCACTTTGGAGTTGGAGGTTTACCGTGAAGTCCAATCTGTTTTGAACCAGGGACACGGGGCGGGAAGCCTCCAGATGACTGGAGAGAAGGAAACAATCTTTTCAGATCTTCACCTTATCACGGCAAAACCTGTTTTCTATGTTGCCAATGTGGACCAAAAAGAATTAAGAGAAGAGGGGCCGTGTTTAAAGGCCCTAACGGATTGGTCCCAAAAAGAGGGTAAAAGAATGGTGTTGATTTGTGGCGATTTAGAGGCTGAACTGGCCGAGTTAAAAGAAGAGGAAAGGGAGGAGTTCAGAAAGGAGTTAGGACTGGAGGGATCGAGCTTAGACCGTTTGGTTCAAGTAGGATATGAAATTCTGTCGTTGGTTACTTTTTACACAACCGTGAGTTCTGAACTCAGAGCCTGGACTGTTTCAAAGGGGACGCCGGCCCCGAAGGCCGCAGGGAAAATCCACAGTGATATGGAAAAGGGATTTATCCGTGCGGAGGTGATTTCCTTTTCTGATTTTATCATCTGTAAATCTGAGCATATTGCGAGAGAGAAGGGACTCCTTCGCTCCGAGGGGAAAGAGTATTTAATCCGAGACGGGGACATCATCCATTTTCGGTTTAATGTATAATTGTTTAGAAAAAAATTGAAATCTATCGTTTAGAGGTAACGGTTAGAATGCCCCTGCCTACCGGCAGTCAGGCGTATCGTCCCGTGGTCGGGTCTTATCGACAAACGGTAATGATGTTCGTCTTTAAATTCTTTGTACGGTACCGTTACCGGATTAGCACTTGTGAAGAAAGAATGAACCTTAAGGTGATTCGCTATATCTTCTTTATGATTCCGGTCCTATGGGATTTCCTAAAGGATCTTGTTTGGGAAGAGCTTTCCTTAGATGAGATGAGGACCAATTATCTTTTTGGGAAGGCCAATGCCTACGACCGGGCCAATTTTTTGAGGAGGGCGGTTAAAGTCTACAAAGAGATATTGCAAAGCGACCCAATCAGCATCCCTGTTTTTTTAAACCTGGGGGGGCTCTATTATCGGAGGGGTATGTTTGAAACTGCCATTCCCTATTATGAAAAAGTGATCCGGTCGAACCCGAAGCACTACCAGGGTCATTATTGGTTGGCCATGTGTTTTTGGAAAATGCAGCGATATCATGCCGCCATTAACACCTTGGAAGAGGTCATTCAATTCTTGCCAACCTTTAAAGATGCCCTCAACCTAATGGGCGAGTGTTATGAGAAGATTGGAGAGGCGGCAAAAGCCGAACATTGTTATCTGAAAGCCATCAGTGCAGATCCCAATGGGATTATCATCCATGGAGGGACCTTGAATGGCTGGGCCCAAGAGAAAAGGAAGGAAGAAGAGAGGATTAAACATTAAAAAATAGTTGAAGGGTACCTGCCCAAGTAGGGGAGAGCCTTGAAAAAGGAAAGGCTAAATTTTCAAACATGCCCCTTTTCTCTTTTTGTTTTTTCCTTAGCGGCAATATATTTTTCTTCGTTCATGATTCGAGGAGAAATACCCCGAAATCCTCCCAGGTTTGGGTCAGGAGGAAGCAATATCCAGGCTATTCCTAATTCTTTATCGACTTTAATGACCTGATCGCCGGGTTGCAGTTTTTTCATGGTTTTAAGATCAACGAATCATTTGAATCATCACGAATTGAACAATTATTTACTACCATCCTAAAACCTTGTGCTGAACTTGATTCAGTATGGGTTCAGAATCTAAGGCTCCACGAGTTATCCTTAGCACTATTCGCCTTTCCATTTCAAGGGGTTGTATGATTCGGGTGGTTCATAGAATGACGGAAGAAAGTTGGAAAAAAAATTGAGCCGGGGGGACCGATATCGTAAGATCCGATGGGTCTTGATTTATGTCCTATTCCTCAACTGGGGGGTGGCTGTTTCCAAACTCTTTTATGGCTGGGTGACCCGTTCTGCAAGTATGACTGCGGATGGGTTTCATTCTTTTTCGGATGGATCTTCCAACATCGTTGGCCTCGTTGGGATCTGGATCGCTTCTCGACCCATCGATAAGACTCACCCCTATGGCCACAAGAAATTTGAAACCCTTACTTCGATTGGTATCTCTCTCCTTCTTTTTCTAGTCTGTTTTAATGTGGTCAGAGAGGGAATCCTCCGTTTCATTCATCCTGTCATCCCTCAGGTTTGTGTGGGCAGTTTTTTGGTGATGGGGATCACTTTAGCCATCAATATTTCAGTGATGATTTATGAAAATAGAATGGGAAGAATCTTACAAAGCGATATCCTTATCTCCGATGCGATGCATACCCGAGCAGATATCTTGACATCCTCCTCGGTGATCATCACTCTTATCGGAATTCAATTAGGGTATCCCCTGCTTGACCCGATAGCCTCTTTAGTGATTGCGGGCTTCATCGGATATGCTGCCGTGAATATTTTGAGAGAAAGTTCTCGGGTACTCAGCGATGGCGTCGCACTCCCGATCGAAGAGATAGAAAAGGTGGTGCGTTCAATGAGAGGAGTTAAAGAATGCCATCGAATCCGGAGCAGAGGCCGCATGGACGATGTCCACATCGATCTCCACGTCCTCGTTGATCCTGAGATGCATATCCACCGAGCCCACCACCTCTCTTATGCCATCGAGAATAAGATCAAAAGAGATTTCAGCGGGGTCACGGATGTAGTCGTCCATATGGAACCTTTTGAGGAGAAAGGAGATAAAGATTAAAATTCGTTGCCGGACCCAACCTCAATGATCTATTTCTGTTCGGGAGTTCCTTTTTCCTCCTTGCTTATCTCCAATTTTGATTTGATCTCACTGATGAAAAAAATGAGAACCCCGACACCTATCAAAATCAAGAGGATGGGGACGACTGCCATCAACCCTTTGATGAACATGCTCCACCAATTGACCAAAAGGATGAGACCAATGATAATGACCACCACTCCAATAATAATTCCCAGCACATTCGACACCCTCATCACCCCCTTTTTAGAGTAATCCTAAATGAAAAAATTATCAAAGGATGGATTCGAAGTCAAGACCCATTTCAAAAATTGGGTTCAATCTGAATGATCATTCTTTATTGAAAGAACCAGAGGATCATCCCTTTTTTCCACCAAATTGGATTCATTATAGACAGAACAAAAGCATTAAGGTAATATGGATCATGAATTAACCTAAGTTTAGAGGGAAGAAATAAATTAAGGGAGGGAGAGGAGGATTTAAATGACTGTCCATTTAAAAGGGAGATCGTTAGATAGTCTTTTACATTTAACCACAGAGGAAATCGAACAGATTTTAAAAACCTCTAAGCGATTGAAACTTCAACTGTTCCAGAGGAAGAAGCATCCTTTACTGAAGGGGAAGACACTGGCAATGATCTTTGAGAAGCCTTCCACACGGACGAGGGTCTCATTTGAGGTGGGAATGTGGCAACTCGGAGGTTATGCGCTTTATTTGAGTGCCATGGATCTGCAGTTGGGCCGCGGGGAGACCATCGCGGATACAGCTCAGACACTTTCCAGGTATGTGAATGGAATCATGGCAAGAGTCTTTTCCCATCAAACCATCCTCGACCTGATTAGATATTCGAGAGTCCCAGTAATCAACGGCCTTTCAGACTTCACCCATCCGTGTCAAGGTCTTGCTGATCTTTTTACTATCTATGAAAAGAAAGGCCGACTTTCAGGATTGAAACTTGCCTATGTGGGGGATGGCAACAATGTGGCCCACTCTCTGCTCTACGGCTGTTCGAAAGTGGGTATGGATATTACTCTGGCATGTCCAGACGATTATGCCCCCGATCCGGGCGTCGTCTCAAAAGCAAAGGAGGAAGGGAAAAAAAGCGGCGCGAAGGTAAAGGTGACAAACGATCCACAGGAAGCAGTGAAACAAGCGGATATCATTTACACCGATGTATGGGCCAGCATGGGTCAAGAGAAGGAGCACGAGAAAAGGGTGAAGGTTTTTAAACCCTACCAGGTTAATGAAAGGTTAATCAGGGAGGCCAAGAAGGATTATCTCTTCATGCATTGTTTGCCAGCCCATCGAGGAGAAGAGGTGACCGATGAAGTGGCTGACTCGAAACAAAGCGTCATCTTCGATCAGGCAGAGAACAGACTCCATACACAGAAAGCGCTTATGGCGATGATCATATAAGGAAAACTTAAAAACATGAAGCTCTTAATCAAAGAAGCAAGCTTAATAAAGAAGGAACCCGAGGGCCTTGAGACCTTGGATGTTCTGATTAACGGAGAGAGAATCGAAGAAATTGGCCAGGATCTTTATGCCCCTGAGGCTTCTATCATTGATGCCCATGGGAAAATACTTGTGCCAGGTCTGGTCGATGCCCATGTCCATTTCAGGGATCCTGGCCAAGAGTATAAAGAGGATCTTCATACAGGTTCCATGGCAGCCGCAGCCGGGGGCTTTACAACTGTCATTGCAGAACCCAATACAATTCCTCCAATAGATACTCCTGCGCGAATTTGCCATTTGTTAGATATGGCGAAAAAGAAAAGTATTATTAACTTCTATTCCAAGGCCGCCATTACTAAGGGATTGAAGGGCAACAGTTTGACAGATTTTATCAAATTGAGAGAAGCTGGTGCCATGGCCTTTTCCGACGATGGTAATCCAGTCCCTGGCCATCGGTTAATGCGGAAAGCCCTGATCAAAGGGAAACAAAACAGAATTTTAGTCAGCCCCCATGATGAGGAATCAGCCCTCTATCGAGAAAGGGTTCTTAGAAAGCGGATGAAACGGGGAAAGCAGTCCTTTTGTGTCGAGATGCCATATTCTTCACCTAAGGCTGGACCCTATACCTCTGAGGCTGGTTTTATCAAACGTGATATAGATTTGGCAGAAGAAACCGAGGCACGCCTTCATCTTTCACATGTGAGCTTAGCCCAGTCGGTGGATATCATTGCAAAGGCGAAAAAAAGAGGAGTCCAAGTGACCTCTGAGGCGACTCCCCATCACCTCTTGTTGACAGAGAGGATGGCAAAGGAGATTGGACCCAATGCAAAAGTGAATCCACCTTTGAGGTCAGAAGAAGATGTTGCGGCAGTCAAGGAAGGTTTGGCCAATGGGACGATTGATATGATCTCCAGTGATCATGCTCCGCATTCCCCGGAAGAGAAGAATCGTCCTTGGGAGGAGGCCCCCTTTGGAGTGATTGGGTTAGAAACAACACTGGGTTTGGTCTTAACTTTCCTGGTCCGTCCTGATATTTTGAAGCTTTATCAAGCCATCGACAAAATGACCAACATACCAGCCAGAATTTTTGGACTGGATGTCCTGGGAATTGGCCAGCTGAGGCCAGGCATCAAAGCGGACCTAACTCTGATTGATTTAAACAAGAAGTGGATGGTGGAGGTGAATCACTTTTACTCCAAGAGTAGAAATTGTCCCTTTCAAGGGTGGGAGCTTTATGGAAAAGCGGTCCTCACCGTCGTTGGAGGACGGATCATAGCGAGGGATGGTGTGATCGTATCTGGAAATCAATGAGTAAAGCATGAAAAGATCTGAAGGATGTCTGGCTTTGATTGATGGTCTTTGTGACCCAAGGAGGTTTAAAGAATGACTCATCTAAAAGGGAAAGATATCTTACATGGAAATCAATTCTCTAAAAAAGATATTGAAGCAATCATCAAAACTGCATCCAATATTGAGAAGGAACTTAAGAAAAAGGATGCTCTGACTCTATTGAAGGGAAAGATCTTAGCAACTCTGTTCTTTGAGCCCAGCACCCGAACCCGACTCTCCTTCGAAACAGCCATACAGCGCTTAGGGGGAGGGGTGATCAGCCTGGGGGCGGTCGAAAGCTCCTCCGTCGCTAAGGGTGAGACATTGACGGATACCGTGAGGACAGTCTCCCAATATGCGGATGTGATTGTGATTCGCCACCCACGGACTGGGTCAGCCAAAGAGGCTGCAGATGCCGTTTCCATCCCTGTCATCAATGCAGGAGATGGGACAGGACAACACCCCACCCAGGCCCTTCTCGATATCTATACGATTTATAAAGAGTTAGGTCCTCTTAAGAATTTGGTCGTCTCCATGGTCGGCGATTTAAAAAACGGGCGGACGGTCCATGCATTGGTCGAAATTTTATCTCTCTTCCAGACGCGGCTCTATTTTGTCTCTCCCAGTAATCTCCGAATGCCCGAGGAGATCACCTCCCATCTGAAAGAAAAAGGAATTGGTATTGTGGAAACCAGGGATATGATGGAGGGAGCGCTTGCCAGCGATGTTCTTTACATGACACGAATTCAGAAGGAGAGATTCACCGACCTTTCCGAGTACGAAAAACTGAAAGGGAGTTATATCATTAACAAAGAGTTTCTCAGTAAGTTGAAAAAGAGGGTGTCCATTCTCCACCCCCTTCCAAGGGTCGATGAGATTACCCCAGAAGTGGACATCTATCCTGGAGCAGCTTACTTCAGGCAGGTGAGAAATGGGGTTTTTGTACGAATGGCCTTGCTTGCATTGGTCTTGGGAAAAATCCCTTGATTTTTCTTGACTTTAAAAAGAATTTTGTATAAAGGTAAACCATGATTCTGAGACTTGAAGAAATTGAGAAAAAGGTTTGGGAAGAGGAAAAGCTCTTTCTGATGAAGCAGGTTGGAATTCTCCTGATCAAGAACAATGCGATTAAATTTGGAGACTACATCTTAGCCTCGGGAAAGAAGAGTCCCTACTATATTGACCTGAGACAAACGATTTCGAGTCCGATTACCATGGACTGGATTGCCAATTCGTTAACCCGAATCATCCTCAATGAAATTGGAAGAGATAAGATCGATAAGATATTGGGGGTTCCAACAGCGGGCGTTCCCTTTGCAACGGTGGTGAGTCAGAAATTGGGGATTCCCCTTATTTATTATCGACAGGCCAGGAAGGAACATGGGGTAAGAAAAAAAGTCGAAGGCATTCTGGATCGTAACGATCGGGTTCTCATTATCGACGATCTCATCACGACGGGCGAAAGTGTCATTGAGACAGCAGAAGTGATCAGAGATCAGGGGGGTGTGGTGAACGAACTGGTGGTACTTTTGGATCGAGAGCAAGGGGGGCAACTGAGGCTTCGGTCCAATCGGATTGAACCTCATGTTTTGTTTAAAATTTCAGATGCCATGATTTGGCTTCACACGGTGGGCCTGATCGAAGACAAAATTTTTGAGACCTTGATCAAATATATCAAGGAAGAAAGTCAGGCCAACTCCATCCGTTCCTCCTGATTGGTTTAGTAAAATATACCCCACACGGTCCAACTCCTCGGCAATCGGTTCCATATCCTCGGTCCTCATCCGCGTCGCTAATGACGATTGATGCCCATCCCGAAACGTCGTATCCGTAATCTTAATCGGCTTCTTCGCTACCCTCTCCATCCCTTCCATCACTACCCCTCCTCATATTTTAATATACAAGACAAATCAGTCAGATTTAAAATCCCTTGCGACATTATTTGTGAATCTGTTAACATATTGAAGATTTTTTTTTAAATCAATGCGTTTGTGTATGATTTTACCCAATTTTTCTTGACAAAAAAAATATTTTATATATTAATCTTTCTAATTTAATGTATAGGAATTAAAACAAAATGTTTAGATTAAAATTAGATGAAATTCCTGAAGAGGGGCTGACCCTGAAGTGGACAGAGGAAAAGGCTTCCTTGCAAGCTTACTTAGAAGGCCTTTCAGGAATCGACTTCGACTTCGAGACCCCCCTTTATTCAGAGGTGAAAATTCAGAAGGCAGGTCAATTGGTTTTAATCACAGGGAAGGTTCAAACCCATCTTCAATTACAGTGCGTCCGATGCCTGAAAGAATTTTCCTTCCCTCTCTCCACCCACTTTGACCTCACCCTTCACCCCTTAAAAGATGCTCCCTCTAAGGAAGAGACCGAGTTGGGGAGTGAAGAGATGGAGTCGAGTTTCTTTGAGGGAGGAGAAATTCATCTCTCTGAGATCGCCTGCGAACAGATTTTTTTAGAAATCCCTTACCAGCCCCTTTGTCAGGAGGGATGTAAGGGACTTTGCTCGATCTGTGGAAAAGATCTAAATCTTTCTCCATGTCAATGTGTGAAGGAGGAATTCCCATCAGGTTTTTTTAACCTCAAGAAATTAAAGCTTGATTAATGCCTTATGAATCTGTTATGTGGAAGAATTAAGGTCATTCGGTTAAATCGTTCACTCAACATCTGAAATGATTTGTCTCGGATGAGAAAGGATGCTTTCGAATGGGAGTCCCAAAGAGGAGAACTTCATCAGCCAAAAGAGATCAACGTCGGGCCCATAAAAAATTGAGGGTTCCTAATTTCTCTCTTTGTCCCCAATGCCACGAACCCATCGTTCCTCACCATGTTTGCCCTCATTGCGGAGTCTATAAGGGAAAAGAGGTCATCAAGGTGGAGGAAGAGAAATAACCGAGGGAGATGTTGCTGAGGGAGTGTGTGAAATGAAGATTGCCGTGGATGCCATGGGAGGGGATTTTGCCCCTCAAAACGTTGTGGAGGGTGCCTTCTTGGCTGCCAAAGAGCAAGGAATCAGGGTGGTCCTGGTAGGCGATGAGGATCAGATCAGTAAAGAACTGACCAAATATCCCACCTCGAAACTTCCCCTCTTTATCCACCATGCCCCCCTCGTCGTGGCGATGCATGACTCTCCTTCCACGGTGATCCGAAGAATGAAAGATACCTCCATTAAAGTGGCTTTCGATTTGGCAAAGGAAGGGCAGGTAAGCGGGGTGGTCTCTGCCGGGAATTCCGGGGCGGCCATGGCCTTGGCCATGTATATCCTGAAAAAATTGGAAGGTGTAGAACGACCGGCTATCGCCACGATTCATCCCACCACAAAAGGCCATACCGTCCTCATCGATTCAGGAGGCAATGTAGATTGCAAACCCTTTCACCTCGTCCAGTTTGCTCTCATGGGGGATGCCTATGCGAAATATATCCTGGGGAAGGAAAATCCTCGAATTGGCGTTTTGAGCAATGGAGAGGAGGAGGGAAAAGGGAATGAACTGACCCGGGAGGTTCATGATATCTTATCAGAGGAAGATATGAATTATATCGGTTATGTAGAGGGAAGGGACCTCAATAATGGAGAGGTGGATGTCATTGTCTGCGATGGCTTCGTCGGAAATGTGGCCTTAAAGATAAGCGAAGGATTATGGGAGACAATCCACGCCATTCTCAAATGGGAGGCCCGGGATAATATCAGGGCTAAAGTGGCCTATTTCCTGATGGGGCGAGCGATTAAACGTCTGGGGAAGAGGTTGGACTACTCGGAATATGGAGGAGCACCCCTCCTGGGGGTGAATGGCAACTGCGTCATCTGCCACGGTTCTTCCAATGCAAAAGCCATGATGAATGCGATTCTGCTGGCTTCGAACCTGGCAAAGAACAAACTGAATGAACATGTCATCGAAGAGGTTAAAGAGAAACTGAATCTGTTTCGTTTGGGGCAAAGACGCCAAGAGAAAATGAATGGATCTGTGAAGGCCATCCATTAATTCCATCGATTCTAAATGGGAGGAAAAAGGATTGGATTATTTCTTAACGGCTGAGCAAAAGATGATTCGAGATTTGGCGAAGAAAGTCGCCGATGAGAAAATGGTGCCGGTGCGGGCGGAATTGGACGAGAAGGAAGAGTTTCCATGGGAGATGGTTCGAATCAGCGCCGAAGCGGGCCTGATGGGAGTCTCCATGCCGGAAGAATATGAAGGCTTTGGAGGAGGGATCTTAGAGTACTGCTTGGTAGCCGAGGAATTGAGCCGTGTCTGTCTTGGCATTGCGACCAGCGTTGTCGCCAGCGGTTTGGGGGCTATGCCCATTCTCCTTTTCGGAAGTCCTGAGCAGAGGAAAAAATATCTTCCTGACATTGCCAAAGGGAAAAAGTTAGCGGCGTTTGGCTTGACCGAGGCGGATGCAGGAAGCGATGCAGGGGCCATTCGGACAACGGCAACTCGGATGCCAGAGGGTTATGTTCTGAACGGAACCAAGCAATGGATTACGAATGGAGGGGAGGCAGAAACCTATTCGATTATCGCCATCACCGATCGGGCAAAGGGTCCCCGGGGAGCCAGCGCTTTGATCGTCGAAAAGGGAACACCAGGGTTCAACTTTGGAAAGAAAGAGAAGAAGATGGGAATACGTGCCTCAGCCACCCGAGAGCTGGTCTTTCAGGATTGCTTTGTTCCCAAAGAAAACCTCATTGCCAAAGAAGGAATGGGATTTATCATCACCATGAGGACATTTGATCGAACCCGGCCCGGAGTGGGAGCCCAAGGCGTTGGGTTAGCCCAGGGAGCACTCGATGAGGCGGTATATTATGCCAGAGAAAGAGAGCAGTTTGAAAAGAAGATCATCTCCTTTCAGGCTGTTCAGCACCTTTTAGCCGATATGGCGACTCTTGTCGAGGCCGCCAGGTCATTGGTCTATTCGGTTGCCCGCTACATTGATCAATCGGAGAACCCCAAAGAGATTTCAAAAGTCTCTGGAATGGCGAAGGTCTTCGCCAGCGATGTCGCCATGAAAGTGACGACCGATGCCGTTCAGATCTTGGGAGGCTATGGATACATGAGAGATTATCCCGTTGAAAAAATGATGCGGGATGCAAAAATTCTCCAGATTTATGAAGGGACGAATCAAATCCAGCGAAATGTCATCGGTTTGGAATTGAACAAGGAATACGCAGGGAAGAAGGGGGTCCGGTGAAACCCATCGCCTTTATTTTCCCAGGACAGGGGTCCCAGTATCTGGGAATGGGAAAAGAACTTTTCGAAAATTTCAGCTTGGCAAAGCAGATCTTCGAAGAAGCAGATGATGCCCTTCACCTTTCTATCTCTGCCCTTTGTTTTAAAGGACCGGAAGACGTGTTGAAACTAACTGAAAATACTCAACCGGCCATATTGACAACGAGCATCGCTGCGCTTAAAGTCCTTCAGGCAGAGAAAGGAATGGTCCCTCAACTCACTGCGGGACACAGTCTTGGCGAATACAGTGCGTTGGTTGCTACCGGAGCAATTTCCTTCTCCGATGCGGTGAAGACGGTTCGACTCCGCGGGAAATTTATGCAGGAGGCTGTCCCGGTCGGAGAGGGGGCGATGGCGGCCGTCCTCGGTATGGAGCGGGAACAGGTTGAAAAGCTCTGTGAAGAGATTTCGTCTGAGGAGGTTCTCACCCCGGCCAATTTTAACTGCCCGGGCCAAGTTGTTATTGCTGGTCATGCCAAAGCAGTCGGGCAGGCCATCGAGAGAGTAAAACAGGAAGGGAAGAAAGCCGTCCTCCTTCCTGTCAGCGCTCCATTTCACTCCCCCCTTATGAGACCGGCAGGGGAACGTTTGGAAAAAGCTTTGGAAGGGATCCTTGTGAGCGATCTGAAAATCCCCGTGGTGACCAACGTCGAGGCAGAGGTCAATACCTCCAAGGATAGGGTGAAGGGATTACTGGTCACTCAAGTCTCCAGTCCTGTCCGATGGGAAGAGTGCATGAGGAAGATGATTGAAAAAGGGATTGAGCAAGTGGTAGAAATAGGACCCGGAAAAGTTCTCTCAGGTTTGATGAAGCGGATTGATAGTCGTATCGAAACGAAGAATTTGGAAGATCTCCAAACTTTAAAAAAGTTCTCTTAAAACTCGGAGGAAAGATTGAAACTGACAGGGAAAGTGGCTTTGGTCACCGGGGCCGCTCAGGGGATTGGAAAGGCGATTGCCTTACTCTTGGCTCGAAACGGCGCGGAGGTTGTGGTCTCAGATATCAATCTTGAGAAAGCCGAAGAGACAGCCAAAGAGATTGAATCGATGGGCTCCAAAGCCATGGCGATCAGAGTGGATATCGCCAATCTAAAAGATGTGGAGCGGATGGTAGAATCTATTTTAGAAAAATTTGGCAAAATCGATATCTTGGTCAATAATGCGGGGATCACGCGCGATAAACTGATCCTCAGGATGACCGAAGAGGATTGGGATGCCGTCCTCAATGTCAATTTGAAGGGGACGTTTAATTGCACCAAAACGGTTGTCAGACATATGGCCAAGCAGAGAAGCGGAAAGATCGTCAGTATCGCCTCAGTGGTTGGAGAAATGGGGAATGCAGGGCAGGTAAACTATTCGGCTTCTAAGGCCGGGGTGATCGGGTTGACCAAAACCATTGCTAGGGAGTTTGCCCAGAGAGGGCTCAATGTGAATGCCATTGCTCCCGGATATATCGAAACACCGATGACAGAGGTCCTATCAGAAAAAGTCAAGGAGGAGTTAAAGCGTTTGATCCCCATGGAGCGATTAGGGAGACCCGAAGATGTGGCGGAGGCCGTCCTGTTCCTCGTTTCCGAAGAATCCAATTATATAACCGGCCAGGTGCTGAATGTAAACGGCGGGATCTATATGTAAGGAATCAAAAAAAATAGGAGGTGATTACATGTCCATTGAAAAGAGGGTCAAAGAGATTATTGTGGAACAGTTGGGTGTCAATGAAAGTGAGGTGACCCCAGAAGCAAAATTCGTAGATGACCTAGGAGCGGATTCTCTCGATTTAGTGGAACTGGTCATGGCTTTGGAAGAGGAGTACAATATTGAGATCTCTGACGAAGAGGCTGAGAAGATCTTAACGGTTGGGGATGCGATTGAATACATCCAAGCCCATGTCACTCAGTGAGGTTTTCCGTTCCATGTCGAATGAAGGAGGGATGAGGCTTTGAGAAGGAGGGTGGTCGTTACAGGAATGGGGTTGGTCATCCCCACGGGAATCGGAGTCGAAACAGCCTGGAAGAATGTCTGTGAGGGAAAGTCAGGAATCGGTCTCCTCACACGGTTCGATACAAACGGGTTTGAGACGAAGATAGCAGCGGAGGTGAAAAACTTCAATCCAGAGTTATATATTGATAAGAAAGAGATCAAAAAAATGGATCTCTTCATTCATTATGCCATTGCGGCCACACAAGAAGCCTTAAAGGATGCTCAGTTGGCCATCACACCGGAGAACTCTGAGCAGATTGGTGTGATTGTAGGCACAGGCCTGGGAGGATTGCCAAGTATTGAAAAATATCACAAAATCCTTTTGGAAAAAGGACCGGGCCGAATCAGCCCATTTTTTATCCCGATGCTCATTGCTAATCTCGCATCCGGACAGATCGCTATCCAGTTTGGCCCAAAAGGGCCTAACACGTGTGTCGTGACGGCTTGTGCCACAGGGGCCCATTGCATTGGAGATGCGTTTCGTGCCATTGTTTATGGTGATGCGGAGGCCATGATTTGTGGCGGGACCGAAGCCAATATCACTCCGCTCACCATCGGTGGGTTCAATTCGATGAAGGCCATTTCAACAAGAAATGATGAACCAGAGAAGGCCTGTCGACCTTTTGAGAAAAATCGCGATGGTTTTGTTGTCGCAGAGGGTGCAGGAATTATTATCTTAGAGGAACTCCAATCCGCATTAAGGCGAGAGGCGAGGATTTATGGCGAATTAATAGGCTATGGGTACACAGGCGATGCCTATCATATTACTGCACCATCCCCAGATGGCGACGGAGCAGTGCGTTGTATGAGAATGGCCATTAAAGATGCTGGTCTGACACCTGCGGAGGTGGATTACATCAATGCCCATGGGACCTCTACCCCCCTGAATGACTTAACGGAGACGATTGCTATTAAAACGGTTTTCGGGGACCATGCCCAAAAAATACCCATCAGTGCGACCAAATCGATGACCGGCCACCTTTTAGGGGCCGCCGGGAGCACCGAGGCCATTTTTACCATCCTGGCCATTCAGGACGGGATTCTGCCGCCCACCATCAACTATGAAGAACCTGACCCACAATGTGATCTTGATTATGTCCCCAATGTGGCAAGACGAAAACCTTTAAAGGTAGCCATGTCCAATGCCTTTGGGTTTGGAGGAACCAATGCCACACTCGTCTTCAAAAAATTTGAAGGGTAAAAGCATGCAGATTGGTTTGGCCTGTGACCATGGCGGCTTTGATCTCAAAGAGGAATTGAAACCCTTTTTGAAGTCTCTGGGGTTTGAACCCATGGATATGGGGACCTTCAATGAAGATTCTGTGGATTATCCAGATTTTGGAGTCTTGGTTGCGGAGAAGGTCTCCCGGAGAGAATTGGAAAAGGGGATTCTCATCTGTGGCACTGGGATCGGGATGTCCATGGTTGCGAATAAATTTCCAAGAGTGAGGGCAGCCTTGGCCAATGATCTTTATTCCTCTCGTTGCAGCCGAGAACATAACGATGCTAACATCTTAATTATCGGTGGCCGAATCGTGGGTAAAGGACTGGCAAAAGAAATTGTAAGGGTTTGGTTGGAAACCCCTTTTGCTGGGGGGAGACACAAAAAACGGTTAGAAAAAATTGAAGCGCTTGAAAGAGAGAGATTTAAATGATCATTTGATATTGTTTCGGATTTAGGATTTTGGGCTTCGGATTTGATCCTCTTAATGGCTCACCCTTGAAAAAGAAAGAAAAGGAAAAAAAACAGTTTTTGCACCATCGGCCCTCCTGGGAAGAATATTTCATGGATATCACTCATCTCGTCGCCAAGCGGTCGACCTGTCTGAGGAGGCAGGTGGGAACCGTCCTCGTCAAAGATAAAAAGATTTTAGCAACTGGATACAATGGGGCCCCTTCCCGGACAGAACACTGTTTGGACATCGGTTGCCTCCGGGAAAAGCAAGGCATTCCCTCTGGGGAGCGGCATGAACTCTGTCGCGGCCTTCATGCTGAGCAGAATGCCATTATTCAAGCAGCCTACCACGGAGTGGAAATTCGCGGGGCTACCCTTTATTGCACGAACTACCCTTGCATGATCTGTTCGAAGATGATCATCAATGCGGGAATTGTGAAGGTCGTCTACGAAGATGGCTATGCGGATGCTCTGGCTAAAGGGATGTTAAAAGAATCAGGAATCAAAATTGAGAAATTTAATAGAAAAAGTAAAGTTTAACGTTGCAAGTTGCATGAATCAGGTTAAAAAACATGGTTCGCAAGAGAACGGGTGACCTGCAACCTGAAACTTGAAACAGATGGCGAAGCCCTATGAAATGTCCTTTCTGTAATCATCCTGAGAGTAAAGTGGTCGACTCCCGTCTGGGAAAAGATAAAGACAGCATTCGGAGAAGGAGGGAGTGTCTCGGTTGCCACAAACGATTTACAACGAGCGAGCGGGCTGAGGATGCCCTTCCATTGGTCGTCAAGAAGGACGGGAGAAGAGAAACGTTCAATCGCCTTAAGATCTTTAATGGCTTGAAAAAGGCCTGTGAGAAGAGGCCGATCGGTATCAATCTGATCGAGAAGATCGTCAACCGCATCGAGCTCCATTATCAAGAGAGTGGAGAAAGAGAAGTCAAAAGCACGGAGATCGGGGAACGAGTGATGGAGGAACTTCATCGTTTGGATGGCGTGGCTTATGTCCGCTTTGCTTCTGTCTACCGGCAGTTTAAGGATATTCAGGAGTTCATGGATGAGCTGAAGGACCTCCTCGGGAATAAAGAAGAGACCAAGAAGAAATAGAGTTTGTTATGAGGGATGACGAACAATGGATGAAACGAGCGCTCCATCTTGCGGAAAAGGGAAGGGGAAGGACTTCTCCCAATCCGATGGTGGGGGCGGTTCTGGTGAAAAATGGCAGAGTGATTGGGGAAGGGTTTCATGCAAAAGCCGGTGAGGCTCATGCCGAGATCCTGGCACTTCAACAGGCAGGAAAAAAAGCCAGAGGGGCCATCCTTTATCTCAATCTCGAGCCCTGCACCCATTATGGAAAAACCCCTCCCTGTACCCCCCGAGTGATTGACGCTGGAGTGAAGCGGGTGGTGATTGGAATGGAAGATCCCAACCCTTTGGTTCAAGGCAAGGGGATCCAAAGTCTGAGGAAGGCTGGCCTCCATGTTGAAGTTGGGATCTTAGAAAGGGAATGTCAGAGATTGAATGAGGCCTTTTATAAATATATTCTAAGCAAAAAGCCCTTTGTCATGTTGAAGGTTGCGGCGACCCTGGACGGTAAGATGGCCACCCGAAACGGAGATTCGAAATGGATTTCTGGAGAGGCCTCTCGACGTTTGGTCCACAAATGGAGGAACCAAGTTGATGGAGTCCTTGTCGGCATTGGGACGGTTCTCAGAGACAACCCTACGCTCACAGCCCGGATCAAAGGAGGAAGGGATCCCTACCGAATCGTTCTGGATAGTCAGTTGAAGATTCCAGAAAGAGCTCAGGTTATCGGAACAGATCCTACCAAGACCATCCTTATCACCACAGAGATCGCCTCAAAGGATAAGATTGAGATATTAAAAGAGAGAGGCGTAAAAGTCTTGATCCTCGACTCCAAAGAGGGAAAAGTGGATTTACCATCATGCCTTTCGAAACTCCATCAAATCGGAGTGATGAGTCTTCTCGTGGAGGGAGGGAGTCAGGTCAATGGCTCATTCCTGGACAAAGGATTAATTGATAAACTCCTTCTTTTTCTTTCCCCAAGAGTGATGGGTGATCCACAGGCCTTGGGAATTTTTGGTGGGAGAGGAAGTTCCAGCCTCCAAAAGGCGATTGTTTTAAGAGAAATGAAAACCAAAAGGATTGGTGAAGACCTTCTTATAGAAGGTTATATGGGATAGGAAATAGCGTCCATGTTCACAGGGATCATCGAAGATAAAGGAAACGTGTTGAAGGTGGCATATCGCGGTCAAGAGAAGAGGTTGACGGTTGAGCTACCCCCTCGTTTGACAGAAGTGCAACTTGGTGATAGTATTAACTTAAATGGCGTTTGTTTAACGATTGCTCAAAGGAAAGAAAATTCTGTGGACCTTGATTTTTCCCAAGAAACGCTTCAAAGAACGACACTGGGGGAGTTGAGGGAAGGAGATCAAGTCAATTTGGAAAGGGCTCTAAGGCTAACCGACCGTTTAGGTGGGCATATCGTGACAGGGCATATCGATGGGATCGGCGTGATCGTTGAGAAAAGAAAGGAAAGAGATTTTCTTCAATTGAGAATAAGAATTCCTGAGTCCGTATCGAGATATGTTGTACAGAAAGGATCCATTGCCATTGATGGAATCAGCCTGACGGTGAATGAATATCAGGCCGGGGAGATCCACATGACTCTGATTCCATACACCATTGAAAAAACGACTCTCAGGGATAAGAAAGTCGGCGATCCGGTCAATGTGGAAGCTGATATTTTGGGGAAATATGTTGAAAAACTCTTGAACCGAGGAGATCAAAAATCAGGTCCCATTGATTTATCTTTTTTAAATGAGCATGGTTTTTTGAAAAGGGATTGAGAGGTTCGAATGGTTCAAAAAATTGAAGCAGCATTAGAGGATATTCGCCAGGGAAAGATGGTGATCCTGGTCGATGACGAGGATCGGGAAAATGAAGGTGACCTGACCATGGCCGCAGAGAAGGTGACGCCTGAGGCCATCAATTTCATGGCCAAATATGGGAGGGGATTGATTTGTCTTTCATTGACAGAAGAAAGACTTAATGAGCTCCGTCTTCCCATGATGGTTTCTGAGAATACATCCCGATTCCAAACGGCCTTCACCGTCTCCGTCGATGCGCGGAAAGGGGTGACTACGGGTATTTCAGCTGCCGACCGGGCCACCACTATTTTGACGGCTGTGAATGAACAGGCCGCCCCTGAAGATTTGGTTTCACCTGGGCATGTGTTTCCATTAAGGGCAAGAAGTGGTGGGGTATTAGTCCGGACCGGACAGACGGAAGGCTCCCTTGATCTCGCCAGATTAGCAGGGCTGAAGCCAGCAGGAGTGATCTGCGAGATTATGAAAGACGACGGCACCATGGCGAGGATGCCCGATCTCACTGTCTTTGCGGAAGAACATGGATTGAGAATTGTCACCATTGCCGACTTGATCAAATATCGCCTCAATAAAGAGTCCTTGGTTAGAAGGATTGTCACCGCTGTGATTCCTACTAAATACGGGGGTGTGTTTACAGCCATCGCCTACGAAAACGATGTGGATCCCTATCATCATATTGCCCTGGTCAAAGGGGAGATCGGACCGGAAGACACGGTTCTGGTAAGGGTTCATTCCCAATGTCTGACCGGTGATGTCTTCGGGTCAAGGCGATGCGATTGCGAAGAACAACTTCATACGGCCATGGCCATGGTAGAAAAAGAGGGAAAAGGTGTCATTGTCTATATGAGACAGGAGGGAAGGGGGATCGGATTGGTCAATAAATTAAGAGCCTACTGTCTTCAGGATGAGGGAAAAGACACCGTGGAGGCCAATGAAGCATTGGGATTTAAAGCCGATATGAGGGATTACGGAATTGGGGCACAGATTTTGGCAGATCTGGGTCTTCATAAGATTCGCTTGTTGACCAATAATCCTCGGAAAATTATCGGTCTGGAAGGCTATGGTATTGAGGTGGTCGAGAGGGTGGCGATTGAGACAAAACCCCATCAAGAGAATATTGAATATCTCAAGGCCAAGGCAAAGAAGATGGGTCACTTGCTCTCCATTAAATCAGGTGAATGACCCTGCACCACGTAGGGTGCAGGGCAAGGTCCTGAATCTGAAAGGGTGAAGAGTGGGGTGATGAACCGCTTAGGATTGGCGGAGCCCTGAATTTTACAGGGTTCAGTGGAAAGGAGAAGAAGATGGTGAAGACTTTCGAAGGCAAACTGATGGCCAAGGGACTCAAATTCGGGATTGTGTTGAGTCGGTTTAATGATTTTATTGGTGAGCGACTTCTGGAAGGGGCCATAGATGCCCTGAGGCGAAGTGGAGCGGATGAGGGGGATTGTCATGTGGCCCGGGTTCCTGGAGCCTTTGAGATTCCTCTTGCTGCTAAAAAGATGGTCAGGAGCGGGCGATACGATGCCATCATCTGCTTGGGTTCTGTAATCCGGGGAGCCACTCCTCATTTTGGCTATATTGCAAACGAAGTGACCAAAGGAATCGCCCATCTGACCTTGGAAAGCGAAGTCCCCATTGCCTTCGGAGTTTTAATCACGGATACCATCGAACAGGCGATTGAAAGAGCAGGGACTAAAGTTGGAAATAAAGGTTTTGACGCAGCGATGTCAGCCATTGAAATGGCCAATCTCATGAAGGAGATTGGAAAGGGTAAAGCATAGTTTGAGGAAAAGTCGGTACGACTCGATTCCGAGAAGAAAATCGAGGGAGTTGGCCCTTCAGGTTCTTTATCAATTAAATATTACTAAACAGGACGTCCTCCTAGGCCTGACTCAATTTCAGGAACATTTTTTATCTCGTAAAAAGGAGGATGAGTTTCTAAGACGTCTTGTCCTGGGGGTTTTAGAACACCGCCAAGAATTCGATCGGCTCATCGAAAAATATTCTGAAAATTGGCATTTAGATCGTATCAATATTATTGAACGAAATATCCTCCGTATGGCTCTTTTTGAGCTCCTCTACTGTGAAGAAATTCCTCCTAAGGTAACCCTCAACGAAGCCATTGACCTCGGAAAACGATACGGTTCTGAGGATTCTGGAGGATTCATCAACGGCATTTTAGACCGAATCCAGAACGAGGTCGTGCATAAGCCTATATAATAATCGTATTTAGGCTGAGAAGCCGGTTGGGTTAAAGAATTAAGGATAGGGTTTTTAACCATAGTCATAACCTATTGACATAACCGGCATCGTTACCCTAACCTATTAACTTACAGCTATTACTTACAGCATAATATGGATGTGATTCTTTCAAAGGAGAAGGTTGATATCCAGGAATGCGACGTCCTGGTCACCGGATTTTTTAAGGACATAAGACCCCTCAAAGGATCGAGTGG
Source organism: Syntrophaceae bacterium UBA2188 (assembly GCA_002327985.1). GTDB lineage: Bacteria > Desulfobacterota > BSN033 > BSN033 > UBA1163 > UBA1163. The sequence continues at coordinate 4,241 of DCVM01000164.1, read as the reverse complement.
CTGGATCGATTGGAGACTCAATGGAATGCTGTCTAAGTTTTTAGTAGAAAAAAAGTTGATCGGTGATTGGAAGGAAGCGATATTAATTCCTTCCCAGGGAAGGGTCACGCCCCGGATGATCCTTCTTATCGGTCTCGGTGAAGTGAGGGAATATAGTTATCTTCGCCTTCGGGACCTTTCTCCGCATCTCCTGGAGACCCTTAAAAAACTTGACGCCTCAAGCGTTTGCTTTTCCCTTCCATATGAAGAGAACACCAGCGTGGACTGTGGAAAATTGGCAGAGGTTCTCATCGAAGGGATTACGGATTGTTTAGATATCCGTGGATATTCATTTGATCCGACATGGATCGAGAACCTTCGACTTTATTTTGCCGAGGGAAGAGACCATTTTTATGAACTGCTTTTGGGAGTTCAGACGGCCAAGTCCATTTTGGAAGAGCGCATTCCCATCAGGATTTTCACTCCTTCAGAAGATACGGCTGATACAAATTCCGGGATGAGAACCTAAGCTTCTGATAATTTCTTCTTAAAATATTTCAGTGTTCTTCTCAGACCTTCCTGACGATTGATCTTAGGTTCCCATCCTAATATGGTTTTTGCCTTCGTGATGTCCGGTTGCCTCACCTTGGGATCATTTTGGGGCAAGGGGCTAAAATGGATATGACTTTTACTTCCTGTTAATTGAACAATTTCTTTTGCGAAGTCTAGGATGCTAATTTCCTCAGGGTTTCCCAAATTGATGGGTTCCGCTTCATCGGAATCCAGAAGTTTTTTGATGCCTTCAATTAAATCATCCACAAAGCAGAAGCTTCGGGTTTGAGTCCCGTTCCCGTAGACGGTGATATCTTCTCCTTTTAATGCCTGAACCATAAAGTTGGGCAGCGCCCTTCCATCATCAAGCCTCATACGCGGGCCATAGGTATTGAAGATCCGTGCAATTCGAGTCGGGAGGCCGTGGGTCCGATGGTAAGCCATGGCGATGGCTTCTGCAAACCTTTTCGCCTCGTCGTAGACGCCTCTGGGTACTACCGGATCAACATTGCCTGGGTACGATTCAGGTTGAGGATGAACCATGGGATCTCCATAAACCTCTGAGGTCGAGGCGAGGAGAAATTTGGCTTTCTTTTCCTTTGCCAAACCGAGCGCTTTATGGGTGCCCAATGATCCTACTTTTAATGTTTGAATGGGATAGTCTAAATAATCCTTTGGACTGGCGAGGGAGGCAAAGTGGAGGATATTGTCAAGACTTCCCTCGACATATAAGTATTCGGTTACATCATATTTGATAAATTTAAATCTCTCGTGTCCGATCAGATGGGCAATATTTTCGATATTTTCTTTTTTAATGAGGTTGTCCATGCAGATAACTTCATGTCCCTGAGCAAGGAAAAAATCGCAGAGATGGGAGCCGAGAAATCCAGCGCCTCCTGTGATCAATGTTTTCTCCATGTGGTTCCTCCTCGTGATGATTTAGTAGAGGTCTTACCATTACCATAGCAGAAGGGACTTGTAAACGAGATTTCTAAAAAAGCGAAGAACTCTATTATATAGAGCATCACGCACTCGTTTCGGCCTCTCCAAACTTTCTTTTGACAATTCATCTAAAATAGGATAAAAAATGATACCGTTCAAATTTATAAAAATATGCCAGAATACCCCTCAGCTCTGCTGGGGGGATGAATGGCCTCCCTCTCCCCTGGGGGGAGAGGGTTAGGGTGAGGGGGAAATGATCTTATCATCACCCCCACCTTAATCCTCCCCCATCAAGGGGGAGGAAAGTTTTTTAGAGAATTTGATGCCCCGCAGCTTGCTGCGGGGTAGTTCACTCTGGAGGGCGCGTCTGATGGTACAGAAAGTATCGAAGATCTGGTTGGATGGGAAATTGATCCCCTGGGAAGAGGCCAATGTCCACATCCTGACCCATAGTCTACATTATGGGTTAGCTGTCTTTGAAGGGATTCGTTGTTATCTCTGTCATGATGGGAAGTCAGCGGTTTTCAGATTGAGAGAGCATGTGGATCGACTCTTTGATTCGGCCCATATCGGAAATATCCAAATCCCTTTTTCAAAGAAGGAGGTCTCAGACGCCTGTAAAGAGACTCTGCGGGTGAACCAATTAAAGGAAGGATATATCCGGCCGATTGCCTTCATTGGAGACGGGGTGATGGGAGTGTATCCCGCCGATAATCCGATTCGGGTTGCGATTGCCACTTGGTCTTGGGGAGCCTATCTGGGAGAAGACGCCTTGGAAAAGGGGATTCGGGTCAAGGTTTCCTCCTACACTCGTCACCATGTCAATGTGATGATGACCAAAGCGAAGATTTGTGGCAATTATGTGAACTCCGTTCTGGCCAAGAGGGAAGTGATGAAAATGGGATATGATGAAGCTCTGATGCTTGATACGGAAGGCTATGTTTCAGAGGCCAGTGGAGAGAATATCTTTATGGTGAAAAACGGAGTGTTGAAAACCACGCCCCTCACCTCGATCCTTCCTGGGATCACCCGGGATGCAGTGATTCAGATCGCCAAGTCCAAAAAGATCCCTCTTTTTGAGGAACGATTTACCCGTGACGAACTCTATACTGCCCAAGAGGCTTTTTTCACAGGGACGGCCGCTGAACTCACACCGATCCGGGAGGTCGACGACCGAATCATCGGTGTTGGAAAGCCGGGCCCAATCACCAAAGAGCTTCAGGCCGCCTTTTTCGATATTGTGAGGGGAAAAAACCCTGAATATAAAGAGTGGTTGGATTATCTATAAAGATGAGCGATAAACTTGAGGAGCGGCCCTTCGGGCCTTAAGGATGGAGGTTAGAGGCCTCTTGCCTAAAGCGCAGCGATCCTTAAGCGAAGCGGTCCTTCATCCTTTTTTCAATTATGCACCTCCTCATTGATGGCTATAACCTCCTGCATATTATCGGCTCACTGATTTCCCCCAACTCCGTCCAACTTCAATGGGAACGGGATCGTCTTATTAACCAACTTTCAGCCTATCAAAAAGTCAAGCCCTGCAAGATCACTGTTGTTTTTGATGGGTGGCAGGCAGGTTGGAGCACAGAGAAAAAAGAAAGTAGAAAGGGGATCGAATTAATCTTTTCAAAGTTAGGAGAAAAGGCGGATGAGGTGATAAAAAGGCTTGTGAAAGAGAAGGGGTCCGGAGCCATTGTCGTCACTTCAGATCGGGATATCGCAAGATATGCTGAGCGGATGGCCGTTTCGGTCATTTCCTCAGAACAGTTTCGAAAAAAGCTGGAGGGGCCCACCAACCAATTTGAAGAAGTCTTCGAAGAAGAGGAAGAGGAAGGAGGGATTAAAAAAAAGGGGCTTGCAAGAAGACTTTCAAAAAAGGAAAAAAGAGCCCGGGCTGCTTTAAGGAAACTTTAGCGAATCTAAGCTTCGAAATTCGGAATTACCAATCTGAAATCCCCGCCTGCCAAAGAACTTGTTCGGCGGGCAGGCGAAATCCGCAATTGGAGTACCATGAAGATCAGTCTCAACTGGCTCAGGGATTATGTGGATATCCGGGTGGGGGTAAAGGAGTTGATCAACCTTCTGACCATGGGAGGCCTGGAGGTCGAGGCGGCCACGCAGACAGGTCAGGGGCTTGAGAAGATCGTTGTGGTTGAGATTCAATCCATCCGGAGACACCCCAATGCGGACCGCCTTTCTCTGGTCGAAGCAAAAACCCATCAGGAGAAATTTTCGATTGTCTGCGGCGCCACGAATATCCGGGAAGGGCAGAGAGTTCCCCTTGCCCTGGTTGGAGCGAAACTCCCGAACGGCATTGAAATCAAACGGTCTAAAATCAGGGGAGAGGCCTCCGAAGGGATGCTCTGTTCGGAGATCGAACTGGGTTTGGGGCAGGAGGCTTCTGGGATTATGATCCTCGATCCCGATGCCTCTCTTGGCGTGAGCCTCGGGGAAGCCCTGGGATTGGCGGATACGATCCTCGATATCAGCATCACACCAAATCGTCCGGACTGGCTCTGTCTGATCGGAGTGGCGAGAGAGATTGCGGCCCTCACCGATCAGCGGCTCAAATATCCGAGCCTGTCGCTATCTGACGCGGGCAGTGAGATTCACCAGAAAACATCCGTGACTCTTCTGGACCCGGATCTCTGTCCCCGATATGTGGCGCGCATGATCGAAGGAGTAAAAATAGGCCCCTCTCCGCAGTGGATGCGAAACCGATTGGAGAAGGTAGGCATTCGCTCCATCAATAATGTCGTCGATGTGACCAA
>DCVM01000008.1:50914-85438 GCA_002327985.1 Syntrophaceae bacterium UBA2188 | reverse complement strand
AGCCCTTAAAAGGTTGGTCCATCAGATCGGGGATGATCTCCCTCTCCTCGTCCTTCTGACGCTTGCGGATAAGGAAGGCAGTCGTGGAATCTTATCGATTCAGAACGATGACGTGGTCGAAGGCCACTGTCTTCGGATCTTGGAGTGGTTTAAAGAAAGAGAGGTTGTCCATCCTTTGCCTCTCATTACCGGACACGATGTGATGGCATTGGGATATTCTGCTGGACCCAAAGTGGGTCAAATCTTGAACTTCATCCGCCAGAAGCAGGTTGAAGGGGAGATTAAAAATAGAGAAGAAGCTTTAGAGGTCTTAAGGGAAATATTCAGGATAGAGGCGGATTAAATCGTATTGATTTTTATAAACCATTTGATACAATGCTTTGTAAAAGGATTCACCCTTTAAGGAATCTTTGATGTCAGGGAGGCAAGATGTTAAAAACACTAAAGGGGAATGATAAAAATAGGCTAAAATCCCGGTGGAAGAAGATTCTCATCGGAATCGTTCTCTTTTTTATCGTGTTTACCCTCGTCGGCTTTTTTGTTCTGCCTCCGGTCTTAAAATCGATCTTAACCAAGAAGCTTTCCGAGGCCCTTCATCGTGAGGTAACGATCCATCAGATCAAGATTAATCCTTATGCCCTTTCCGTTTTGGTAAGAGATTTGATGGTCAAGGATAAGGCAAGCTCGGAAACGTTTGTCTCGTGTGACGAGATCTTCCTGAATCTTCGGAGTCTCTCCGTACTCAGAATGGCTCTTATTCTTGAGGAAATTCGGTTAACGAAGCCTTTTATCAGGGTCGCTCGCCATCCGGAAGGGTCTTATAATTTTTCTGATCTCATTGAAAAGAAAGAGTCAAAACCTCCAGAGAAAGAAAAGCCAAAACCTTTAAGATTTTCGTTGAACAATATTAAGATAGAAAACGGAAGCATCGATTTTATAGATGAGCCTCACCAGAAAAAACATACGGTCAGAGAATTAAACATTGGCATCCCCCTCCTATCGAATATCCCCACCCATATTGAAACATATGTCCAGCCCGAATTGTCAGTTAAAATCAATAACACTCCCTATTCGATCCAGGGTCAGACCAAACCTTTTCACGATAGTCTTGAAACCTCATTTGATATCAATATTAGCGATCTGGATATCCCCTATTACCTGGCCTATCTCCCCCTCAAAATGAATCTGAAGGTTAAGTCAGCCTATCTCGATACCCAGACGAAAATTTCATTTTTCCAATCTAAAGAAAAGAACCCTTCCTTGACTGTGACGGGAAACATTTCTTTGAAAAAAATAGTCGTGGAGGATGAGCAGAATAAACCCTTATTCAGGCTCCCTTTGTTTGAGATCGCTGTTGCTCCGTCTGAACCACTCTCTAAAGTCATTCATTTAGCAAAGGTTTCTATCCAATCCCCAGAACTCGAGATAAAAAGGGATGAAAAAGGGATGCTCAATGTGCAATCTCTTTTCCCTGAAACCAAAGAGACTAAGCCTGTTACTAAAAAAGAAGAACCCTCCACGCCTTTCTCCATAAATATCGATGAGGTTCATTTGATGGGTGGAAAACTCTCTTTTTCTGATCTCTCCGGAAGCAAACCCTTTAAGACGATTTTAAATCCCATCGAGCTAAAGGTGGACCATTTCAGCAATGACAAAGACAAAAAATCAGCTTATGCTTTGTTTTTACGGAGCGAAGCGAAAGAAACAATCAAGTTAGAGGGTGATTTTTCCATGGATCCCCTCGGGGCAGAAGGGATCTTGGAGATCAAATCTGTTCCGTTAAGGAAATATTATCCTTACTACCGGGATAAAATTCTCTTTGACATCGAGGATGGCCGCCTTGAGCTATCCACCCGTTATCAGTATCTAAAAGGTGAAAAAGAACCAGAGACCTCTCTCTCCGGACTCTCTCTCCTTCTAAGCGCCCTTCGGCTCAAAAGACCGGAAGAGAATGCTGAATTCCTTAAGATCCCAAATCTTTCAATTAAAGAAACAGAAATAGAATTTGCAAAAAAGGAGATTAAGGTAGGTCTCTTTTCTACTCAAAAAGGGGACGTTTTCATCAAGCGTTTAAAGAACGGTGAGATTGATATCCTCAAACTTACCCCTCCTCCCCCTCCCCCCAAGGAACCGCCTAAAGAGATGAAACCTGAGGAGAAACTTAAAGAAATTAAAACCGAGGAGAAACCAAAAGTATCTGAAAGCCCCTGGGTAATTTCTTTAAAGCAAATGAACGTTGATCAATATAAAATTCGCGTAGAAGACCAAACTCCCATTGAACCGATCACGTTAATGATTCAGAATCTAAAGTTAAGAGGAGACGCCTTTTCAACAGCCAAGAATAGTAGAGGAAAAATAAACGTTTCTCTTCTCTTGAACGAAAAGGGAACATTGTCAACCACAGGGACCGTCGGGATTGACCCATTGATCGCAGATTTAAAGGTAGAGTTGAAAGGGATTGAGATTGCCCCACTACAACCCTATTTTACTGATAAGGTAAACATCACGATCACCGAAGGAGCCTTTTCTGCGGCAGGAAATCTCTCGCTTGATGGGACTGGTAAGAAAGAGTTTAAAGTCACTTATGAGGGAGAAGCTTCATTGAATAATTTATCTACTTTGGACAAAAGGAACGCGGAGGATTTACTAAAATGGGAATCCCTTTCCTTGAGTGGTCTCAATGTAGGAGTGACGCCTCTCTCGATTGACATCAAAGGGGCCTCTTTAACCAACTTCTATACCCGTGTATTGATCACCCCAGAAGGAAAAATCAATCTTCAGGAAATCATGAAGACTGAAGAGCCGGAGAAGGGGTCTCCTCCCTCATCTCCTCCTCAACAAGAAAAGGGGGTAGTCCCTCCGAAGGAAAAAGAGCCCTCAAAGGATATCAAGATCGGTCAGGTCACTCTTCAGGGGGGAAAAATAGAGTTTTCAGACAAATCGATCAAACCTGAATTTTCGATGAGGCTATCAGAGATCGGAGGAAGGATCTCTGGGCTCTCTGCTGAAGAGAATACGACCGCAGATGTTGAACTTCGAGCAAAACTAAATGATTATGCCCCCCTTGAGATCACTGGCAAAATTAACCCTCTGAAAGAAGACCTCTTCGTAGACCTAAAGGCAAGCATTAAAGACTTAGATCTCAGTCCAGGCACACCCTACTCCGGGAAATTTGTTGGCTATACGATCGAGAAAGGTAAGCTCTCTTTCGATTTAAAATACTTAATTGTGAAGAGGAAGCTTGAATCGCAAAATCAAATCTTCTTTGACCAATTTACCTTCGGGGATAAAGTTGAAAGCCCTCAGGCAACGAAGTTACCCGTCAAACTTGCCGTAGCCCTTCTCAAAGACAGGAAAGGGGAGATTAAATTAGACCTTCCCGTCACCGGAAGCCTCGACGATCCTAAATTTAGTGTCTGGGGAGTGATTCTTAAAATCCTTGTTAATTTGATCTCGAAGGCTGCCACCTCGCCCTTCTCACTCCTCGGAGCGGCGTTCGGGGGCGGAGAAGAACTGAGTTTCGTAGAATTTGACTACGGAAGTACTGCCATGACCGAACCGAGTCTCAAAAAACTGAATGCCATTGCGAAGGCTCTCCAAGACAGACCCGCACTCAAGATGGATATCGAAGGCCATGTGGATATAGAGAAAGACAAGGAGGGATTAAAGCAAACTCTCTTCCAAAGAAAGATAAAAGCCCAGAAACTTAAAGAAATGCTTAAGAAGGGGCAGCCTACCATTCCTATAGATGAGGTAAAAGTCGAAAAACAGGAATATGAAAAATACCTCAAAATGGCTTACAAAGAGGAAAAATTTCCAAAACCAAAAAATGTGATCGGCATGGTGAAGGACATCCCTGTTCCGGAAATGGAAAAGTTGATGCTGACCCATATTGAGGTCAAGGAAGGCGACCTAAGGACTCTCGCCTCCCAACGGGCCATGAAAGTAAAAGAGGCCATCCTTAAATCCGGTCAGGTTGAGCCAGAGAGAGTTTTTATCCTTGAACCAAAATCGCTTGCAACGGAAAAAAAGGAAAAGGTAAAAGAAAGTCGAGTGGATTTTAAGCTGAAATAAAAATCTCATTCACAAAGGGAGGGACTATTTATGCTAAAAGAATTTAAGGAATTTGCAATGCGGGGTAATGTCATTGACATGGCGGTGGGGATTATTATCGGTGCCGCTTTCGGAACCATTGTCACTTCACTGGTCCAAGATGTCATCATGCCACCCATTGGTCTATTACTCGGGAATGTGGATTTCTCTAATATCTTCATTGTACTCAAAGAAGGCAAGGTCGCCGGACCTTATGCCTCGGTGGCCACGGCTAAGGCAGCGGGTGCAGTGACCATCAACTTTGGAGTATTCATCAACACCATCATTAGTTTTGTCCTGGTCGCCTTTGCCGTATTTTTCCTTGTGCGAACCATTAATAAAATGAGACGTCAAGAAGAAGCTCCACCTGCTGCTCCAATAACAAAAGATTGTCTTTATTGTTTCTCAAGTATCCCGATTAAAGCAACCCGTTGTCCAAACTGTACTTCTGAGCTGAAGGCGGGATAAAGAAAGAAGTGAATTACCCCGCAGCAGAGCTGCGGGGCATCTAATTCTCTAAAAAACTTTCCTCCCCCTTGATGGGGGAGGATTAAGGTGGGGGTGATGATTANNGGTATTCTGGCATATTTAGATAAACGATCATTATTAGGCTCATTGCAACCTTCTGGTCATATCCAAACAGGAAGGGAGTGGTACGATGATTTCTCAAACTGTGCAATTTTTCAATACAGGCATCTGGGAAATCCGATTAAAAACCCTCCATCCTTTAAAAGCCTTTGCCATTAAATATCTTCGAGTATTCCTTTTGGCCTCTCGAGGATTTCTGAAAGATCGTTGTCAAAAAACCGCTTCGGGATTAACCTACTACTCTCTGCTCAATATCGTTCCAGTGGTGGCCGTAGCTTTTGGGATCGCTAAAGGTTTTGGCCTTGAAAAGCTCATCGAGAAACAAATCTTACAAATGGCCGACAAGGCAAATTGGCAAGCCGATATCACCACTCAGATTATTTCGTTTTCGCATAAACTCCTTGATCAGGCAAGGGGTGGTTTAATTGCTGGCATCGGCATCGTGCTGCTGTTCTGGACGGTGATATCGATCTTAGGGAAAATTGAAGGGGCCCTGAATGACATATGGGAAGTGAAGAAATCAAGGACCATTATAAGAAAATTTAGCGATTATATGGCCATGATCGTCTTTGCCCCTGTTCTCTTGATCATTTCCAGCAGTGCAACTGTCCTGGTGGCAAGTCAAATAAAAGTACTAGTTAACAAAATTGAACTGCTTGGAGTTTTTAGTTCGCTTATCTTTCTTTGTTGAATTTACTTCCCTATGTATCCATTTGGGTTCTTCTTACGCTACTCTATCTCATCATGCCCAATACCAAAATACCTTTTAAGTCAGCGATGTTGGGGGGCATCGTTGCAGGGACCATTATTCAAATCATTCAGTGGCTCTATATAAAATTCCAGATAGGAGTGGCTGGTTACGGCGCCATTTACGGGAGTTTTGCGGCATTACCCCTTTTATTATCCATGCTTCAAATCAGTTGGATGATCGTTCTGTTTGGAACTGAAATAGCTCATGCCAATGAACACTACTATGAAACATTCGGTTTCCATCCCGATTACTCCCGGTTGAGCGTTTCCTCAAAAAAAGTTCTCATGCTCAGGATATTTCATCTCCTGACAAAGAAATTTTCTTTGGGGGAAAAACCACTGACCGCTCATCAGATTGGATATGCCTTGGAAATGCCAGTCCATCTCGTAAGGCGACTGCTTCATGAGTTAGTCGAGGTGGGGTTAGTGGTTGAAATAGCCAAAGGAGTCAAGGGGGAAGTGGCCTTTCAACCCGGACAAACGATTGAAAACATAACAGTGAAATTTGTCCTGGATGAGTATGAGAAATATGGAATAACAAAGATCCCTGATGATCCCTCTGAGGAAGCGGAGAAAATCTCTAAGGTTTTAAAAGAAATTTCGGAGACCATTGAGAAATCAAATAAAAACATCCGTTTAAAAGAAATTTGAGATTAAAAAAAGATCTCCAGCATGATGCAAACTGCATCAATCCTATTTTGAATAGATGCCATCACGGAAGTGTAAAGTAGTCTTTCACTTCGTAAGTTATTTCATTGACAGAGGTGTCTAAAACCTTCTATAAATTAATGAAATGCTAACTGTCTTTATCACAGGTGGAGCAGGATACATTGGAAGTCATGTGGTTAAGGAACTCCTCCATCAAGGTCACCAGCCCATTGTTTTTGATAATCTTCAGACCGGCCATCGAAAAGCCGTGAAAAATGTCCCCGTCATAGAAGGGGATCTTTCGGATCAAAAAATACTTAAAGAGACCTTTCAATATTACCCAATCAAAGCCGTTATGCACTTTGCAGCCGACTCCTTGGTGGGAGAATCGGTTCAGAACCCAGAAAAATATTTCAACAACAATGTGAAAAATAGTATGAACCTCATTGAAATCATGGAGGAAATGAATGTGAAGAAAATTGTATTTTCGTCCTCAGCGGCAGTCTATGGTGAGCCAAAAGAAATCCCAATCTCTGAGAAACATCCTTGTGTTCCTACCAATCCTTATGGTGAGACCAAATGGATCTTTGAAAAGGTGCTCCAGGCATTCCATGATGCTCAGAAATTAAACTTCATCTCGCTTAGATACTTCAACGCGGCAGGGGCTGATCCAGAAGGGGATTTGGGAGAGGATCACTCTCCAGAGACCCATTTGATTCCCTTGCTGATCAAAGCGGCTTTGGACGGAACCTCCGTTCCTGTTTATGGCACGGACTATCATACCCCGGATGGAACTTGCATTCGTGACTATATCCATGTCACAGACCTTTCTCATGCTCATATCTTGGCCCTCACCCAATTAGAAAAAGAAAATGCCTCCGGGATTTATAATTTAGGAAATGGGAATGGATATTCGGTCAGAGAAGTGATCGAGACAGTTAAAAAAGTGACTGGAAAAAAAGTGACGGCTATTGATTCACCCAGAAGGCCAGGGGACCCTGCCCGGTTGGTAGCCAGTTCAACGAAAATCAAAGAAGAACTCGGATGGGTTCCGAATTACCCTCATCTGGAAACCATCGTTGAAACAGCCTGGAAATGGCATAAAAAACATCCAAACGGCTATGGGCATCAGAAGGAGAAGTGATGTGCGGTATTTTTGGAATTTATAACCATCTCGAAGCATCCAATCTAACCTATTTAGGTCTCTACGCTCTTCAGCACCGGGGTCAGGAGAGCGCCGGCATTGTCTCCTCAGACCATCGACATCTCCATCACTATCGACAGATGGGACTGGTTTCCGAAGTCTTTACCAAGGATATCCTGAAGAGACTCTTCGGAAAGAGTGCCATTGGGCATGTCCGCTATTCCACGGCTGGTTCGAGCGAAATTAAAAACGCCCAGCCTTTTCTTGTGGACTACTACAAAGGAAGTTTAGCCATTGCCCACAATGGTAACCTTACCAATGCCCCCCTGATTAAAAGCGAACTCGAATCCAAAGGATCCATTTTCCAGTCGAATATGGATACCGAAGTGATCGTTCACCTCATTGCACGCTCTAAGGAGAAATCCACCATTGAGCGAACCGTCCATGCCCTTAAACAGGTGGAAGGGGCCTATTCCTTGCTTATCGTGACAGAAAATGAATTGATCGCAGCCAGAGATCCTTTTGGTTTTAGACCCTTGGTCCTCGGCCAGATCAAGGGGGCACCTGTTGTTGCCTCCGAAACCTGTGCCTTTGACCTCATCGGCGCAAAGTTTATCAGGGAGATCGAGCCGGGAGAAATTCTCCTCATCAATGAAGAAGGAACTAAATCCTTCAAGCCTTTCGTTCACAAACAACATCACCAATGCATCTTTGAATTCATCTATTTTGCCCGCCCAGATAGTTTCCTTTTTAAAAGAAGTGTTTATGAGGTCAGAAAATCATTTGGAGCCCAGTTGGCCAAGGAAGCACCCGCCGACGTGGATATGGTTGTCCCGATCCCAGACTCGGGGTTTCCGGCAACGTTGGGCTTTGCGGCTGAATCGAAAATCCCCTTGGAGCTGGGGATGATAAGAAATCACTATATCGGACGAACCTTCATCGAACCTGAGCAAAGAATCCGGCACTTCGGCGTTAAAATCAAATTAAACCCGGTAAATAATTTGTTAAAGGGCAAAAGAATCGCCACCGTGGATGATTCTATCGTTCGGGCAACCACCAGCCAAAAGATCAACAAGATGTTTCGAAAAGCCGGCGCCAAAGAAATTCATGTCAGGATAAGCTCTCCCCCAATCACCCACCCCTGTTTCTTCGGCATTGATACCCCTAAAAAATCGGAATTAATCGCCTCTACCCATAACCTAAAGGAAATTCAGAAGTTTATTCATGCAACTTCTTTGCATTACTTGAGTTTAGAGGGTTTGAGGAAATGTATGAAAGAGGATGCCGAATCCTTTTGCTATGCCTGTTTTACCGGAAATTATCCCATCCCCTTCCAAATGGATTTAGAGTAAAGTCCTTGGGTGGATTGGTGACATAACATGGTCCAATATATTGACTGGATAGAAGCGACTTCTCACTTAAACAGGGTGATTTCAAAATACTGGTCATTCTGGAAGAAGCGTACACGGTTGGGGTAAATCTCGACGACCTTCACTCCTTCGATGACAGTCCCTTCATGAGCGATCATGCCATTAATCATGGCAACACGTTTTGAGGGTTCTTCATACCAGACGATCGCCGATAATTTTAGTAACGGTGGAGTCATGGTAGAAATTTTTGGGGTAGGTTCAATGGCTTTTTTTGTATTTTCGGGAGTAACAGCCTTCTCTTCTAAGATCATCTTCTGGCTTTCTTTTTCCTTACTCAATGAAGTTAGATTGTTTTTGCTTACAGCGTGGTTCTGTATGTTCGGAAGCCCCTCGCTTATTTCACCGGGTGATTCGGGGACCGGTTCGCGGAAAACGGGCCCCGATGTGACCGGTTGACTGAGTGCAGGAAGATTCATGGGTGTGGATGGCGGTGATTTCGACAGGAACCCGAACTCCAACATCACGGCATAGGTCATGACGGCAGCAGCCATAGCGGTGAGAAAGACGATCGTTATATATACCGGAATATTTTTGCCGGGACGCGGCAGATCGGGCCTAAGAATTTCGACGGCGATATTAGTCGTGCCGTTCCGCCGAGATGACTTTTCACGGTCGAGTTTTTTTAAGGCATCAAGGATCACGCTCATTTTGGCCTCACTGTTAGTTTTGGAACTTCGAACCGTTGGAGGGAACCATATAAAAGCATCAATGTTTGACCCCCTACGATACCATCTTCCTCAATTCCCATTGATGACTGGAATTCCTTGACAGCCAAAACAGTCTCCTCATCATAAACACCTGTTAAAAGTCTTCGGTAGGTCCCCGCCTCTCTAAGAAGATCCTGAAGCCGTTTGATGTGGCCTCCCTTTGATCCCGATGATAACCTCCTCAGGAGATTTAGGGAATCTTTCCAGAGAAGGAATCCCTGGCCAGACCAGTGGCTTTCGAGATCCTTGAAGGATAGGGTTTTCCTTCCTCCAATCGGTGGGTCGATAAGGAGATGCCCGTTCTCTATTCCCATCAGGCAAACAAACCTTTTTCCCTGAATACCTGGTATGGTCAGTTCGAGCATAGCTGGATAATTGAGTCGGAGTAAAGCGCCCAGGTTTCCAGAAAATCGGTATAGGTGGAGTTCTCGGTCCAAAGCCGCACGGTCCATTCCATTGGCCTGGCTTAAATTGGTACTTTCGGGGAGGGGCGGAACATTCCAGAAACCTGCCAAAGTGTTAAAGGCCCTTCGAGCATTTTCTTCTTCTGGAACTTTACCAAGTTCAGCGACCCCAGAATGGGAGAGTTCCTGACTGGCTTCCTCGACCTTCTGGGGGGGATAGAACCATTCTAAAAAGTTACGCCACTTAAAATAGATGCCACCCGCCATAAGGACCGCCAGCATAACAAGCGTTGGAATCAGAATAAGACGCCGTATCGAGGTATGGGAAGCCGAACTCCTTCTTATGTCTTTGATCCCTGTGGCAGCGATCCTGGAGTTTATCTTTGCTGTGTTTTTTGCGTAGGCGGCCAGAAGTGCCCTGTCGCAGGCTGCATTGATGAGCCTCGGAAGCCCTCGTGAATACTTGTATATTAATTTTAGTGCCCTCCTGGAAAACAGGACTCCCCCCTTTCCTCCCGCCACTTCAACCCGGTGGTGGATGTAATCGACACTGTCCTGAAAATCCATAGGCATCAGATGATATCGAACAGTGATCCGCTGGCTCAGCTGCCGCATTTCGTTCTTCTCGAGTATCTTTAAAAACTCGGGTTGTCCGGACAAAATGATTTGTATAAGCTTTTCCCTGTCTGTCTCCAGGTTCGAGATCAGTCGAATCTGTTCAAGCACGGGTGCTTGCAGATCCTGCGCCTCATCGATGACAAGAACAACGGTACGCCCCTCTGCATTCTGCTTGAGAAGAAAAAGATTGAGGGCATCTAAGAGGCTTGAGTTATTTGAGGTATGGGCTTGAACACCAAATTCCCGATTGATGTTTTGAATCAATTCGGTAGGTGAAAGGTAGGGATTGAAGATCAAGGCTGTCCGGTGACGGTCTGTGTCAAGTTGGCTGAGGAGCGCACGTAGGACCGTTGTCTTCCCCGATCCCACTTCTCCCGTTAAAGCAATAAATCCTGTACGGTTGTTAATCCCGTACAGAAGGTGGGCAAAAGCTTCCTTATGGGTCTTGCTCAGGAAAACAAATCGTGGGTCGGGAGTGAGATTAAAAGGCTTTTCCCGGAAACCATGGAAGTCGAGGTACATCAGGACATATCCCTTAAACCTTTCACATCATCAACATGAAAGGAGAAAATAGAGAACCATGTAAATATGGTCCATAGGTTAAGGCTACGAAGCCCATTTCGTTTAGCGTCAGAGGTTTAAGTCAAGTTCTTAAGACGAAAAACGCAACCGAAGGACGATACGCCTGCCTGCCGTTAGACAAGGGTATCATTACCGTGACCGTTCGACGAACATTTCCTAAAGAATTAAATTATCAGATTCCAGGAGGAATGTAAAACAAATTGTATTGATAAAACTTCACTTTCGAAAACTGATGACCTTTTCCAGTCATTTACCTTTTCAACTTGGGTCTCTTTTTCACTTTGCTCGCCGTTATTTTTTTTAATTCTGCCACGCCTGTAATCAGTTTCTGCCATTCCGATTTAATCAGTTCTCTTTCCTTTTCTACTTTTAGAATTTTGCGATAGAGAGAAAGCACCCTCAAAAAGATTTTTGCTTTTTCGTCGTCCATCTGCCTCCCATCACAGTAATCCCTGAGATACTTTTCCGCAGTCGCTACCAAGGGTTTAAACAGCTCCGAATCTTTTTTCTTCATTTTCCCCATCCTTTCTTGCTTTATCCCCCGCTCATGTAGTGCATGGACCTCTATCGTTCAGCAGGGAAATGGACCTTGGACCCTTCGTCACAATCTCCCTTCACTTCTTAGGATATCTCGGATTAGTCACTCCTTCTGTTGGTTTGCCAAAGGAGGCTGTATCCAGACCGGATAAAGGGTGGTGCTGTTCATACATCGGCCTGAGTTTTTTAGCCCTGACCTTCTCCGGGTAAAATTTTGCAATAGCAGCTTGACTTCGATCAAGTGGAACGGTTTCAAGAACATAGTCCGCGTTTCCCAGCCGATTCTCCACGCCTCCGTAAACCTGCTGTTCAATATCTCTTCCCTTAATAAGATTCAACTTTTTCGAGCCCGGAGCAAGGGCATGAAATTCCTCTGCTTCAGAGTTAATCAATCCGGGCGCCTCATTCATCAGGTCGATACAGGCCTTATCCAAAGCCACGGGGTCCAGAGAGGCAAGAACCCCTATCCCGTTCACAAAAGGTGTATCGGTCCATCCATAACAGTCACAGGCAGGAGTGATATCCAGAGCATAGTTGATGAAGAAAGCCTTCCCTTGTTCTTTCGTCATCATCGTGGCCAAGGCAGAATCAGCAATCCGCCTGCCCAGAGCGGGCAAATAATCGAACCTCTGAATGGCATTGACGCCTGCCATATTGACACACAAGTTCGCGCAGGCAAAGCAATAGACGCATGAATCCAGGTCAATCTCCAATCCCTTTTCTGTCACCCTGATCGACCCCTCAGGGCAACATTCCTCACAGGTCTCCCACCATTCGCACTTTCGACCGGGACAGAGCTCCGCCTGAATGACAGGCTTATCCCCAGCCAAGGCTCCATGAAGGTTCATCTTACCCCGCTTGCTCGCACAACCCACACCAATGTTTTTGATTGCGGCCCCGTACCCGCCAGCAGGATGTCCCTTGAAATGGGCGATAGAGAGCAAAGCATCCGCATCTGCAATGGCTCGTGCAACGAACTGCTTATTTAAATAATTTCCTCTCCCCTGTAAATCGATCATCACATCGTCGGTTCCCAACCACCCGTCTGCAATGATGACCGGACAGCCCATGGAAGCTTGATTAAAACCATTTCGGTTAGCCGTTTCCAGGTGATCCAAAGCCAATGTTCTGCTGATCCATGGATGGTAGGGCATGGTCGTCGTATCGGTGACAAATGGTTTACAGCCTCTCTCCTTGAGCGCATCTATAAATGTCCGGACAATGATCGGTCTCAGGTATCCTACATTGTAGGATTCACCCATGTGCGTCTTAACCGCTACAATGTCCCTCGGTTTGAGGTAATCCATCCATCCTGAATGCTCAAGAAGCTGGCGCCCCTTGATGGCCGTGGATTCCAAAAAACGTCTCGATCGGGCATCCATGAACCAAACAGTCGATTTAGCCATAAGTCCTCCTTAAATTCTTTCCCCCTTTTCAAATTCGAAGTTGGGGGGATGATGATTGGTCAGAGTTTCCATCGCAGGTCTTAGTATGAGGTAAAATCGGTTGAGTGTCAATAATGAGAACGTTCAAAAAAAGGTTGACTCTCCTGATATTATTTTCTATAAAGGAGCCGTGAAAATGAAGCTTCTTTCAACCGTATTCATTCTATGTTTTTCCTTTATCATGATGTGGCATTCTCCAACATCTGGGTCGGAGATTCTTTCAAGGCGTTCCTGGTTTATTGAAATGGGTAGATTTCAATCCTCTTCCCATGGTCTCCTATCCTGTTCCGAGTGCCACTCAGATATTGAAGAGAAAGGGGTAAAACATCCTGACCCCAAACTGTTGGGGAGGTCCTCGACCCTTCTTTACGATTACAAAAAGTGTGAAAGGTGCCATCCCCAGGAATACCAGCGTTATCTCAAGGGCGCCCATGCCAAGGCCCTGGTGGAAAGGAAGAAGAATGCCCCGACTTGTGGAAACTGTCATGTCACCCATTACGTTCTTTCTGGTCAGTCTCGACTTGAACTCGGAAGATGGATGACAGAGATGTGCGGGACGTGTCACCCGGTTGAGAAGAGGACCTATCTCGAAAATTATCATGGAAAAACAGCGGCTTCCCTGGGATATGAGGCCTCCGCCTATTGCACGGATTGTCACGGTGCCCATACCTGCCTCTCACTAAAGAACAGAGAAATTGCCCTTGAGGTTTGCCAGAAGTGTCACCCCAATGCTCAAATTCGGTTTACGGATTTTGTGATCCACGCCTCAAAAGAAGGAGTGAAAAAAGAGGAGGTGGAGAAACTTAATAAATTAAAGGTCCTCCGGTGGATTGAGATCGGTTTCGGATTACTCGTTTTTGTTGTATTGGCCTTCTTTTATTCTCATACATTGATTTGGATTCTCAGGAAGGTCCATGAATGGTTGAAAAAGGGTTAACCCCATGTCCATGAAGGAAAATCACGTGGAAGTCTATTGGAGGTTTAATGCCTTCCATCGCTTTATCCATCTGGTGATGATGATCACCTTCATTGGCCTTGCTTTAACCGGACTTCCCCTCAAATACCCCGGTGCCTTCTGGGCAAAAGGACTGATTTCTATCTGGGGAGGAGTAAAGGGAGCTGGACTGCTTCACCGGTGGTGTGCGGGGATCACCTTTGGCTATTTTGCTCTCCATCTGCTCTGGGTGATTTATTACCTGGTTATATTGAAAGGCAAGTTATTGGGTCCCTATTCCATGGTTCCTTCTCTAAAAGATTTCCAGGACCTTTATCAACACATCCGTTACTTTTTAGGAAAAGGGCCTCCTCCACCATTCGGTCGTTTTACTTACTGGGAAAAATTTGATTATTGGGCTGTCTTCTGGGGTATTACCTTTATTGGCGGATCGGGCCTCTTGCTCTGGTTTCCAGAATTTTTTTCCCGCTTTTTCCCAGGTCTTTGGTTCAATATTGCTTATACCATCCATAGTGATGAAGCCCTCTTGGCCATAGGATTTATCTTTATCGTCCACTTCTTCAATGCCCATCTCCGTGCCAATGTCTTTCCTCTGGACAAGTCCATCTTCACGGGAAAAATGGAAGCCAAGAAGATGATCGACCATCATCCCCTGGAATGGGAGGATTTAAATCAAGATCCTGAAAAGAAAGAGAAGCGTAGGGTGAGAAGAGATCTTCTCATTCTTTTCTTCGTCATTTTTATATCTGGGCAGTTTCCGGCTCTCTCTCTTGCCCGAGGGTTGACGGACGAAGAGCTCATGGAGGCAGAGAAGAAATGGTGTTGGCGTTGCCATCGCCAACCTAACCTCAACAGCCATGAAGGGATCACTACCTCCATCCTCTTTTGTATGAATTGTCATGGGAAAAAGGATGTTGAAAAGAAGGCGGATGGGAAAACGGTCTCGGTTTATATCGACCCGAAAGAATATAGAAAAACCGTCCATCGAAGGATCGCCTGTGTAAATTGCCATGATGGGATCGCCTCCTCTCCTCATCGAACATTACTGTTCCAGTGCGTCTCCTGTCACGGGTACCACGGTGAGGGAAAGGCCCACGATCCACATCGAACCGTCCACTGCGAGGCCTGCCACCATGAATCAAAAGAGGTGAAGAAGGACCCCAAGACGGGACGGATTGTGTTAAGCAAGGTCAAAGAGGGTGTCCCTCTTAAAATGACTTCTCATCGTCTGGCCGATTTCAAGAAGCATAAAGACTGTAAAAAATGTCATTTCCCTGAAAATCAATTAGGAGCTCCGATTCGTGTCCTTCCAGGAAAGAGTTTGATCTGTATCATCTGCCATAGCGCCTCGGTCACTCTCAATGATCCGATTTCCATCGTGGCATTTATCCTTTTTCTGGCAGGGATGGCCATTCACCTCTCCATCTGGTTTCGGGGAACGATCGGGGACCATTCCTTCTCTGCTGATGAAAAGGTGTCTTTCCTCGCTGAAAAGATTTGGCAAGTGGTCTTCTCAAAAAAAATTCTCACCCTTCTCAAGGTATTTGTGATAGATGTTCTCCTCCTCAGGCGAGTTCTTAAAGAAAGTCTGAGCCGATGGACGATTCATACCTTTATCTATTTTCCATTTTTCCTTCGTTTCTTTATAGGATTGATTCTCCTCATCCTCTCCAACATTTTTCCAATGAGTCCAGGCGTCGCTCAATGGCTTGATAAAAATCATCCTCCTATCGCCTTTACTTACGATCTCCTGGGTCTGTGTGTTATAATAGGTATAGCAGGTGCGACGATGAGACGACTTCGAAAGACATCCCAAAACCGTCCCTCTGCCGGTCAGGATATAATTGTCTTGGCCCTGCTTGGAGCGATCTTAATCACAGGCTTTATTGTAGAAGGGCTGAGAATTCTTTTGACTGCCATTCCACCTTCTGTGGCCCTTTCTTCTTTTATTGGATATCCTCTCTCTTTATTCTTAGGCCTTTTTCCCATCCGATGGGAATGGGTTTATCCCTATGGTTGGTACGTGCATGCGATCTTGACGGGATTGTTCATCATTTATCTCCCTTTCAGTAAAATGTTTCATATTCTGGTCAGTCCAATGGTTCTCCTCATTCATTCCGTGACGAAGGAAAAATGAAAGATTTAGAACTTTCCGTTAAACAACTCATTGAGATCGATGGCTGCACACGCTGCGGTGAATGTATCCAACGATGCCCCGTCTTTATGGTGACCCATGATCAGCGGGTCACTGCTTTTGATGCTTTGCAGACCACCAAGGATTGGTCTATATGTAAATCCTGGTTCAGAAAGTTTTTTCTGAACCGAAAGCAGATGAACCCCGACCGTTTGCAAGATTTCTCTAAGGAGGTCTTTCAATGCACCCTCTGTGGTCATTGTGAAGTAGTCTGTCCCGTCAATATCCATTCCAAGGAGCTCCGGATCGCCCTCCGGGAAAATATAGTCAAAGGGGACTTACAACCGTCTCTCCCCGGCCCCATCCTTGAGAATCTCCAGCAGGGGCGAAATATCACCTATCCAACCAACGATGACCGGTTAATCTGGGTGCAAAACATGCCCAAACTATTCCGACATAGCAGCCGTAAAATGAATGCGGAGGTGGTCTATTTTGTTGGATGCGTTGCCTCTTTCTTTCCTGCCACCTACTCTATTCCCCAAGCAATGCTCTACCTCCTTGAAAAAGCAAAATTGGATTATGGGTGTTTGGGGCCAGAGGAATGGTGTTGTGGCTGGCCTCTTATTGGAATGGGAAGAGAGGAAATGGTCTACGAAATGATGACCCATAATATCGAAGCCGTGAAGGCCATGGGGGCAAAGGCCGTTGTCTTTGGATGCCCTTCCTGCTATCATGTCTGGGAAAATGTATATCCTCGCCTTTATCAAAAAGATATCCCCTTTGAGATCTTCCATAGCACGGATTATTTCCTGAAACTCTTAAAGGAAAAAAGGATCCCCATGCATGCTTTGGAAGCCACGGTCACTTACCATGATCCCTGTGACTTAGGCAGGGCTTCTGGCATTTATGACAGCCCCCGAGAAATCATCCAGATGATCTCCGGGGCAAGTTTCGTTGAGATGCGAAACCACAAGCAGCATGCTACCTGCTGCGGAGGCGGGGGTGACCTGGAGATGTTTTTTCCGAAGATTTCAAAGGATATCGGTGACCTGAAGATCAAAGAAATTGAAGAAACCGGAGCAGAGGTGGTTCTCTCAGCCTGCCAGCAATGCAAGCGGACGATTTCCCTGAATGCCAAAAAACTTAAAAAGAAGTTTAGGGTGTTGGACCTGGTAGAATTAATCTTAATCCTTTCCGATCCGGCAAGGGCCTTGGCATTCGAAAATCTTATACAAAAATCGTCTTCCTCCGAAAAAAGCTCATGAGTCTAAACTCATTCTGATGATGAAGCCATCTATTCTAAAATCCGTTTTTGCCTCTATGGAACAGGGGATCGCTTTTATTGATGATCAGAATCAGATCTCTTATTGCAATCCGATCATCGAAAAAATTCGAGATGTTAGGATCGATCAAGTGTTGGGCCATTCCGTCTTAAATTGCCATCCTAAAAAATCCCATCCCAAGGTCCTTCAGATTATTAAAGATCTAAGATCTGGAGAAGTCAAAGGACGCCATCGAATGAATATCGAGATGTTGGGCGGGAAATTTTATGACAATATTTATTCTGCTGTGTGGGGGCCCAAAAACAGATACTTAGGCGTAGTCGTGGTTAGTCAAGAAGTGACAAAAAGAAAACAGGCTGAAGATGAATTAAAAGAGGCATTAAAAAAATTAGAGATTGCCAATGAAGAATTAAAACGGATTGATCATATGAAGGATGACTTTCTCTCCAACGTCAGTCATGAACTCAAAACCCCGATGATCTCGGTGTTGGGTTATATTGGAATGATTCTAAAAGAGAAGGTCGGCCCCTTGACCGAACCGCAGAGGAAATTTCTTGAAATATCCCACAAGAACCTTTTAAAACTTGGGAAGAATATTGATGACCTTCTTGAATTAGCTGAAATGGGGATCTCCCAGGAATCCTGGATATTCGAGCCCATCGATCTCGTCAAGACGATCACGTTTTCATGCGCTACGGTTGAACCCCTTGCCAAGGAACAACGAATCCAATTGGAGATTCAGCTTCCACCAGAACCGATAAAGATTCCCGGGGTGGAAGATAAACTCAACCAGCTATTCGACAATCTTCTCACCAACGCCATCAAATATAATCGTCAAGGAGGAAAGATCGGTGTGAGGCTTGATCAAGATTCTGATTTTGTCTTCACCCGCATTACCGACACGGGGGTTGGAATTTCCCACCAATCTCTGCAGGAAGTCTTCACACGCCATTCCCAAGTCAAGACAAAACCCCTTGGAAATGTCAAGGGCTTAGGGATTGGTCTCTCCCTGGTTCAGGAAATTGTCAAACTCCATCGGGGAGAGATCCAGATTGAAAGTGAATTGGGCAAGGGAACCACCTTTACGGTGATCCTTCCCAAAAAGATTACCAGTTCGGAGTTCGGAGTTCGGAGTTCAGAGTTCGGAGAAATAAAAATACTCCGAACTAATTTTTCATGACGGCTACGACACCCTCGAACCACGAAAGTGAACTACCCCGCAGCAAGCTGCGGGGCATCAAATTCTCTAAAAAACTTTCCTCCCCCTTGATGGGGGAGGATTAAGGTGGGGGTGATGATAAGATCATTTCCCCCTCACCCTAACCCTCTCCCCCCAGGGGAGAGGGAGGCCATTCATCCCCCCAGCAGAGCTGAGGGGTATTCTGGCATATTTTTATAAAGTTGATAGGTTAGGGTTACGAAACCATTATTTTCTAAGTTACTCATAACTCCGAACTCCTCACTATGGCTTCTTGCCACCTCCCATTTTCCCTAAATCGATAAAGGGCACCGCTCCTCCTGAAACCTGGGGTAAGATTCCATTCCATTTCTCAATCCCTTTATACTCGACCAAAATGGGGCTGATGGATCGGGAAAGGGCTTCATTCGCTTTCGCCTGTCCCTGAGCCACGACCAGAATCGATTCAGCCTCTCCCTTGGCTGTAGCCACCTTTTGCTGGGCTTCAATTTCACGCTGGGCTAATACCTGCCTTTGGGTTTCCACCTGCTGCTGAGCAACCTGTTTGGCTTCCACGGCTTTTTCGTATTCGGGTGAGAATCGGATATTGGAGAAATAGATATCATCGACGACGATGTGATATCTCGCCAGATTATCCCCAAGCTTGAGCATGGCCCTTTTCCGGATTTCTTCCCTTTTCGGAAGGATCTCCGTGATGGGATAAATCGGAACGACCTCTTTGACAAAGTCATTGAAAGCAGGATCAATGACCTTATTCGCAAAATCAAGACCCACCTTTTGATAGAGATCGTTGACATTGGAGGGATCGATATGGAAATTCATCATTCCGGTCAGTTTTACCATCTGATATTCCTTCGAAGCGGCATCAATCTCCTTGAAGGGGTGTGGCTGAACTCGGACATCCACCTTGATCACCCTTTCAGCAACAGGAACTTTGAAGTTAAGTCCTTCGCCCATAATCCTCTTCTCCACACTTCCCCACCAGAGGACAACCCCTCGATGGCCTGCGGGAACAATGACGAAGGAACCCCAAAAAAAGATAAAGAGGATGAAAAGAATGACCAGGATCCCGATGGTTCGGGGTTTCGGTCCTCTCAAATCAAACGCTTCCAAGTTTCTTTCTGGCATGGGTCACCTCCACGGCCTGATTTCGAATTAAGGAAACGATCTTCGTCTCTTCTCCTCCAATGGCGAATTTTTAAACCAGTTTCTTCTCGATCAAAAAATTCATGGCCCTCTGACATAAGGTGGTGGCCAGGGAGATGGCTTCAGAAAAAGACCCCTGGGCCTCTTGGAATTGAGACATATGAATCCTTCCAACCACTTCCATCACTTTCCTCTCCAGGTCAGCATAATGGTTCACTCCCAAGACATGATCTGCAATTCGAATTTCACGAAGCAACCCCTCTAAATACCATACTAACATCTTTTTGGCTCCAGAGAGTTCTTCGTCATGTTTGAGAGACACCAGTTGATCCAAAAGGTTCGTTCCAATAATCAACCCGGACTTCATCTTCTCCGAATACTGAAAATCCAAAATCGCCTCTCTTGTCTCCATGTCAAAGTCCTTATTGTCCAGAGAGTGAACTACCCCGCAGCAAGCTGCGGGGCATCAAATTCTCTAAAAAACTTTCCTCCCCCTTGATGGGGGAGGATTAAGGTGGGGGTGATGATAAGATCATTTCCCCCTCACCCTAACCCTCTCCCCCCAGGGGAGAGGGAGGCCATTCATCCCCCCAGCAGAGCTGAGGGGTATTCTGGCATATTTTTATAAAATCATCGGTTAAGGTAAGGGTTAGGATGCCAGTTTCGGTAAATTGAAATTAACGTTTGCCGTTGTCTAAACTCGTATCCCTGCCTGGCGGCATGCAGGGAGGCTCGTATATGGAAACTGGATACTCGAGCTTCGTCTTTCAAGCTTCGTGCTTCGATACCAGCATCGTCACCCCTCAACGTTTAACCAATGCTCAAAACGGGCTTCATCGCCTTAACCCTGACCTAATGATTAACGATAGGGTTTGAGTCGATCTAAGAATTTGGAATCCACGGAGATTCCCAACTTCTCAGCCTGGTTACAGTGTTCAATGGCTAAATTAAATTCCTTCTTTTCATAATAGGCGACAGCCAGGCTATAATGAGCCTCTGCAAACTTAGGATGAATGTCCAAGGCTTTTTGGAAGGAAGCAATCGCCTCTTCTAAATTCTTCTTCTCCCGGTAGACACTCCCCATATTGTAATATCCTTTGGCATAATCCGGCTTGATCTCTACCGTCTTCTGGTATTCAGCAAGGGCTTCGTCGAGCATCCCTTTCCTGAAATAAAGAATTCCAAGATTATTGTGGGCTTCGACATACCGGGGATGGATTTGAAGGGCCTCCTGGTACTGGACCATTGCTTCTTTCAGGTTTCCTCTTTCTTGATGGGCCACCCCAAGATTAAAATGGGCCTCCGCAAACTGAGGATTGATTCGGATTGCTTTTTCATATTCTGAAATTTCCTTTTTCCACTTCCCCTGCCTGCCGTAAACGATCCCGAGATTGAGGTGGGCTTTTGCATGTTTTGAATCTAATTTCAACACCTTTTCGTATTCGGTCACCGCCTCTTCTAAGTTTCCCCTCTCTGCAGCCTGATAGGCCAATTGAAAATGTTCCTCAATAGAAACAGCCTTTTCTTTTTTTTCGGTCTTGCTCCCCCCTGCGCAGGAAATCAACAGCAGGGCCAGGATCAACAGAAGAAAATATTTCACGATCGTTTTCAAGGATTCCCTCCTCACCTTAACTTTTTTGAATCCTTAACAAAATTTTCGTGGTAAATCAAGAAATATTATTCCTTGACCATCCAGGAGATGATGGATTAAAGTCAACACGGTAAGGGTATCAGGGTTCATAGGTGTTCTTAAGTGCGATGGAATCCAAATCAACCCTAAAAACAGGTAGATTTTATTATGGTTGGGTGGTCGTTGGCCTCTCCATGGTCTCCATGGCATTCTGGTTTGGGATTCGTACCACCTTCTCCGTCTTCTTTGTCGCTCTTATTGATCATTTCCACTGGGGACGGGCAGAAGCAGCTGGGGCACAGTCCATTGCCATGATGGTTTATATGATCATGGCTCCAATCGTTGGAACCTTGGTCGACCGGATTGGACCTCGCAAGGTCATTCTGCCAGGAATTATTTTAACCGGTTTGGGATTTCTGCTCTGCGCACAAATTAAGACGATCCTCCAATTTTATCTCTTTTTCGGCATCATTGTTGGAATGGGTGTGACATGTCTTAGCATCGCTCCCTTTACAGTGATTCTGGCTCACTGGTTTGAAAGAAAAAGAGGTATGGCCAATGGGCTTGCAGGAGTTGGAATTGGAGTTGGAGTCTTTATCCTGGTCCCACTGATCCAATTTTTAATCTCTTTCAAAGGATGGCCCTTTGCCTTTCTTATCTTTTCGCTTCTCATTTTCACCATCCCTCTGCCCCTCAACGCCCTCTTTTTAAGGCACGGGCCTCAGGACATGGGGCTGCTTCCAGACGGACAGTCTTTGAAAAATCTAAACGAGGGGAATCTCATTAAGACCCAAAACAAGGAAGCGAAAACTCCCCTCCCCTGGGAAGAGTTAACCCTTGGGAAAACACTGCTTACAATCCGTTTTGGCTATGTCATTTTATTTCCTGCCTGTACAACTTTCGGTGTCTATATTATTGTCGTCCACCATTTAAAATACTTAGTCGATTTGGGTGTGGACAAGATCTGGGCTGCCTCTCTTTTGGCTATAATAGGCGCCCTGTCAGCAGGATTCCGATTCTTCTGGGGATGGTTTTCCGATCGAGCAGGTAGGGAAATCACTTTTACTCTTGGAGGAGCTTCTT
The DNA here is from genome assembly GCA_002327985.1 of Syntrophaceae bacterium UBA2188. Classification (GTDB taxonomy): domain Bacteria; phylum Desulfobacterota; class BSN033; order BSN033; family UBA1163; genus UBA1163. Next base: position 63,064 of record DCVM01000008.1, on the reverse strand, counting down.
TCTCATCTGGGATCTTATTTCTTCTCCTTTATCAGTATTATCCCTCTCTGATCCTCCTCTATTTATTTGCTCTCTTTTTCGGAGCTGGATGGGGCGTGACCGCTCCCATGTTTATGTCCATTACCGGAGATTTCTACAAAGGAAAATTTTTTGGATTGATCTATGGGGTGGTCGAAGGGGCAATTGGGTTGGGATCGGCCCTGGGGGCCTGGGTGGCAGGAGTCATCTTTGACCAAACCCAGAATTACTTCTGGGCCTTTGTCCTGGCCATTCTTCTCAATCTCGTTTCCATTCTGCTTGTATGGCTCGCCGCTCCTCGAAAATTCCGAAAAGTTCATCCTTTGCCATTTTGATCTCCCCTATGTTAAATTAACACTAAGCGCTTAGGGCTATGCGCATAGCCTATTGAGGAGGTTTTTATGTTTGAGTTCACAGAAGAATATGAACCCTTGTTGAGAGAAGTAAGGGAAATAGCTGCCAAAGTGGTAAAGCCCCGCGCCAAGGAGATCGAGGAGAGTGACGAATTTCCTGTGGATATGGCAAATCGGTTCTTCAAAGAGGGATATCTTCAGATTTTAATTCCAAGGCATTTCGGGGGGATGGGAAAAGATATCACCACGTTTTGCATCGTTTCGGAGGAGATGGCCAAGGTCTCGGCGTCGATGTCCCTTCTGGTAATCGTTCAAAGCGTGGGGACCCTCCCTATCTTACTCTTTGGAAATGATTCTCAAAAGAGTGAATTCTGCTCTAAAATTCCCAAAGACCATCTCGTTATGGCCTTCTGTCTGACAGAACCTCTGGCTGGATCCGATGTGGGTTCGATGCAAATGACCGCAACGAAAGAAGGATCCCAATACCTCCTCAACGGAAAAAAGAATTTTGTGACCAATGGAGGAGTAGCCGATCAATATATTGTATTTGCTAAAACCAATCCCCCCAGAGGAAGACGGGGTATTTCCGCTTTTGTCGTTGATAAGGGGCTTTATGGAATGACCTTCAGTTCAAAAGATGACAAGATCGGAATGCGGGGGGTTCCTTCCTGCTCGATTTCCTTCAAAGATGTCCCCGTTTCTAAATCCAAACTTCTTGGAGAAGAGGGCGAAGGGTTTAAGATCGCCATGGAAACTCTCAACCGTTCCCGGCCAGCCATAGGCGCCCAGGCCTTGGGCATTGCCGAAAGCGCGATGGAAATTTCTACGCTTTTTGCTATGAGAAGGCGACAATTCGGCAAGCCCATTGCTAAGTTGGAGGGAATGCAGTTTATGTTGGCAGAAATGGCAACGATGATTGAATCCGCCAAGGCCCTGGTTTATAAGGCGGCATGGCATCTCGATAAAGGGCTCCCTCATGCAACCAAATATTCAGCCATGTCGAAGTTCTTCGCCTCCGATGTGGCCATGAAGATCACGACCGATGCCGTCCAAATTATGGGAGGTTATGGTTGTTTAAAAAGCGGCAATCTTGAAAGGACCATGCGAGATGCTAAAATCACCCAGATTTACGAGGGGACCAACCAAGTTCAGCGATTCGTCGTGGCGGAGCAACTGATCAAAGAGTTCTTAGAAAAATACGGAACAGGAAGGGAGTGGTCCGAATTCATTTAAAACAAAATGGCGTTCTGATTCGAACAGCCATTGTCCCTGCCTCAATCGTCGGTTAGAATAATAAAAGAGAGGGGGAATCTTCCTACGAAATCCATTCTTATTATTGAAGATGAAAAGGACATTTGCGATCTGCTCGAATATCATTTGAAACAATCTGATTTTTCTGTCATCAAAACTCAGGATGGCCCATCCGGATTAGAATTAGCGAAAAAACACCCCCCTCATCTCGTCATCCTTGATCTCATGCTTCCAGGAATGGATGGGAAGGATGTCTGCAGAGGACTTAAAGCCAATCCTCTCACCCGGTCAATACCCATTCTGATGCTTACGGCAAAGGCAGAAGAGGTAGACCGGGTCATCGGGTTCGAGTTGGGGGCGGATGATTATGTCACCAAGCCCTTCAGCCCAAGGGAATTGGTGTTAAGAGTTAAAGCCGTTCTTCGCAGGCAAGAAACTCCCCAGGAAGGAGAAAAAACCATTCAGGTGGGCGACCTCTTAATCGATATTGACCGGCATCAAGTCTCGATCAACAAAAGGGCCATCACCTTGACCTCCACCGAATTCAAACTTTTGGTGGAACTCATCACTCATAGAGGACGCGTTCAAACCCGTGAACGTCTTCTGGATAAGGTCTGGGGATACACCTACGAGGGGTACGCTCGAACAGTGGATACTCACATCCGTCGATTGAGAGAAAAGATGGGTTCTTTGGGTGACCTCATTGAGACCATCCGCGGCGTGGGATATCGATTTCAAGAGGAGGAAGAATGAGACTCCGTTACCATTGGAAATGGTTGATCATCATCTTCTTTCTTCTCCTGCTATTCCTCATCGTCCAGAGCTATTTGCATTTGGGTTTCAAACAATCCCTCTTCTTCTCATCTCTGATTGGCCTTTTGCTTATCACCCCCCTTGCCTACCTGATCGTCAGAGTTCTCAATCAACCGATTTATGACTTAATCCAAAAGACGATTCGATCAGTTCCAAATCACTTCAAGCCGGAGAGCGTTACTTATCTTGGGGACGATTTGAGTAAGTTGTCCAGGGCCATTGACGAGGTCGTCATTCAATTCAGAAACAGAGTTAATGAAGTCTCAAAGGAGAGAGATTACCTTCAAACCATCTTTAAAGGCATGGTCGAGGGGGTATTGGTAGTGGATGAGAGGGGAAGGATACTGGTGGCCAATCATGCTCTCCATCATCTTCTTCACCTTTCTCCGAGCGTGGCGAATCGAACCGCCCTGGAGATTATCCGGAATGCACAATTAGAGGAGTCCATTCGAAATGTCATCCGGAATGGGAAGAGCGCCTCATTTGAGCTGAATCTTCCTTTACCATTGGGAAGAACCTTCGAGGTCAATGTGGTGGGCATTCACTCCTCTCTCGATGAGACGGAGAGGGGGAAAAGGGAGATTCGAGGGGCCATTGCCGTTTTCCACGATATTAGCCGGTTGAAGGAATTGGAAAAAATCCGACAGGATTTTTTGGCCAATGTCTCCCATGAATTACGAACCCCTCTCACCGCAATCAAAGGGTATACAGAAACACTCTTAACAGGAGCCTTGAAAGAGGAAGTTGCTTATCCATTCGTTCAGATCATCAAGAAACACACCGATCGATTGGCTAAAATTGTTGAAGACCTCTTAACCCTCTCTAAAATTGAATCGAAGGATTTTCAATTAAACCTGGAATTCTTTTCCCTTACTGAATTGGTCCATGATGTCTTGGATTTCATTCAGGGATCGGTTGAAAAAAAGAAAATGATTATCTCCTGCGAAATCCCTTCCTCTCTCAGGGTGAGGGGTGACCGAAATTATATAGAGCAGGTTCTCATCAATCTCCTCGATAACGCCATTAAATATGGTCACGAGGGAGGAAAGATCATTCTCTCTGTTAATCAAAAAGATCAAAAGGAGATTGAGGTTTCGGTGAAGGACAATGGAATAGGGATACCCCAGGATGACCTTCCAAGAATCTTTGAGCGGTTTTATCGGGTGGACAAAGGAAGGTCTCAGGAATTGGGCGGGACCGGCCTCGGTCTTTCAATCGTAAAGCATCTAATCCAAGCCCATGGGGGAAAAGTCTGGGCAGAGAGTCAACTTGGCAAGGGGTCAACCTTCTATTTCACCTTGCCCTGCCCTGTTTGACTTAAAGCTTCTTAAGGGAATCTCCCACTCGAATCAAATCCGATTCCGCAATGTGAACAACGAAAATGGATTCCTCAGCATCTTCCATAGCCGAGCCATAGATGTAGTCTATGTTGACATGGGCTTCACCCAATCTTTTTGCCACTTTTCCGAGCATTCCAGGTTGGTTGACCAGCCGGAATACCAATATCTGCTCTTTTTCCACCAAATGGTCGGCTTTGATCAAAGCCTTTTCGGCTTCATTGGGTTGATCAACCAAAAGTCGAATCAAGGAATAGTCGGAGGAGTCTTTTAAAATGCCCCGGTAACTCTCCGCCAGAGCGATTCTCCTCCCTGTTTTTTCTCTCATATTATAAAGCTCTTTAACCGAATCCTTGGCGTTTTGAATGCTCATTGCCAAGATGTTAATATTCTCTTCCTGTAAAACATCGCACAGTTTCGAAAGTTCTCCTGGCGCATTGGTTAGGATCACCGAAAGTTGTATTCTCTTTTCCATCTGCCTCTCCTGTGTTTAATCAAATTTAGTGCAACATAGCAGATCAATCTTAGAAGGTCAAGGGCAAAGAAAATTTTGAGTGTCATAAAAATTTCATTTTCCTGTCACTTTTCTGTCACAAAGAGACTTTAACATTAGGTTGATGCCTAAATGGTTATTGACCGATCTTCATATTCACACCACATTCAGTGATGGGGATGTCTATATAGAAGAGGTGGTAAGGTTATATGGAAAAAGCGGGTTCGATGTGATTGCCATTACGGATCACCTCTTTGACACACAATCCCCAAGAAGCCTTGAAATTCATGAGGAGGGCAAGTCTGTTAAAAATATAGATACGTATTTCAGAAAGATCGATGAAATCTCTCGTTGGGGACAAGAAACCTATGACTTATTGGTGATTCCTGGTCTCGAAATCTGTAATTTGCTGGAAGATTATCACATCCTCGGTATCGACTTAAAAGAAGCCATCAACCCGAATCAGGATGCAGAAGGTGTCATCGAGGAAATTCATCGTCAAGGTGGCCTTGCCATTGCTTCCCATCCTCCTCTCAAGCTTTCTTACTTCCTCAATGGAGACAATGAATCCATTCATCGACATCCTCTTCACCTTTGGAAATATAGAGAGAGGTACGCAGATAAAATCGATGCATGGGAGATCGCCAATCAGGAGGACCTCTTTGGGAGCGTTGGTCTGGAAAGATTTCCTTATGTCGCTAATTCTGATTTCCATAAACGTCGCCATATTAATTCCTGGAAATCAATGATTTATGCCGAGAAGGAAAAGGACGCTGTTAAGAAAGCCCTTATCGAAAAAAAAGTGGCTCTTTTCTTTTTTAGTGATAAGGAGGGAAAGGCAAGACGTACCCGAACCGTACAACCTAAAAAGATGAATGTCATACAGGAGGACGAAATGAAAGTAATGGCAGGCGCTAAAATCTTGATTGTCGATGATGAAAAGGACCTTGTAGAGATGCTGTCTTATAACCTCGTAAGAAAGGGTTATAAAACGTCCAAGGCTTATGACGGCTTTGAAGCTTGGGAGAAGATCGAGACAGAGGTACCTGATCTTCTCCTCCTCGATCTGATGATGCCCAACCTCGATGGTTGGGAGCTCTGCCGTTTGATAAGAAGAAGTCAAACAAAGACCATTAAAGAGATGGGGATACTGATGCTCACTGCCAGGGCCGTCCCGGAAGAGCGGGTCTATGGACTTGAGATCGGTGCCGATGATTATCTGACGAAACCGTTCTCGATCAATGAGCTGATTCTCAGAGTGGATAAATTGGCCGAAAAGAAAAGGTCAATCGTTCAATTACGGGAAGAAGTAGAATCCCTTCACGCCTCGATGGAAACAAAGGAATCGAACCTCAGGAGGATTGCTCACGATCTTAAGTCCCCTCTCATCTCAATTGGGTTTTCTGCCAAAAAAATGCTCCGGAAGGGACTGAATGAAGAAACCTCGGGTACTATTAAATCCATTTTTGATAGCAGCCTTCAGTTGACTCAGTGGATCGACGAAACTCTTTTCTTTCATGATTTGGAGCAAACCAAATGGCGAGAGCAAAAGAAAGAGGTGAATCTTAAATCACTCTTCCAGCAGACCATTGATCTATTGAAAGAGAGCGCTGCAGACAAGAATATCGAAATTCAGTTCAACGCGTCCTCCTCCATCCCAGAGATTCTATGCCATGAGTCCATGATGTTTCGGGCCTTTGTCAATCTCCTATCTAATGCTTTGAAATATACACGAGATGGGGGAAAAGTGGAGGTAGGAGTGATTGCGTATTTTAATAAAAAAGGTGACGGAGTTTTGGAAATCTCCATCCAAGACAACGGAATCGGCATTGCTGAAGAAGACCTAAAAAAGATTTTTGAGCCTTATTACCGAGGAAAAAATATCTCCTCCGAGGAAGGAAAAGGGATAGGACTCCCTTTTATAAAAGAGGTGGTGGATTTACATGGCGGGAAGATCCTGGTCCAGAGTAAACCCAACAAGGGGAGTTCCTTTTCTATTTTGTTGCCCATTAAGGGTGACTCTCAGGAGGAAAGTGAGAAAACTTATCACGAGGTAGTACCTACCTCTCATCATTAATATCCCTTCTGCTTAAATTCAAGGGAGAAAGGAGGTGAATAGGGCAGGAAATTTAGTGAGAGTGAATTTTATAGAGCAGGTTTAAACGTCATGTCTGTGTGCGAAATAGGTGTTTTCAGTGTGCAGGCTCGAAACACGATTCACAAAACACTAAATATTTAGGAGGAGGAAAGAGATGAAAAAGTTTATTGTCCTCAGTTTAATTGGGTGGGTGGTCGTGGTTTTAACCCCCACGGTCTATGCCCAGCCCAAACTTGACTTCAAGGCATCAGGTAGCATGGAAGCAACATCGTTTTTGTACAGAAACATTACAAGCGGTGCGACAAGTGATGCGATCACTTCGAGATGGCCTGGTGGGGGCTTTCCAGTGCCTGCAGGTAATCCAGGAAGTGGATTTCGGCCCGACGATCCATTCGTTGATCCAAGGGACAGTGGAGCCTGGGATCGCACAAACTCTTACCTGGAGTTTCGTGGCAGACTAAGATTCGACGCCATCATGGGCAAAGAATTGAGGGGAACGATCATCTTTGAATTAGATTCAACCCGATGGGGGGACCCCTCTGGTGACAGAAACCGCTTAGGTTTCTGGACAGCTGACCGGGCTGGAGTCGAAGTCAAAAACCTCTATATCGATTTCGCGCTTCCCTATTTCGGAATCCCTGTGCCAATCACCACCAGGGTGGGTATTCAACCTCTCGGCCACCGTCCCCATATGTTTATGGTGACTGATGGAACGGGTATTACAGGGGGAATAAAAATCGATCCAGTCACCATTGGTCTTCAGTGGGCAAAAGCTGTTGAGGGCAGGGATGCAACCGCAGACGACGTGGATGTCTATGGCATGTTCGTCAATGCCAAACTGGGGAAGATGACCCCTGGTGTTTTCGTCTTTAACTTCAACATGAATCAGTATCCCCTCCAAACTTCTGGAACTCAATATGGAACAACCTCCAACAATGAGGCCAATTTCTGGTGGCTTGGAGCCTACCTGGATGGAAAGCTGGGTCCTGTGGATCTCAAATTTGACTTCATCTATGACTATGGAACAGTGGAACGCAGAGGAAATGCCCCTCTCGCTTTAGGTGTCCCCACCAAGGTCAAGTACCGTGGCTGGGTCACTCAACTCAAAGTCGACCTTCCCTGGGAAAAGTTTAACTTCGGAGTGCTGGGAATGTATGCCTCGGGAGCAGACCTGAGGAAGACCAGCAGAAGTGGACTCCCTGGTGAGGCGGTTGCGGATGGCCCAGGGTTCTCTACGAAAGTTGGTTCGTATGTGGTCCCGCCAGGGTCTGAAGAATATAATGCTTGGGGTGAAAGCATGTTTATGGGTGGTAACTTTATTACGGCTACGGCTCTGTCTATAGGTTTCTATCCATCCACCTCCACCTCCCCCAACTATTTAACAAGAGGGGCCATCGGTGGAACATGGGTGGGTAAGCTTTACGCCAGCATGAAGCCAATGTCCTGGTATAAAGTCACTCTCCAGGGACTTTACATCGGTGACACCACCAAGCACGGAAACACAGTCGGAGATGCCGTAAAACCAACGGGTCGACTCAGAGATGACAAGACCATCGGTTGGGAATTGGATCTTATTCAAGAGATTCAGATTTATAAAAACCTCAAGTGGAGCATTGGGGCGGGTCTTCTCTTTGCCGGAGATGCTCTGGATCAAAGAATTGGCACAACAAATAGAAACGAGTCACCCAAGACTCCATGGATTGTCGCTACGAGCCTGAGATACGATTTCTAAGAAACCCTAAAGAAAAAGGGGGTCCTTCGAATCTTCGAAGAACCCCCTTTTTTTACCTATAAAGTAAAGAAATTTACTTGTTATAATCCTCTTCGAGAAATCGGTATCCCACACCGCGAATGGTTTCGATATATTCGCCCGCTTTCTCGAGTTTATCTCTCAATCGGCGAATGTGGGTATCGACGGTTCGCGCATATCCTTCATAAGTGTACCCCCATACCCTGTCCAATAAATTTTCACGCGTAAAAACCCGACCTCTCCTTGAAGCCAATTCGAAAAGAAGTTTAAATTCGGTATGGGTCAATCGAATCGACTTTTTATTGACAGCAACATGATGCCTCTCGAGATCGATAAGTAAGTCCCCGATTTGAATCAATTTTTCAGTCTCCTGGGTCAATTCTTTACGTTTTAAAATTGCTTTTGCCCTGAGAACCAGCTCCCTGGGGCTAAAGGGTTTGGTGACATAATCCTCGGCTCCCAATTCAAACCCAACAATTCGGTCTAATTCTTCTGTCTTTGCCGTGAGCATCAGGATGGGAATCTTTCGTGTCAGGGGATTGGCTTTTAGAGCTCGACAGATGTCCTTCCCATCCATATCCGGAAGCATCAAGTCCAGGATAATAAGGGCCGGAGTCAATTTCTTTACCTGGTGCAGCCCAGAGGAACCATCCAGGGCCTTTGCTACGGGATACCCGGACTGTTTGAATTGGTATTCAACCAGCTTTGAAATATCCTCCTCATCTTCTATTACTAAAATTGGATTCATTTTATAACCCTCTCCTAAAATCTCCTAATCTTTCAGAGTTTTGAAAATAAAAGATATCTTACCATGGGAAATTACGGCATAAATTTTCTTAAGGGGGGATAATTCATCAGGATTTTCAGATAGCTTAGATAGGCTATGAATGAAAAGTAAACCATTGAGAAACGAATAAATTTCTTAATCCTTTTCATAAAACCTCCTATGTCTTAACTTACTTCATTCATGTTACATTTAGGTTTCATTCTTCTTAATTTTTTGTTAAATTTTCGCTGGGGGTCATTTTTATGGCTGTTCACAAACTGGTCACCCAATTTTAACAGTCCTGTCATTTTGGACTGTTAAAATGTTTAAGATAGGCAGTGTATCTTTATAGAAATTCGATAAAATGGAGGGAAGACAATGAACGGTTCGAGAGAAAGTAAACATAAGGCAAAGCATAAGGTTCTTTTCGTGTGTGTTCATAACAGCGCCCGGAGCCAGATGGCAGAGGCATGGCTCAACCATCTCTGCGGGGATCAATTCGAAGCCTTTAGTGCAGGATTGGAACCAGGGGTTTTAAACCCCCTCGCGGTCCAAGTCATGAAAGAAGCAGGGGTCGATATCTCAAAGAAAAAAACACAAAGCGTCTTTGATTTGGTCAAAGAAGGAAAGATTTACTCTTATGTCATCACGGTCTGTGATGAGACCAGTGCAGAAAGATGTCCTGTCTTTCCAGGAATTACAAAACGATTCCACTGGAGCTTTCCTGACCCTACTGCTGTTTCGGGGACAACAGAGGAAAAATTGAAAAAAGTAAGGAAGATCAGGGACGACATTAAATCTGCATTAGAAAGATGGTGCAGAGAGATGAAGATAAACAAAAGCTCAGTGGGAGCGCCATAGCTATAGCCAATACCCAAGCAAACACATCTTAGCTCTGTCTGACCTAAGATGCGTCATCGGTTGAAGTCCATCTCCTACCCCTCCTTCCTGGAAGCCACGTCCTATTAAAGACGGTAAGCGCGAATTCTCAATCGGAAAAACAATTGGGAGTTGGATAAAAGATGGGTGAACCCTGTCCCTCAGCAATCGAAGCTTTGGTGCCGGATCGATAACCGGGGTCTCGAAGTTGTCCGCATCGGCAAAAGTAACTGCAATGCGGATGCGGTTCCCTTTATGAAAACGGTATGAGATCGGATGCAGGCTGAAGACCAACTCAACTGGTTCTCTGACCGTAATTGGCATTAAGTCACTCTCATAATGAGAGTGGTAGGGCAGCCCGAGATTATTATAAGGTGACTGGCCTATTTTCCTATGCGAAACCCTGAGATTCCCTTCAGTGATATAAATGGACTTGCCACTTCCCTCCACTTCTTCGAGATAGACAAACATATCCAGGTCAGAAGCATTTGTCGTGAGCCAGAGATGTGCAACCGGGTGTCCAGTCACTTCGATATCCGTCTCCAGGGGAAGAGTGGTATAGGTCAACGCCTTCTGGTCGTTTGACCTCATATCAGGGTAGTTCCGTGGCCAGTTGACTGCATACCATCGTGAGTATTTACCGCTTGTCGTCGAATAGTCCACCGTGGAGGTATCCATAGCATCCTTTTGGTCTGGAGGTTCCCGGCGCAGGAATCCGTCATTGATTGACGCAACGCTCCCAGTCTTTCCGTCACCGAAATAGAAGTTGGTTAGTTTCTGGTTTGGGAGTGGCCACTGAGCACTTGTCCGCCACGCCCGCTTCTTCGAGTCACCCATAACATAATAGTAAATGGGAGGTCCTTTCATGATGCCATTATCGATGCCCTTGAGCCAATAGTCGAACCAGCGGTGCACTTCAGCCTCAAAGTTGAGGTCAAATTGTTTTTTTTCCACCTCGCTGTGATCCGCAGGACGGACGAGCAGACGCTTGGGTACGGTGAGGTTGGCATACCAGAGAAACATATCGCTCGCCCCCGAAAATAGGTCATACCAGCCAGTCGTCATGTAGACCGGGACGCCTGATCGATTGATACGGTCAAGGAGAGGATAGAGATTGCCAGGCCCCTCCCAGATTTTATTTCCATCAGAGGTGATACTGTCGCGGAATGGGAATTTTCTAAACCAAACTTCTGATTGCTTTGCGAGCGTCGACCCACCGCGCTCTTTGCGGGCTTGGGCGAGCATCGATCCATCCTTGTCGCTATCCACCGGCGTCAGGAGCTTTTCAAGGAAAGATGTTGACCAGGAGAAAAACGAAGCAAAGGTTTTGTTCAAGACCCCGCCCGGGTAGGTGACGGCACTGTACATGTCAAAACCGCTTGAAGTGGGAAAGAGGGCCTTCAGGTGCGGGTTGCCAGTTGCCCCAGCTGCAAACTGGATCATCGCCTGAAAAGAGTTGCCGTACATGCCAATGTTGCCGTCACACCAATTCTGTGCCGCGATCCAGTTTAGAATTTCGTTGACTTCTTTGGCTCCCACCTCGAACGACGCATTCATCACCCCGAAAGAAGCCCCAGTTCCCGGCCTTTCGACGACGATGACGGCGTAACCATGTTTAAGCATGTTTTTAAGATATTTAGTTCTGAAAACAGGGTCCATGAGGTTTCCTCGTTTGTCAAAACAATAGCGGACCCGAAGATAGGCCTTTTCTTTCCAACTGAGGTTAAACAGGTCAGCGATAATATTATTCCCATCCTGGTCGAAAATGGTAAAGGTGCGCAGATAGGGTGTGTACTTGAAGAGGACGGGCAATGGTTTATTGGTCGGAACACCCTTTTTAGTCGGGAGAATTAGATCATAGGCCAACCTGGTTCCGTTTGAAAGCGTCAAATAATCGGAAATGCGTATGCTTCCATCATAAATCGCTTCGGAATAACCCTGATATTTTCCAAATTCTGAGACTTTTGCTTGTCTGGTTTGTTTTTTATAGAGCAAGAAGAGCGTGATCAACAGCACAATTGCAATAAGGGGATAGATCATTTTCGTATCAATGATTCGGCTCATTTCCTATCTCCTTCCTCACTCTTTACTATGAATGTTTAAAACGCCTAATCAGTGAATGAATAACCTACTCGTAGTGGCAATATTTTAACAGAAATATCAGATTTTTGTAACGTGGGTGTAACAAAAGGTTATTAAAATAAGTTTTATTGAACGGGGTCGTTATATCCCATTTGATGATTCCTTAATGAAAAAATGGTGCGATTTAAAGAGAAGAGGAGGTGAGAAGGAAAAAGATCGAAATGTAAAGAAATCGTAACAGATTTGAAACAGAATTGTAACAATCAAAAAATAAAATAAGCAAAGGAGACAAAGATGAAAACGATCAAAA
>DCVM01000008.1:0-50886 GCA_002327985.1 Syntrophaceae bacterium UBA2188 | reverse complement strand
CTGTGAAAGTGACCGTTGGAATTTCAGGAACAGGCGGTGGATTTAAAAAATTTTCAAGAGGCGAAACCGATATCTCTGATGCCTCCAGACCCATTGTTAAAAAAGAGATGGATGTCTGCAAAGAGGCCGGCATCGAATATATTGAACTTCCAGTCGCTTATGATGGGCTCGCTGTCATGGTGAATCCCAAAAATAACTGGGTGACCTCCATGACGGTTGCAGACCTCAAAAAGATCTGGGAGCCAGCGGCAGAGCGAAAAATTACCAATTGGAAGCAGGTGAATCCGAATGGGCCCGATGTTCCATTGAAGCTTTATGGTCCTGGCGTGGATTCAGGAACCTTTGATTATTTTACAGAAGCGATTGTGGGAAAGGCCCGATCTAGCCGTGGTGATTTTACTGCGAGCGAAGATGACAATGTACTGGTTCAAGGAATTGCCTCAGACAGAGGAGGACTCGGATTTTTTGGTTATTCCTACTATGCCGAGAATCCCGATAAGTTAAAATTGGTCGCTATCGATGGAGGAAAAGGGCCTATTCTTCCCTCAGAGAAAACGGTCATGGATGGAACCTACCATCCCCTTTCGAGGCCCATCTTTATTTATGTCAATAAAAAATCAGCAGAAAGGCCGGAAGTCAAAGAATTTGTGGAGTTCTATCTTAAGCATGCTCCAACGCTGGTCAAACAAGTCAAATATATTCCTTTACCTGACCGGGCCTACAAGCTTGCAACAGAACGGTTTACCAAACGGATCATCGGCACTGTATTTGGCGGAGAGGCAAAGATTGGAATGAAAATTGAGGATCTTCTTAAATTAGAGGAAAAGAAATGAGATGTTTCTGAAGCGTAAAATCTCCAAAAAGATTAAAGAGGGGGCAGTTGAATGGTTGCTGTTATTCAGTGCCCTCTCTTCCATTTTTATCACCCTCGGCATCGTCTTTATCCTTTTCTATGAGGCACTGAGTTTCTTTAAGGATGTATCGCTCTGGGAGTTTCTGACGGGTAGACAATGGACTCCCCTTTTTGCTCAACCCAAGTTTGGTATTTTACCCCTGGTCACAGGAACGCTCCTGGTCACTGGAATTGCTGTGCTCGTCTCTTTGCCCATCGGTCTCATCGTTGCCGTCTACCTTAGCGAATATGCACCCTTTAAGGTCAAAGAAGTTGCAAAACCCTTCCTCGAGCTCCTGGCGGCTGTCCCCACAGTGGTTTATGGTTATTTTGCCCTCCTTTTTCTTACACCCATTCTCCAAAAATGGATCCCCCATCTCTCTGGATTTAATGCCTTGAGCCCTGGCATCGTCATGGGGATTATGATCATTCCTTATGTCAGTTCTGTCAGCGAGGATTCAATGAAGGCCGTCCCGATGCATATTCGGGAAGGGTCTTATGCCATGGGGGCTACAAAATTCCAGACGGCCTTTAAAGTAATTATCCCTGCCGCCTTTTCAGGCATTGCTGCGGCGTTTATCATTGGTATCTCCAGGGCTATTGGAGAGACCATGGTGGTGGCCATTGCAGCGGGAATGATGCCCAATCTGACCCTGAACCCGATTGAACCGGTTCAGACCCTGACTGCCTACATTGTCGGAGTCAGTCTGGGAGATGTTCCTCACGGAACCACCGAGTATAAAACCATTTTTGCTGCGGGGATGACGTTATTCTTAATGACTCTCTTCCTAAATATTTTGGGATTCTGGTTCAGGAAACGAATCAGGGAGGTTTATTAATCATGTCCCACGCTAAAACCCCCAATGTGGTTGAGATGAGGAAAAGGATTGCCTTAAACAAAACTCGAGATTATATCTTTTGGGTCATCGGACTTTTATCAACCCTGATCGGTTTCGTCCTCCTTTTTACGATGATCATCGATCTTTTCATTGACGGTTTTCCAAGACTGAGCGGGCAATTTCTTCTTTCCTATCCTTCCCGGTTTCCGGAAAAGGCTGGAATCCTTTCCGCCTGGGTTGGAACCACATTGGTGATGATTGTCACCGCTGCCACAGCCGTCCCCCTGGGGATTGGTGCAGGAATTTACCTGGAGGAATATAGAAGAAAAAACTGGTTAACCCATTTGATTGAGATCAATATGAATAATCTTGCGGGCGTCCCTTCCATCATTTACGGCCTTTTGGCATTAGGGGTCTTTGTTTATTTTCTGAAGTTTGGAGAAAGCATTCTGACCGGGGGTCTCACCCTTGGACTCCTGATCCTTCCCATGGTGGTAATTGCCACCAGGGAGTCTATTCGGGCTATCCCCAATTCCATCCGGGAAGCTTCCTATGCCTTGGGAGCAACAAAATGGCAAACGATCAAAGACCACATTCTCCCCTATTCTTCTGGAGGGATTCTGACGGGTATGATCATAGGACTCTCAAGGGCCATCGGCGAAACCGCTCCCATTATCACGGTGGGGGCTTTGACCTTTATTGCTTTTCTCCCCTCCTCTCCCATCACCCCAGAATTTCCTTTCCTCTCCTTCAAATGGCTTCTCGACCCTTTTACCGTGATGCCGATTCAGATGTTCAATTGGATTTCCAGACCTCAGAAGGGATTTCACGTAAATGCCGCCGCAGCCGGTGTCATTCTTCTTTTCATGACCTTATTGATGAATGCGTTTGCCATCTATATGAGATATAAATTCAGAAAAAGAATCAAATGGTAAAGAGTTTAGGAGCAAACATGGTCACCCAAATTTCTGAAGGACTCAAGGCTGAGGTGAAAGACCTCAATTTTTATTATACCCATCACCAAGCCCTTAAAAATATCCACCTCCAGATTGCAGAAAAAAAGATCACGGCTCTGATTGGGCCGTCCGGATGCGGTAAGACAACCTACCTCCGATGTTTCAACCGGATGCATGATCTCTACCCGGGAAATCGATACGAAGGGGAGATTATCTTGTTTCCCGATCAACTCAATATTATCAGTCCAAAGATAGACCCCATCGAAGTCCGGATGCGTATCAGTATGGTTTTTCAAAAACCGAATCCTTTTCCAAAGACGGTCTTTGAAAATGTGGCCTACGGTTTGAGGGTGAGAGGAGAATCCAGAAGGAGTCTTGTGGAGGACAAGGTAGAGAAAGCCCTAAAACAGGCCGCCCTCTGGGAGGAAGTCAAAGACAGGGTTCAAGATCTTGCCTTCAACCTCTCGGGCGGGCAACAGCAGCGCTTGTGTATTGCCAGGGCCCTTGCCACTGATCCTGAAATTCTCTTATTTGACGAGCCGACCTCTGCACTCGACCCAACCGCGACATCAAAAATCGAAGAACTGATCATGCAGTTAAAAAAGGAAGTGACCATCATCATCGTCACCCATAATATGCAACAAGCCGCAAGGGTTTCCGATTACACGGCCTTTATGTATTTAGGGGAAATCATCGAATTTGATAAAACAGATAAAGTCTTTACCCACCCTTCCAAGAAATTGACGGAAGATTACATCACGGGACGCTTTGGTTAAGAAGGGTTCCGGGAAAGCCAATGATTCAGAACATAAAACGCTTGATTGAAAAATTAAAATCTGGTAGGTTCATACATAGCAATGAATTCCATTTCAAACATCTAAATGCATCCTCGTGATAGATTCAATTCCCGTTATTAAAATGGAATCTCAAGGGCTTCATTTCTATTATGGTGCCTTCCAAGCCCTTAAGGATATCAACCTCGTTATCAAAGCGCGGCAGATCACCGCGTTAATCGGACCGTCCGGCTGCGGTAAATCGACCTTTCTTCGAACCCTCAATCGCTTGAATGACCTCATCCCCCACACCCGCGTTCAAGGGACAGTCAGGTTGGAGGGCGAGGATATCTATCAGCCTGGGATGGATGTCGTTTCGCTCCGGCAGCGCGTGGGGATGGTTTTCCAGCGCCCCAATCCTTTTCCAAAGAGCATCTTTGAGAATGTGGCATTCGGTCCAAGGGTGTTGGGGGTCCATTCAAAGGTCGAGATTGAAGAAAAGGTCGAGCAAAGCCTCAAAGCAGCAGCACTCTGGCCGGAGGTCTCGGATCTACTTCATAAGGATGCATTGGGTCTCGCCTTAGGGCAGCAACAACGACTTTGCATTGCCCGTGTCTTAGCCGTTGAACCAGAGGTCATCTTGATGGACGAACCCTGCTCTGCTCTGGATCCTTTAGCAACATTGAAGATTGAAGAACTGATGCAAGAGCTAAAAAAGAATTACACGATTGTGATTGTTACCCATAATATGCAGCAAGCCGCACGTGCATCGGATTGGACAGGATTTTTCCTCCTGGGAGAACTGTTGGAATACGGGGTGACCGGGGATATTTTTACGCGACCCAAAGACTCCCGGACGGAGAATTACATCACAGGAAGATATGGATAGGCCCCACCATCAGGAAGATGGAATAATGGGATAATGGAATAGTGGAATGATGGGTTAAAAACAAGAACGCAATATTCCAATATTCCATCATTCCATAAGGATGTCACCAATTCAATGAATCCAAATTTAAAGGCGTTACTATCGTTTCTAACTTTCCTTCTGTTCCTTTCAGTCGCAGTGGGTTGCCAGAGGTCCAAGGCTGGAATCACCGTGGCGGGCTCCACGTCCGTTGAGCCTTTCGCCGAGTTGTTGGCCGAAGAATATATGATGAAGCATCCTCACTCCCGCATCTATGTCCAAGGGGGAGGTTCCACTGCTGGAATTGAAGCGGTTCGAAGCCATGCCGCGCATATTGGCATGTCCTCTCGTTCCCTAATCGGAAGAGAGAAATCCCTCCATGCAATTACCATCGCCAAGGATGCCATTGCCATCATCATCCACCCCCAAAATCCAGTTCAGAATCTACCCCTGGTAAAAGTGAGAGAATTGTACTCCGGAAAGATAAAAAATTGGAAGGAATTGGGGGGGAAGGACCATTCCATTATTTTAGTCACACGGGAAGAGGGATCAGGAACCAGGGAAGCCTTTCAGAGGTTGGTGATGGGAGAGGAGGAGATTGCCCTCGAAGCCCTGGTTCAGGACTCCAATGGTGCGATTCGTCAGGTCGTGGCAGGGGATCCCAACGCCGTGGGTTACATCTCTCTCGGGTTGGTCAATGAGAAAGTGAAAGCCCTCAATATTTCAGGAGCGGAACCCAGCGTCATCAATATTGAAAGAGGCCGTTATCACCTGGTTCGACCTTTCTTATTCATTTTCAATGAAGAACCGGCTGGAGAGGCCAAGACCTTTTTGGATTTTGTAATGGGTCCGGAGGCCCAGAGACTTCTCTCCAGGGAAGGCCTGGTTTCGATCCTGTCTAAATTCTAAGGAGGATAACCTTGGAAATCAAAGAGAAATTGATTGAAAAAATTCTTCTTTTCATCGCTTTGTCCTCTATTTCGATTCTTGCTTTGATTGCCTTTTTCATCTTTGGAGAAGGACTTCCCTTTATCTGGAAAATCGGACCCCATGCCTTCCTCCTTGGAGAACGCTGGGTTCCAAGCCACGGGGAGTTCGGCATCCTTCCCATGATCGTGGGGTCCTTCTGGGTAACCCTCGGGGCCCTCCTCCTTGGTATTCCTTTGGGGCTTGCCTGTGCCATTTTCTTATGTGAATGGACGCCTCCTTTGGCAGCGACCTTCCTGAGACCTGCCATTCAACTCCTGGCTGCCATTCCTTCGGTCATTTATGGGTTCTGGGGACTGGTTGTCCTGGTTCCCCTTGTTCGAACTTATCTGGGAGGACCTGGCCTAAGCATTCTCTCCGGCTCTGTCATTCTCGGCTTCATGATTCTTCCTACGATCATCAGTATTTCAGAGGACGCATTAAGAGCTCTCCCTCCCTACTATAAAGCAGGAGGCCTTGCGCTCGGGGCCACACATTGGCAGACGATTTGGAGGGTATTGATTCCCGCAGCCAGATCAGGGATCGTGGCCAGCATCATTCTGGGAATGGGCCGCGCCATTGGGGAGACCATGGCCATGATCATGATTCTGGGGAATGCAGTGAAGATGCCTTCTTCTTTTCTCGACTCAGCCAGGACATTGACCACAAACATTGGCATTGAAATGGGTTACGCCTCGGGTAGCCACCGCCAAGCCCTCTTTGCAACGGGAGTCATTCTTTTTTTCATCATCATGATTCTTAATTCATCGGCCATTGTTCTTTCGCGAAGGAGAGTGGAGTGAGATCCAATCGCTTGAGATATGTGACCCAAAGCGTCGCAAAAATCCTGATATGGATTGCCGCCCTCTCGACGATCGCGGTGATGATCCTGATCCTCTTTCAAATTCTTAGGGAAGGCCTTCCCATCCTTCGACTCAGTTTCTTCACTCAATCTCCTAAAAGCATGGGCAGGGAAGGTGGGATCTTAACCCCCATCATTGGAACCGTGGCACTGACAGTGGTCGCAATCATCGTGGCTACCCCCTTAGGTGTCGGGACGGCCGTTTTCCTGAGAGAATATACCCGAGAGAGCAGAATCAGCCGCGTTATCCGTTTTGGGACGGATTGTTTGGCAGGGGTTCCCTCCATCATCTTTGGGCTGTTCGGATTCGTCTTCTTCGTCATCTATTTGAACATGGGCTGGTCCATCCTCTCTGGGGGATTGACGTTGGCCGCAATGATCTTGCCCACCATCATCTGCACAACGGAAGAGGCGATCAAAGCGATTCCCTATTCCTTTCGTGAGGTCAGTTATTCCCTGGGTGGAACCAAATGGCAGACCGTCACCCGTGCCATTCTGCCCAATGCATTGCCAGGGATTTTCACCGGGATTATCCTGAGTGTCGGTCGGAGCATCGGGGAGACCGCTGCCATTATTCTAACTGCTGGGTCTTCTCTGGTCATGCCCACCTCTCTTTTTTCACCCATTCGAACCATGGCCGTCCATTTCTATATCCTTGCCCGGGAGGGGATCTCTATGGAAATGGCCTACGGAACAGGAGCGGCTCTGATCTTATTGGTTTTATTTGTGAATACTATTGCGAATGGGTTGCTCAACCGATATATTCGGCACCGGTCTTAAAGGAGATCTCGTGGTTCAAGAAAAAAAGATGATGGTTCAAGATTTCAGTTTTTATTATGACTCGTTTCAGGCGTTAAAAAATATCAACCTCGATTTCAGATCAAATGAAATCTTTACTCTCTTCGGTCCTGCCCGTAGCGGGAAGACGACCCTTTTAAAAAGTCTCAATCGTTTGACAGACTTCATCTATGGAGCAAGACATTCAGGCACCATTCTTTTAGATGGCAAAGACATCTATGATCCCAAATGGAATCTCACTCAATTGAGGCGGCGCGTTGGGATCGTTTTCGATCTGCCGACCCCTCTTCCCATGTCTATCTTTGACAATGTCGCTTACGGGCCTAAACTGAGCGGCAAGACTAAAACTTCTTTAAAGAATATGGTTGAAAAGGCACTACGTTCGGCTGTCCTCTGGGAAGAGGTGAAAGATCGTTTGAACACATCAGCCCTCCGGCTCTCAGGTGGACAACAGCAACGGCTCTGCATTGCTCGAGTATTAGCTTTAGAACCGGAGGTCCTTCTGCTGGACGAACCTTGTTCTGGATTGGATCCCATCTCAACTACCAGCATTGAGGAAACACTGGTTCAATTGAAGAAAGAATACACCATTATCCTCGTCCCCCATAATATTCAACAGGCTTCACGGGTGGCTGACCGTGCGGGGTTCTTTTTGAACGGCGAATTGGTGGAAGTCGGCCCGGCTTATCAAATTTTCACGGGGCCGAAAGATAGACGAACCGAGGATTATATTACAGGCCGTTTCGGCTAAAAAGGGATCATTCCAAAGAGATAATAATCGGTGTAATCTAAATTAAAATCTGTGTCATCATCTATTAGAAAAAGGAGATCACTATGTTAACGGAAACTCATTTCCAAAAGGAATTGGAAGAATTAAAGGAAAATCTGCTTAAAATGGCTTCCCTCGTTGAGGAAGCGATCCGCGATTCGGTCCAATCTCTGGTCAAGAGAGATTCTGATCTCGCTCAGAAGATATTCGCCAGAGAAGATGGAATTAATAAAATGGAAATCATGATTGACGATATGTGTTTGAAACTTCTTGCCCTGAGGCAACCTATGGCGGTGGACCTACGATTTATCACCTCGGCCATGAAGATCATTACAGACCTCGAAAGAATGGGCGACCTTGCGGTCAATATTGCCGAGCGCGCCATCTCATTAAACCAAGAACCACAACTCAAACCTTATATCGATATCCCCCGGATGGCTGAGATTGCGCAGTCCATGGTCAAGGATGTCTTGGATGCATTTGTCAACCGGGACTCCAAATTGGCTCGCTCAGTTTGCGAAAGGGACGATCTGGTGGACGGTTTAAACGAGCAAGTGGTCAGGGAACTTCTCACTTATATGATGTCCGATCCCAAAACTATTCCCCGAGCGGTTCATCTATTGATCGTGGCCCGTTGCCTGGAGCGATTAGCAGATCATTCTACAAACATCGCTGAAGATGTCATCTTTATGGTCGATGCCCTGGTTATCAAACACCATGCGGATGAAAAAAAAGAAGAAGAGGAAAAATGAAATTTGTGACCGATCCTGAAATCCTCAAGAAACAGGTGATTCTCGAAACCTACCGATCAAGGGGACCCGGGGGCCAGCGAAAAAACAAGGTTGAAACCGCTGTTCGCATTAAGCATCTCCCCTCTGGAATGACGGTGGTTGCTACAGAACACCGATCCCAGGCAGAAAATCGAAAACTCGCCTTTGAACGACTTCGTGAGCGTCTGATCAAGTTGAATCAGCCGAAAAGGCGTAGAATACCCACGACGGTCTCCTTGGCGGCGATCGAAAAGAGAATAAAGCAAAAGAAGGTCCTCTCCGGGAGAAAACAATTGAGACAAAGAGTAGAAATAAAAAGTGAAAGCGGGGAATAGAAATTGGCCAAGGATTTGGTTTACACCTAACCTTTTGACTCTAAACCAGACAGGCTTCTTTGCCTTAGCCTTAACCTAAATACAATTTTCATTGTTGGCAAGGAATGAATCCATCATATAAAATGAGTTTGTAAAAGAGGTCTTATGGACGAAAAGATAAAAGAAGCGATCTTCAGAAAAATTGAAAAGGAACCTTTTGCTCAAAAGTTCGGAATCAAACTTTTAGACCTAAACAATGGATATTCCAAGGTTGAAATGAAATTCACCCCGGATATGGAGAATTTTCTTGGCATGGCTCACGGCGGGGCCTTGTTTGCTTTGATCGATGCGGCTTTTGAAACTGCTTCCAACTCCCACGGAACCGTGGCGGTAGCCTTAAATATGAATATTACGTATATATCCCCACCTTCCCCGGCGAGTACGCTCATTGCCGAGGCGCAAGAGCTCAGCCGGACTCAAAGAACGGCTGTCTACGATATCAAGTTAACCGACGATCAAAAAAATCTGATCGCCTCTTGCCAAGCCCTGGTTTACCGCAAAGGAGTTCCCCTTCCCTTTCTTAAGGGGCAATAAAGTTAAAGGAGTTCATGGGAAAAAACTGAGGTTATACCTGAATGGTTTCTCCATCTTTTAATAATCTGAGATTCTTCAGGTTGAGTTTCTGGAGTTCCGATTGGATGGTTTTGAAATATTGAGGTTTGATATGAATGACATATATTTTCTCTGGATTAGGTTTTATTTTTAAAAGTTCCTGCTTCAATAATCGGGGTGTTAAATGGCCAGTCCGGATCGCAATCGCTTCCATTCGGTTCGGAAAAGAGGCTTCAATGATTAAACAATGAATCTGCTTTCCTCCTAATTTTTTCCAGGTGGCCTCCGTCGGTCCTGTATCTCCAGTATAAAAAAAACGCCTCTTTCGTTTGTCCTCTACTAGATATCCTGTTGCAGGAATGGAATGGTTGATGGGATAGGGCGTGATCGTGTAGTGGCCGATCTCGATTGAATGACCCCATTTCAATTCGATCAGGTTTAAAATGCCCTCATGGGTATTGGGAATAACGGTAAAGTCGGGCCAGATCGAGCCATCCAAAAGACTCCTTCTAATCGTTTTAATGACAGGAGGAATGCTCACGATATTGACCCGATGCCTTTTTCTCCTAAAAATGAGGTTGTCGGCAAGAAACGGGATTCCCAGGATATGATCAAGATGGGGGTGAGTAATGAAGATATGCTTGATTTTCAGTTGACCCTTGATCTCCAGGGTATCGGTAAGGCTCCCCGTGTCAAACAGGATGCTATGGTTTAATAAAAAACTTGGGGGGCGATGTCCGGGAAGCTCTGCCCCGGAACAACCCAGAACCCTAATTTTCATATGACGACCCGATGGAAAGCATTTGAGTGTAAGCCTTGCTCATCCACATACCCCTTCAAAACGCTCTTATTTTTTAGGTTGATCCGGTTTTTCATCAAACTCTTTCCAGAATTTTTCTTCAGACTTCTTCCAATATTGTCCCCAGCGCTCATTAAAGAATCCCTCGAGCTTTTCCAGGAGACGTTTCCACCCAGGGAGATATTCATACTTCAGCATATCCTCCAGAAAGGGAACGATTTCCCCCAATTTTTCCTTAGGCAGGTAAGCCCGGGCTCCCATTTCAAAAGAACGTTTGAGGGCTTCGGGGGTCAGCGCATGGGCTGTGAGCATGGCCACTGGAAAATTTCGGCTTACAGCCAATTCTAACAGGTCGAAGCCACGGACCCCCATGATGTCGAGGATCACGACATCATAGGTCAAGGAGATCATTCTTGCCACAGCTTCTTCATAAGTGCTGGCCTTATCAAATCGACTATCCGGACAGGCCTCCTTAATTTCTTCCTCCAGAACGCTCAAAACATCCGGTTCATCGTCCACAGCCAGTACCGATTTCCCGTTTAAAATGGAACCTCCCATGATATCTCCTCCTTTTCAATTTAAAATCGATGACAATTTATATGACCGACCCATTCCCTTTAGACTTTATTTTCATCGTTTGATTTGAGAGGTCTTCTCTTCAAATTCCTTCCAGAACGCAGCTTCAGACTTCCTCCAGGACTTTCCCCAACGTGAGTTGAAATAGGCGTTGAGTTGTTTCATCAAACGATCCCACCCAGATAAGAATTCTCTTTCTTCCAGAACATCTTCTAAGAACGGAACAATCTCTCCAAGCCTCTCCTTGGGCAGGTAAGCCCGGGCCTTCTTTTCAATAGAGCGCTTCAAAGATTCTGGGTTAAGCGAATGAGCGGTCAGCATGGTAACCAGCAAGTGACGGCTCACGGCAAGGTCCAAGAGATGGAAGCCACGGACCCCCATGATATCCAAGATCACAAGATTATAATGTTTGGACGCCAACTTTTTATGTGCCTCAAAATAAGAGGTCGTTTTATCGAACTTACATTTGGGGGCGGCTGTAAGAATCTCTTCCTCGATAACTTCCAAAACATCCGGCTCATCATCGACAGCCAAAATCTTCTTTCCATTAAGAATAGATTCGGGCATGGAATGACCTCCTTTTTTAATCAATGATGCATCGCGCCTGCCTGCAGCAGGCAAAGCGCTTAGCGCATCGAGATGCTTCCATCTTTCCGTCGGCCTCTCCTAATCCCACTTGTGCCATTCCTGCCAAAGCAAGCCTGTCTTCTTCTCCCAGTCCGATTCAAATTTGTTATCAAAAAACCCTTTCATTTTCTCTAAAAGCCGCTTCCATCCCGGGAGATATTCATAATTGAGCACATCTTCCAAGAAGGGAACGACTTCCCCTAATTTTTCCTTGGGGAGGTAAGCCCTGGCTTTCATTTCAAATGAGCGCTTTAAGGCGTCGGGGTTGAGCGCATGAGCCGTCAGCATGGCGACTTTGAAATTTCGGCTCACAGCCAATTCTAACAGGTCGAAACCACGAACCCCCATGATGTCAAGGACGACGACATCATAGGTTTGTGACTCTAACTTTTTAACTGCTTCCTGATAGGTCGTGGCTTTCTCGAATTTACAGCTCGGTGCGGCTCCTAAAATTTCTTCCTCTAAGGTGGACAACACATCTGGTTCATCGTCAACCGCCAAGATCCGTTTCCCGTTTAAAATAGACTCCGTCATGATGTTCCCTCCTCTGTTTTATATAAGTGAACTACCCCGCAGCAAGCTGCGGGGCATCAAATTCTCTAAAAAACTTTCCTCCCCCTTGATGGGGGAGGATTAAGGTGGGGGTGATGATAAGATCATTTCCCCCTCACCCTAACCCTCTCCCCCCAGGGGAGAGGGAGGCCATTCATCCCCCCAGCAGAGCTGAGGGGTATTCTGGCATATTTTTATAAAAGCCGTTGGTCAAAAGTTTAAATCAATTAAGGCAAAATGGGAGGAATTCGGACGACGAACCGTGTCCCCACTCCCTCCTGACTCTCTAACTTAATGTCTCCTCCCATCGCATCTATCAGAGTCTTGACTCCTGTCAGACCGAGCCCGAGGCCTTGAACATAGATCTGTTTTTTATCATGAAGCTGAACAAACCGTTTGAACACCGCCTCTTGTTCCTCTGCCGGAATTCCGATACCATCATCTTCGACGGAAACATGGAGGTCCTCCTCTCCGCTGATCTTCACTTCCACTCTTTCGCGTCGATATTTCATGGCATTGCTCATCAGGTTCCGAAGAATTTGTTGAATCTTTTTCCGATCATGGCAGAAGGGAGCCTGACCATATCGACCGGTGATTTCAACAAAAATCCAATGCTCCTTGAGACACTGCCAGAACGCTTCGTGATTCTCAACATGGCAAAGCTTTTCCGCGGCGCTCGGGATGCTCATCTCGAGCACATCCAACATGGAATCCTGAAGGGTATTTTCAATTGAAAAAAATTCCTTTTGGAACAATCTTTCTTCTGAGCGAAGAATCTCAATCATCTCCTGAAGTAATTTCTGTGCCTTGTGGCTATTTCTCGAAATACGATCGATCATCCGTTTCTGTTGATCGGTCAGTGGCCCATAGTGATCTGATTTATGAATCAAATTGTCAGCGGTGGTTGAAACAATGGATAAAGGACTCGTGAGGTCATGAATGAGCAGATCAAACAAACGTTCTTTACCGTTCGCTTTTTCTTCGATTGGTTTCTCAACTTTTGGAATATCCTTCTTGATTTTAAACCCCTTCAAAGTTTACTCCTCTCAATTAGGGAAAGTTAGGCAGAAGGTGCTTCCCCCGGAGCTCAAACAGTCTTCATGTGTTTTACAGTGTGGGCATAAAGAGATTTTCCCTGGGCAGAGATCCTGATCCGTTGGGAGGGAAAGGCATCGTTGGCTCCCTTCCGAGATATCGAAACCGAATCGCTGTCCATAAGTTTTGATGCGCAGAAGGTCCAACCCCTTCCCGCCTGCTCCGAAATCGTAAGGCTTTTTAGAGGTGTAGAGTTCTGTATCTTGCGTATGGAACAACCCGTCGAAAAGATGACTCTGGCTCTCCTTCGTGATCCCGATTCCGAAATCCATCACCTTGAGCTGGGTCCACCGGTCTTTCTTTTCCAAAATAACCCGGATCATCCCTTCATCAGGGGTGTTCTCAATGGCATTTTTGATCAGTCCCTCCAGGCTCTCTTCAAGGATTTTAGGGTCCATATGTAAATTAAGATCCTTTGCCCCGTCCAGGATGATTTGAATCTCGCGATGATTAGCCTGTTTCTCTATGCGCTCGAGGAGATGTTCCACAAAGGAATAAAGAGAAATGTCTTCGGGAAGGAGGGACCGATGGATCTCGAGTCCTTCCATGGCAGGCTTTGTCTCCAATTCCTGGTAAGTTCGAATAATCTGATCGGTTTCCTGCTGGATGTCAGAAAGACGATTCAAATTCTTCTTCAACGATTCGAAAATCTCTTCTTTGATAAGGGGGGGGGTCTGTGTCTGGGTCTTACGCTTAAGAATACGAATATTCCCCTGAATCACGGCCAGAGGGGTTCGGAGTTCATGAGAGAGATGGTCGAGGGCTTTGCTCTTGGCCCTGTTCAAGCGCTCGAGTTCCTTTCGCGATTGTTCGATAGCATCCAATCGACCCTTTTGAAGCTGGGCCATTTCGATAAAGACGGATGCATTGTTTCCAAAGGTCTGGAGAAAGGTCTCATCTTCTACCGTAAAAATGCCATCTCTCTTATTGAGGAGCTGAATGACTCCCAATCTCGAACCTGCTCGACTATAGAGGGGCATACAAAGCACGCTCTGTGTATGGTAACCTGTCTGAGAATCCACTTCTTTATTGAACCGGTCATCGGTATAGGCATCTTTTAAATTGATGGTCTCTCCAGTCTGAAAACAATACCCTGCCAGTCCAATGCTGGAGGGAATTCGGATCACTTCTCCTGCCATCCCCAAGGCAACGGTTGACCAGAGTTCATCCGTATGAGGGTCATGGAGAAAAATACTGCATCGATCTGCTTCCATGACCTCACAGGCCTTCCGGGAGATCTTCAAGAGCATTTCATTGAGTTGAAGGTCCAGACCGATCAGTTGACCCAACTCGAGCAAAGACTGAAGTTTCCGAACCTTACCTTGATAGGCCTGCTCCCCTGCCCGGTCTTCGCTCCGGCGGAAGGCCTTCCTTCGATCCCTTTTGCGACTTGTTTCATGAAGGGGCTGCATCGGAATGATACTCTCTGCGAATATTTATTACGTATAAGAAAAACCCCTCAGTCTGTCAAGCAAAAAATAGGAGACCTCTATAAAATGATTTTGCCCTCTCTGGATCAGGGATTTCGGACTTTTTCAGAAATCTTATTGATTATTCATACAGTTATGCTATAGTGGCAGTTGTTCTAAAGGAAATTTGGGTTTTCTGGAGAATTTCAGGTGAACCGATCTGTTCGTCTACCCTCCATTACCCCTCCTCATTTGTCACAGACCTTGCCTCGTCCCCGTCTCCTTGATATTCTGAAAAAAAATAGTGATAAAAAATTAATACTCATCTTGGGCCAGGCCGCTCAGGGTAAAACGACCCTGATTGCCTCTTACGTGAAAACATCTAAGATACCTACTGCCTGGCTGAACTTAGATCAATCACATTCCGATCCCATCAACCTTTATGATCTGATCGTTCAATCTCTCCAGCATGTGCTAAAAAAGAGTGACCTCTCTCCTCTCCCCTCCATCCCGATTGAAATGATGACCCCAGCCTCAGCGAAATCCCGTTTTCGAGATATCGCTGATTTCATTTTTAAAAATGTTTCCCATCCGCTTCAACTCGTTTTCGATGGGTTAGATCGTCTCTTTCAGGATCCCCTTCCCTTCCAATGTTTACAGGCCCTAATAGAAAATCTGCCCTCCAATGCCCATTTAATCATGTTATCCAGAGGGACACCTCCTCTATCCCTTGAATTTCAACACCTCAAAATCAGGCAAGAAGCTTTCATCCTGACGAATGAAGACCTTGCCTTTACCCCTAATGAAGTCAAGCAATTTTTCCAGAAGCTAAAAAAAATAGCTTTGAATGAGAATCAATTAAGTAAAATTGTTGTCGCCACGGAGGGGTGGATCGGCGGTTTGATCCTGCTTTCTGAATCGCTTCTTCGACGTTCAGACTTTTCGAGAGAAAAATTCATTGCCCAAGACCTCCCTGACTATTTTAATAAAGAAATTTTCCAGTATTTTGGCAAAGAGATCTTATATTCCCAATCGAAAGAGACCCAGCAATTTCTTCTGAAATCATCTATCATGGACATCATCGAACCCCATTTTGCGAAGGAGTTATTTGAGATAGAAAATGCTGAAGAAATCCTTCGGGACCATGCAAGAAAAAACCTTTTCGTGCAGTCCTTTTACGATGAGAAGAGGGGTTGGTTATTTCGGTATCACCATATGTTCAGGAATTTCCTGAAGGCCAAATATTTCGCTGAAACAACCGCCGAAGAAAGAGTTTCATTAGACCTAAAAACAGGAAACCTTTTTAAAAAAAGGGGGGATTTAGAAAATGCGATCAAGTATTTCCTCGAGGCAAAAGCCTATCCCCAGGCCATTTCCTTAATTGAACCATTGGGAGCCGACCTTTTACGAAAAGGAAGAAAGAGTGATTTGGTCTCCTGGGTCGATGCCCTTCCAGAAGACCTGGTGCAGAAAAATCCATGGCTCCTTCTTTATCGGACGATGGCAAAACAGTTTATGGCAGGGCAGGAAATTGTAATCTCCCTTCAGAAGGCCTATCAACTTTTTAAAGAAAACGAGGAGATCAAAGGGGAACTCTTCTCCCTTGCACAATTAATGTTGACCATTGTCCAGACAGGCATCCATCTTTTTCCCATCTCTTCGTTGATCAAGAAGGCTGAGGTCTTATTAGAATCGGCAGAGGGTAAGGTCTATCCGTATGAAAGGGCAACCCTGTGGTATTGTACGGGTCAGGCCTATCTTTTAGCAGAAGGCAATATCCGAAAAGGACTCCTGGCCTGTGAAAATGCTTATTTTATTTCTAAAGAGATCCACGACCTTCCCCTTCAAGTTTATTCCTTGCTCTCATCCGCCGTAGGCCTGATCTGTGTTGGAGAATTCTCTCGCGCAGAGGAGGCTTGTCAAAAATTAGAGACCCATACCGAAAAAATTGACTACCATAAAGAACTTAAAACGATGGGCACCATGGTCAATTGTATTCTATCCCTTTCCAAGGGTGATTTCGAAAAAGCTCATCATCTTTCTAAACTCCTTCAGGTAGGAATCGAGGAATATGGTTTTGTTTCAATGGGTCCATGGGTCTATGAAATCACAGGATACTTAAAACTCGTACGGGAAGATCTGATCGATGCAGAACACATTGGAAATCGTTATGTCAGTACGGCGCAATCTTTGAAAAATAATTTTCTAAAAGGGTTGGCATTTAGATTGTTAGGATTGATTTATCTCCATCAAAAAGATTTTAAAAAAGCTAGGGAGGCGATTGACCAATCCATCGAAACCTTGTCAAAACAAGCTCCGTCAAGATACCACCTTAACCGTGTCAAAATCATATCGGGACTGATCTGCCATGAGACCAAAGATATTGAAAGGGGGGAAAAGGAACTGAACGAGGCTTTGCGATACTTTTCATCCATTTCGAGTTACAACTCATTGGTGGAGGCTCATTGGTGTCTCGCTTTCCTGAAATGGGATCAAGAAAAGAGAGAAGAAGCCGTCCTTCATCTTCGGGCAGGGTTCAAGGTGGCGGCAGAAAAGAAATATAGGTATTTTTACTTGTTAGGTAAACCTTACCTCACGAAGGCATGTCTCTTGGCATTAGAATTAAAGGTTGAGGAAGCCATTGATTATATTACACAAATTCTTACCCTCAATCTTTCCCCTGCCACAGATGAAGGACTAAAAAAACTGTCAAATCATTCGGATCCTACAATCCAAAATAAGGTCTGGGAGATCAGAAGAACGATTTACCGTTCAAGGGCTCCTCAGGTTCGAATTGAGACCCTTGGCAGTTTCAGAGTATTTCGTGGAAATGTTCTCCTCGGGGAAGAGAAATGGGATCGACACCAGCCTAAACAACTTTTAAAAGCCATTGTATCGCGTGGCATGACAGCTATTCCAAAAGAAATTCTCATTGAAGATCTTTGGCCTGAGGAAAAGCCAGGGCGGACAGAAAATAATTTCAAAACGACATTACATCGGCTACGGACGACATTGGAACCTGCCTTTTCGCATGAATTTGGTTTCTTCTATATCCACCTCCATGACAATCAAATCTTCCTGGACAATGAGTTATGCCAGGTCGACATCCATCGGTTTCTCACCCTGACCAAACAAGGTGAAGAAATGGAAAAAAGGGGAGAAGAGAAAAAGGCTCTCTCTTCCTATGAGGAGGCCCTGGAAATGTATCAAGGGGATTTCCTCGAAGAGGATCTTTATTCAATTTGGGCCGATAAAAAGAGAGAGGAGTTGAGGAATAGGTATATCCAATTACTTCATCAGACCGCCCGTCTCCATGAACGGCAGGGTTCATCCAAAAAGGCGATAGACTGCTATAAAAAGGTGATCCAAGCAGATCCCATTTTGGAGGAATCCTATCAGAAACTGATGATGCTGTATTCTGCAAAAGGGTTGTACAATGAGGCCCTGAAGACTTATCAGGCTTGCAAGAAGGTCCTCAAGAAAGAGCTGAAGACCCACCCCGATGACAGCACGGAGGCGATCTATAATAAAATTTTGGAAAAAATCAAACAAAAAGAGTAAGCTCCGGGGGTAAAGAGGCCTAAGGGAAAGATTACCCCTCTTTGGCAAAGAGGGGTGGGGGGAGATTTTTTCAATGATGAAAATGAATTATTTTAGTTTCACTGTCGGCATGATCCTCATGATGCTTTTTTTCGTCCAGCCCGGTTGGCCCCAAACGAGTGAGGAGCTAAAGAATTTAAGCAAAGAGGTTGAGGAACTGAAACAAAGCCAAAAAACCATTCAAAAGGATCTTCAAGAGATTAAGAACGTATTGCGGGCACGGGGACTCCTGGAGGAAGATCCTCAAAATCTTTTCATCGATCTCTCGGGTAAACCCTTTAAGGGCGATAAGAATGCGAAACTCATCCTGATGGAGTTTTCCGAATACGAGTGACCCTACTGTGCAAGACACGTCCGTGAGACGTGGCCGCAAATCGAGAAAGAATATGTCTCCTCCGGTAAGGTCAAATATTTCTTTTTCGATTTCCCTCTCGAATCCATTCACAAGAAAGCATTGAAAGCCGCTGAAGCAAGTCGGTGTGCAAATGAACAGGGAAAATACTGGGAGATGCACGATCAGCTCTTTGCGAATTTCACAGCCTTAGAGGTGGCGGATTTGGCTCGTCATGCCGCAACTCTTAATTTGGATTTATTCAAGTTTCAAGAATGTTTGGATAGCGGAAGATATGCGAATGAAATTCGGAAAGATATGATGGAGGGACAAAGAACCGGAGTCAGGGGCACCCCTACCTTTCTTATAGGCATCCCTGAGCAGGGGTCTTTGAGAATGAAAGCACTGAAGCGAATCAGGGGCGCCCAGCCCTTCCCTGTCTTTAAAGAAGTTTTGGATAGCCTGTTGAGCTCACAAAAATAATTCTTCCGGCTTTTGTGTGGGACCTTCCCCCCTCTGTCACTCCTTTTAATTCCCCCCTTAGCTTAAGGGGGGATGAAGGGGAGTTAGGAGGGTGGAGGAGTTATAATTTATTTTCCCTTCTCATTTGACAATCCATAAGGGGTGTGAGATAAGAAAATGGAGGGAAGAAAGCAAGAAATGATTGATTTACAGAAAAAAATCTATCAATCCATGACTCCTGAGGAGAAGCTTAAGATTGCACTAAGGCTTTATTATTCGGCTAGGCAATTGAAGGCAGCCGCCCTCCTTCAGGATCACCCGAACTTGACCGAGCAAGAGGTTCAAAAAAAAGTCCGGGAAATTTTCCTTTATGCAAGAACCTAACCTCTTCCAAATATTTATCTCTCGACTGAACAAGATGGGCGTCCGTTACATGGTCACTGGAGCGGTTGCTGTGATCATATACGCAGAGCCACGTTTAACACAGGATATCGACCTGGTGATAGAACTGAAAACAGAGGAGGCCAGGAAGGTCGGAGAAGCCTTCCCGCTTGAGGAGTTTTATTGCCCGCCTGAGGAAAGCCTGAAGGTGGAGATTAATCGTCCTTTAAGGGGACATTTTAATATTATCCACCTGGAGACTGCATTTAAAGCAGATTGCTATATCATGGGAGAGGACCCGCTTCATCACTGGGGGATGTTAAACCGTAAAAAATTAAACTTTGAAGGGGAATCCATCTGGGTGGCTTCGGCGGAGTATGTCATTTTGAGGAAACTTGAATATTTCAGAGAAGGTGGATCCGAAAAACACTTAAGGGATATTGCCAGCATTCTTACCCTCTACGGTGATCGGATAGACTTCGATCAACTCCGTGAGAAAATTATGAAATACGGCTTGGAGCAGCACTGGGAGAAAGCTCAAAAGATTTCAAAAGGGTGAGAGCCGACCCCGGTCACCGATTCAGCGACTCCTAAGCTGATCTTGATCGCCTCATCCACCTCCTTCATTTTGTCTATATCAAGAGCCCCCACTTTTTTGGTAAGCCTTTCCCTGTCAATGGTAAGAATTTGGGCCAGGTTTAGCATTTCCTTTTTGTTCACTCATTCTGCCATGGTTAAAGTTGACCATCCATATCTCTCCTCGTTTGCATATTGTCATCATTAGCACTCCAGTCCCCCTCAATCCCCCTTTTGTCTGTCTTTGACAGGAAAAAGATTACAAAGTGGGAAATGTTTTTCCTCCCTTTGGCAAAGGGAGGTGGGGAGGGATTTTATGAAGCTTTTTCAAACCGCTAAATTGATCCAGCACCTCTAAGCCGGCTTCCATCCTGGCTTCTGCTGTTTCGGTATTCTCTTCAGCCATAGAGCGGTATCCTTCAATCAGATCTCTTTCCAGAGACTTGTCGACCTGAATGTGGATATGTTCCGCGATGAGGATATTTTATGGGCCGACTATGTCTTTATCAGCGCCATGGAGATACAAAAGAATTCGGTCAGAGAAATAGTCAGGAAGGCAAAAGATTTCGGCAAAAAGATTGTTGCTGGAGGTCCCCTCTTCTCCCTCTCTCCGGATAGGTTTGAAGAGATCGATCACCTGCTTCTCCAGGAAGCAGAAACAAACCTCCCTCACTTTATTAAAGACTTGACAAAAGGAGAGGCAAAACACCTCTATGCTAATTCGGAATGGACTGATTTATCACTTTCTCCCATACCTAAATGGGACCTGATCGATTTTTCAAAATATGCTGTCCTAAGTGTTCAGTATTGTAGGGGGTGTCCTTTTGATTGTGAATTCTGTGACGTTGCTCTCCTTAATGGAAAAGAGGCACGAACAAAAAACAAGATCCAGATGTTGGAAGAACTTGAGACCCTTTACATGAAGGGGTGGAGGGGAATCGTATTTTTCGCCGACGATAACTTTATTTTGAAGCCTCACAATTTAAAAGAAATATTTCTACCAGCTCTTGCAAAATGGATGGAAGAAAGGCGGTATCCTTTTTCTTTCCTCACACAGGCCTCCATCAATTTAGGTGAGGACGAAGACTTAATGAAACTCATGGTAGCCGCTGGCTTCAATTCGGTATTTGTCGGAATTGAGACTGTTGAAAAGAAGAGCCTCATTGAATGTCGGAAGGTGATGAATAGCTAGAGGGACATGATGGCTGCAGTGAAGAAGATGCAAAACCTTTGCCTTCAGGTCTTAGGCGGGTTTATCGTTGGTTTTGATAATGACCCTCCGAGCATCTTTGAAGATCAGGTAAACTTCATACAGCAAAGCGGGATCGTTACTGCTATGGTTGGACTCTTGAATGCCCCACCGGGTACGAAACTATATAAGCGGCTTCAAAGAGAAGGTAGGCTTTTAGGCGAACCAACCGGAGATAATACGGATGCTTCCATAAACTTCATCCCCAAGTTGGATTATCACCAGCTTGTCCAAGGATACAAATACATCCTCTCATCCATCTATTCTCCTCGCCATTTTTATCACCGGATAGCCGTATTCTTGGCCAATTACACCCCTCCTAAGAAAGGGAGAGAGACATTCAAGCTATGCTATGTTAAGGCCTTTTTCCAATCTATCTGGACCCTTGGAATTGTTGGGAAGGGGCGCTTTTATTACTGGAAGACGCTTTTATGGACTGCCTGTCGATATCCTGCACACGTCGCTTTATGTGTTCGGCTTTCCATTTATGGTTATCACTTTCAAAAGATCTATGAAAATAGTGGCAGCCAGGGGCGCGGAGCAGCAGGCTAACATAAAACGGGCTGCCCCGAGACAGTGGGGCAGGTCTTACAATCCTACATTTGACGTAATCGTAAAAAGTCGTCATTCCCGTGGAAACGGGAATCCATAGAATTCTAAGTGCTTGAAAATGCTGGATTCCTGCTTGCGCGGAATGACAGATAATAGGCTTTTCAGACTTTTTACAAGACCATCACATTTTAATTTCATTTCTTTTGTTGTTTTTGCTCAATATTGTTTTTTTCCTTTAGCATTTAAGAAAACAACGGAGAGGGTGATCATCGTCAGAAGGTTTTCTATCGTCCAAGAAGGTTCTTCCAGTTATAATTATAAATGGAGTTTTGGACTTGAAAATTGCTTGTCGATGCGGAGATAATCGCTGAGGTTTTGACGAGAGATTTCAAGTCTCCTTTAATTCTCACAAGTGAGGAAGCATGTCTGGGTAAGATCGTCATCCCGCTCTTGATCTCGAAGAGATACAACTTCTGCCCGAATTCCAGAACCAAATCCACTTCCAGCCCGTCCCGTGTACGCAGATAATACATGGAAGGCATCTGTCCAAAATGGAGAAACCGTTTTAAGAGATCGGTGACGACCATGGTTTCAAAAAGATTCCCGAAATTAGGACTATTTATTAAGGTCTCCCGGTCATGCAAGCCTAACAGATAAGATGCCAAAGCCGTATCGTTGAAATACATCTTAGGGCTTTTAACCAACCGCTTGCCTACATTCTTGTAGTAGGGATAGAGGAAGTAAACCTGGTATCCTGTTTCCAATATGGAAAGCCATCTCTTAATGGTAGGCACACTCATCCCGATCTCTTTTGCCAAATCTGAGAGATTGAGAAGCTGACCTGTCCGAATCGCGCAAAGCCTCAAGAACCTTTCAAACTGACTGAGGTCTCCGATCTGGGCAAGATTTCTGACATCTCTTTCTAAATAAGTGGAAATATAAGAACCACACCAGAGCTGGCGATCAACTGACCTCTTACTGGCAATTTCGGGATAATTCCCCCGCAATAGCACTTCATTTAAAGAAACCTTATCTTCACATTGCCCACTCGGATTCATTTGTTTCAGCCAGTCTGCTATTTCTATAGAAGCGTTTCCTAAACCTATTCTTTCAGAGAATGAAAAAGGCAAAAGTGAAAGAATAGCAGCTCTTCCTGCAAGAGATTGACTAATGCCTTGCATGAGGGTAAAATGTTGTGAACCAGTAAACAACCATTGTCCAGGTTTCCTATTCTGGTCAATTCGTGTTTTAATATAAGACAACAATTCAGGGATATATTGGATCTCATCGATGATAAGGGGTGGCTGATATTGATCCAGGAAATGGAGTGGATCCTCCTTGGCTCTCATCCTTACATCCGGATCTTCTAAGGTGACGAATCGGTGCGTTTTCGCGAAGAGCATTTTCAAAAGCGTGGTCTTCCCGGATTGACGTGGACCCGTGACCACAATGGCGGGGAATGACTTCAATGCTTTCTGAATCGTTCTGGCTAATACACGGGGCTTCATGACTTCATTTTAAACCCTTAATATTTAACATGTCAAGTTAAAAATATAGGATTATGGGTCAGGTCTTACAATCCTTCATTTTAATTTCATTATTTTTGTCTACCTGCTTAACTCACTCTATCATAATGGGAACCTAAATGCTCTGCAATATCTTTCAATCTATAAGCATATCGAAGATAGGCCACCTTCCCTGAATGAGGGGCCCAGTCCGTTAATGCCTTTGATTAAAAATCTGGGTATAGGCACCATCAGAAATCTTATTTGCGATTCTCTCATTGGTTCTGTCTTTCTTTTTATGGATGTATCCCCCTACCGCAAAAGCCATGGCCTGGTAATCCCAGACGCATTCATTGCTGGGACTGCACTGGAAGAAAACCTGAAGCTGGTTACCAGCAATGTGCGATACTTTGAAATGATTTCAGGAGTCCCAATTCAAAAACCTTATTAATAAAACCCAAATACCCTAATCCAGCTGTCCACCGAATAAACTCATCACCGGTGAGCTCACTGTCTGAAGTGATCGTCCGCTCAAAGATGCCATTATCGTCAGAATCAACCTTTACGACAAACCCCTCACCGCCCTGAGCAAGAGAGTCCCAGTCAATTGTATATCTGTAGCTTAGCCATCTTTCCTCAATAAGACCCACCGCTTTCCCTCCCACTTTGCGGAGGGTTTGGCTTTATTGGCAAAATATTAGATCAGCATTAATTCAGGACTTTTAATCAAATTTTAGTGCTATATTATTGAAATAGGATGTTTGCCTTTTAATACAAACATTCAAAGGCTTAATCAATGATTCTTTTTCGTGGAATAAAATCACGCAAAGTACTGTAAATTTATGTAAATTCAAAAGGTTAGACTTAAATAATTTCATTAAAACACAAAGTTGATGGCTGGAAGGGGTCAATGATAAAAAAGAAAATCTCTTATTGCTAAAAATAGCGAAAGTGGTATGATGTTATGTAACTTTTCGGTTAATACAGACTCATCATATTTGGGTATAATGGAATACCACGGCTGAGTATTTGATTTTTAGCGGGAGCGGAAATGGCAAACTTTCATTCTCAGATCGCCTCTTTTTTAGTGGAGCAAGGTATGATCCAGAAAGAGGAGTTAGAGAAATTGTTCCCTCCCGATCAATCTACTCAAGAGCTTTCTTTTGAAGAAAGGCTCATCAGTTCCGGGCTGATCAGCGAGGAGCAATATCGAGGAGCCGTTGAGGAATTTTTAGGTATTCCTTTTATCACGATAAAGGATTTACCACAAGAACCTGTCCTCATTAATCATCTCTCCCTTGAATTCATGAAAGAATCAAAATTTATCCCCATTCGTCTCACTGAAAACGAATTAGCCGTGGCCATGAGCAATCCTCTCGATTTTTACACCATTGACGCCATCCGTGTGGCTACAGGCTATGAGGTCCGAGTGTTTTATGCGAGAGAGGAAGGGATTTTATGGGCGATTGAACAGTATTATGGTTCGGGAACAACCTCCATGGAGAAGATTATCGAGGATATGGAACACGTCCCCGAATACCACGCCGAAAATGAGGAAGATGTCGACCATCTTCGTGATATGGCCTCGGAGGGTCCGGTCATCCGCCTCGTCAACCTCATCATTACCCGAGCCATTGAGCTGAGGGCGAGCGATATTCACTTTGAACCTTTTGAGAATCAGTTCAGGGTTCGTTACCGAATTGATGGGGTGCTTCATGATGTGGAATCACCTCCGAAACGGCTTCAGTCCGCCATTATCTCCCGAGTCAAAATCATGGCAAAATTGAATATTGCCGAAAGGCGGCTTCCCCAGGACGGACGGATCATCCTCCGTGTCAAAGGGAAAGAAATTGATTTCAGGGTTTCGACCATCCCTACGATTTACGGAGAAAGCCTGGTTCTGAGAATTTTGGATAAGAGCAGCATTGTTTTGGATGTTGAAAGATTGGGATTTTCTGAAGATACCCTGAGGGGTTTTAAAGAACTCATCCAAAGACCGCATGGGATCATTCTTGTCACAGGTCCGACTGGAAGCGGAAAGACGACCACCCTTTATTGTGCCCTCGAAAAGATCAATTCCCCGGAGAAGAAAATCATTACCGTGGAAGACCCAGTGGAATATCAACTCGACGGGGTCAACCAGATCCAGGTAAAACCCTCGATCGGGCTCACTTTTGCCAATGCATTAAGGTCGATCGTCCGTCAGGATCCCGATGTGATCCTCATTGGTGAGATTCGGGACGCAGAGACTGCAGACATCGCCATTCATTCAGCGCTCACAGGCCATCTCGTATTGAGCACGCTTCATACGAATGATGCTCCGAGCGCCGTTACACGGCTCGTCGATATGGGGATGGAGGATTTTCTGCTCTCCTCCACGATTATTGGAATACTGGCCCAACGCCTGGTGAGGGTTGCCTGCCCCTCCTGCCGAGAACCCTATTCCCCTGATCAAGCCATTTTGAGAGAACTCACAGGAGATGAGAAGGGGGATCAAAACTTGAACCTTTTCGAGGTGAAAGGATGCGAGCGATGCTCTCATACAGGGTACTGGGGTCGGACAGGGATCTTTGAATTTCTAAAGGTGTCAGACGCGATTCAGAAACTTATCTTGGAGAAAAAGGATTCCTCTGTCATCAGAGAAGAAGCCCGAAAACATGGGATGAGAACATTGAGAGAGGATGGCTGGGTAAAGGTCAAGCAAGGGGTGACCACGGCTTCAGAAGTCATCCGAGTCACTCAAGAAGAAACATTAGGATAAAACCGGATGGCAGATTTTCTTTACAAAGCAACCACCCTAAAGGGAGAGACTGTAGAAGGTCTCATGGATGGAAAGGATGAAGAAAGTGTCATCCAGGGGCTTCACCGATTGGGGTATATCCCTATCCGGATCACTTCGGCCCAGAGAAAAGGAACCCCCTTTCGTCTCTCTTCAATGTGGCCTCAGCGGGTGAGAATGAAGGACTTACTCGTCTTCACTCAGGAACTCTCCACGCTTATTGCTGCGGGTTTACCCATCGACCGAAGCCTCAATATCTTAAGCACATTAACCGAAAATGAAAAACTGAAGGAAACCTCGAAAGATGTCTTGAACCGGATCGAGGGGGGGAACTCTTTGGCTGAGGCCTTGAGCCAACATCCCCGCATCTTCTCAAGGCTCTATGTCAATATGGTTAAGGCCGGAGAATCCGGGGGCTTTCTGGAAGTGATCTTACCCCGGTTGGCCCAATATCTTCAAAGTTTAAAGGAGATTCGAGACTACTTGATCTCCGTCATGATTTATCCTCTTATTCTTACGATCGTGAGCGGGATCTCCGTGGCCATTCTGGTAACATTTGTAATCCCCAGGTTTGAAAAAATCTTTTCAGATATGGGGCAGGCGATTCCTATTCCGACACAGATCATGCTCGCGATCAGCCATATGGTGAGGAATTATTGGTGGGCGGGGCTCGGGATCATCCTTCTCCTTTACTTGGGGTTTAGGATCTATACCAAAGAGGAAGAAAGAAGGTTCCGCTGGGACCGGTTTAAATTGAGATGGGTGGCCCTCGGTGACCTAATTAAAAAAGTGGAGGTGGCCCGTTTTTCAAGGACTTTTGGGACCCTGCTCCAGAGTGGTGTTTCCATTCTCTCCGCCTTGAATCTAGCCAAAGAGGTCTCTCAAAACCGCGCTATCTCAAGATCCATAGCCCATGTTCATGACCAGCTCAGAGAAGGAAAGGCCATTTCAAGATCCTTGGAGGAGGCAGGGGTATTCCCCCCACTGGCAGTACATATGATCGGTGTGGGGGAGGAGACAGGGAAACTCGATGAAATGCTGATCAAGGTAGCCGACACCTATGAAGAGAGTGTTCAGAATGCGATCAAAAGATTTGTCTCCCTTTTGGAACCTTTGATCATTCTCATCATGGGAATCATCGTAGGGTTCATTGTGATCTCTATGCTTCTGGCCATCTTCAGCATCAATGAAATTCCTTTTTAGTCATGAAGAGGATGGTAAAAAAAATGAGAAGACAAAAAGGGTTTACTTTGGTTGAAATTCTGGTTGTAATCATCATCATCGGTCTGTTGGCTGCCTTGGTGGGCCCAAGGTTATTTGGCAAGGTCAGCACTGCCAAGCAGAAGGCAGCCAAGGCGCAAATTGAGCTATTCGGGACGGCCCTGGATACCTTTCGTCTCGATACGGGGAGATACCCAACCACCGAGGAGGGGTTAAAGGTCCTGAGAGAAAAACCCTCTGGATTAGAGAAATGGGAAGGTCCTTATCTCCCTAAAGAGATTCCTTTGGATCCGTGGGGAAGACCTTATATCTATAAATCTCCGGGTGAACATTACGATTACGATCTTGTCTCTTATGGCCTCGATGGCGCGGAGGGCGGCGAAGGAGAAAACCAGGATATCGTCAGTTGGAAGGATGTCGGAAAATGAAAAGGAACGGTTTTTCCTTTTTGGAGTTGATGGTCGTCCTGATTCTCATCAGTCTTTCTGCCGCTTTGGTCATCCCTTCGCTGTCTCGGTTCTCAACGACCATCGAGTTGAAAGCCGCTGCGAAAAAGGTCTCCGGAATTCTCCGATATGGCCGGAGCGAAGCGGTCAATAAGGGACAGACGTACCAGGTTCTCTTGGACTCGACGACGAGACAGGTGAGTGTCCAATCCGTGGATGAAGTTGACCAAGAGGAGAAAAAGGAAGGGATGCAATATAAGAAAACCTATTCTCTTCCAGAAGGAATTCAAATCGTGGAATCGGATATCCCTCCTCCTCAGTACGCCTCTGACCTCCCTACCATTGAATTCTATCCCAATGGAGGATCGAACGGGGGAATTTTCTTTCTCAATGGCCCGGATCAAAGGGGATATAAAATTATGGTCGATTTTCTTACGGGAATCGTAAAGATTGAGAGGAGAGAAGGCTAAGAAGGATGAAGAAGGGATTTACCCCGTAGTTGAGTAACAATATGGGTCTTAAAAAAATGGCAAGACGAAAATTTGAAATGAGGCTGCCAGCTTCACCAAGGAATGTTATCACAACAACGGGGTTTACGTTAATCGAAGTGGTCATTGCCTTAGCCATCTTAGGGATCTCTTTAGCGGTGATCTTCGAACTCTTTTCAGGGGGCCTGCGACTCGGAAGGATCTCAGAGGAGTATGTCAAGGCGACACATTATGCCTCCCTGAAAATGGAGGAACTCACGAACCAAGGAAAGCTCCAGGAAGGGACAGAAGAAGGGGAGTTTGACAACCATTACCGATGGCAAACCCTTGTGAAGAAGTTGGACCTCCTTCCCATAGAAGAAAAAGGATTAGATTTTAAACCTCCCGTTGAATGCTTACAGATTAAAGTGAATGTTCAGTGGAAGTCAGGCATGAAAGAAAGATCCACGGGAATCGAATCCTACAAAACAGTCAAACGGCAAGAAGATGAAGAAAAAAAATAGAGCGGTTGATCTCTTTTCAAGGAAAGGATTCACCCTATTGGAGGTAATGATCACCTTGACGATCCTCGGGTTTATTCTCCTGATTATTTTCGGAGGGTTTCGCCTGAGTTATTCTGCCTGGGAGCGGGGAGAATCAATCAAAGAGGATTTGCAGAAGAGGCGGATCCTTTCTCAATTGATCTCCCAGCAGATTAAATCCATTGTACCCTATCGGATCAAGACGGAAAAGGCCGAGGGAGATTATCTCGCATTTCTTGGGAAGCCGCAGTCTTTAAAATTCGTCTCAGCCCTCCCTATCCGGGCAAGGCGGTCCGAAGGATTTGTCCATGTCCTTTATGAGTTTAAAGAGGATCGTTTTATGCTCTATGAACAGAGGGTCCTCAACCGTAATTTTTTTGAAGAAGAGCTAAAGGAGGAAACGGGGGTATCCCTTCACGAAGGGATTTCAAATGTCCGATTTGAATATTACAGGGAGGCCGATGAGAAGAAGAACCTGGCTGAGGAGTGGCTGGAGGAATGGAATGCCAAAGAAGAGAAAAAGTTGCCCAAGTTATTAAGAATAACCCTCACTTTTAAAAACAAGGACGAAAAGGAAAAGGA
Source organism: Syntrophaceae bacterium UBA2188 (assembly GCA_002327985.1). Taxonomy (GTDB): domain Bacteria; phylum Desulfobacterota; class BSN033; order BSN033; family UBA1163; genus UBA1163. The sequence continues at coordinate 21,677 of DCVM01000008.1, read as the reverse complement.
GACCCCTTTCTCCTTTCTCGCTTCTATTCCTGCTCTTCAAGCTGAAGAGGTGAGGATTGCTTTTCCGAGAGGGACCAGGGGGATTCCACCTGAAGTTCCTCTGAGGCCACAAAATTGATGCATTCGAATACAACCTTTCGGATTTTAAACTCGAGGGGAATCGCCCTCATTCTGGTGTTATGGGTGGTGACCATTCTCTCGGTGATCGTCCTCGAATTCTGTTTCGCCATGAGGACGGAGCTCAATATCACGAAGAATTACAAAGAAGAACTCGAAGCTCATGCCATGGCCGAAGGAGGGGTAGAGCGTGCTGTGGCAGAGCTGGTCTATAAAAATGATCCGAGAGTTCAACAACTGAGGAAGACCTTTAAACTCGAAGAAATCCCGACGGAAAAAAAGGAATGGATGACAGATGGGAGGCCTTACCTCTTCTCTTTCGATCGGGGAGTCTGTGAGGTCAGGGTCACGAGCGAAGCAGGGAAGGTGAATATCAATCTTGTCTCTGAACAGATGCTTAAAAAAATCCTTGAAAATCTTGGTGTGGAGTTGGAGAAAAGGGAGATCATCGTTGACTCCATCATGGATTGGAGGGATACGGACGATTTTTACCGTATCAATGGGGCCGAGAATGACTATTATCAATCCCTGAAGGAACCTTACTTTTGTAAAAACGGACCGTTGAGCTCTATTGAAGAAATGCTTCTCATCCGCGGCATCACTCCCGATCTTTTTTACGGGAGGAAAAGGAAGACAGAGGAGGAAACTCCCCAGGACTCTCTCATCGGGCTCAAGGATATTTTCTCCATCTACTCACCCATGCAACAGATTGATATCAATAGCGCGACCGAGGCTGCCCTAAGAATGATCCTCGGCATCTCCCCACCAATGGCTCGGCAGATCGTCCAGGCCCGTGAGGAGAAGACTTTCGAAAACCAAAGCGATCTCCTCCAAAGGGTACCTGAATTGGCTCCATTGATTGGTCAGATTAGCCCCTTGATTCAATTTAGGAGCATGACTTCTTATTACACCATCGAATCCAGAGCCAAGTATAAAGAGGGCGACTCGAAGCGTGGAATCAAGGCGATCGTGAAGATAGCCCCGACCGAGGAGAGCCACCGTAAAATGATTCAATGGGTAGATGTCCTTCTTTAACCCTTTTCTCTGTTTAAGGGCAAAGGCAGGTCCCGTTTAGGACAAGAAAAATGAATTCAATCTTTTCTGATTTTGGATTTGGAATTGATTTCAGGAAGAATCATCTCATTCTCACCCTTCTCAAAAAATCCTTTCACAAGATCACCCTGGTGGATGATGAAGTTCATCCCCTTTTGCCAGAAAATCAAACAGAGGAGCGAGAAGTCCAAATCCTCAATTCGATCAACATGTTTATCAACAAATATAATCTTAAAAAGGAAAAGGTCTCCCTATCCGTCCCGAGAGAGAAAACGGTCGTCCGTTTCATCACCCTTCCTGTTGCCACCAAAGAGAATTTAAGAAAGGTGATCGAATACGAGGTTCCCCGATTCACCCCATTCGAGAAAGGGGAGGTCTATTTTGATTACCAAATCCTCAGAGAAGAAAAAGAGAAACTCCACCTCATTGCTGTGTTTATCAAAAAGATTGAATTGGATGTTTACCTATCCCTGTTAAAAAAAATCGGTATCGAACCTGCCTCCATCCAGATCCCTCCCATCGGGTCGCTTAATCTCTTCTATTATCACCGTGGGCCTCAAAATGAAAAGGGATCGGTGTTACTGGAGGTGGCTGAATCTTTTTTTGAGATAAATTTGATTCAAAAAAAGAATTGGAAAGAGAGTTTCTATCTTCCTCTCCCTCCCGAGGAGAAGGAATCAAACATATTGGATACCCTCCGGCGATCTGGGTTGGATGACGACTTTATTCCGAAATCAACACTCTATACCTACGGATGGGGAGGGGATGAAACCTTCCGAACCCACCTCAGAGAAACCCATTCCATTCAAACTGTTTCACCTCCTCCATTGAATCGTATTGATGCGGGAAAGAAAGAATCGCACGGCCTTCATAAAATTTATGGGTCCATTGGGATTCCATTACAGGGGCTGATCAAGTCTCCATTTCAACTCAACCTTCTTCCAATCGAGATGAGAAAAAAAGTAAGGCAAATTGGAAAACCCCTCTTTATGATCTTCAGCATTCTTGCCATAGTGCTTGCCTTGTCCTGGGGGGTAGGCGTCTGGTTGCATGACCGGAATGAGTTGAAAGCCATCAACTCAGAGATCAAGACAAGAAAACCTGAAGTGGAAGCTATCGAGAAATTACAAAAGAGGAAGGAAGTCTTGGATAAGGAAATTTCGGAAATGGAAAAGATCAAATCGGGTGAGATCAGTAAGGTAGCCATTTTGAATGAATTGACCCAACTCCTCCCCATCACGGTATGGATCTGGAATCTCAAATACGATGGGAAAGAGATCGAAATGAACGGATATGCGGATTCGGCCTCCGATTTAATCTCCCTGATTGATAAATCGCCCCTTTTCGAAAGGGTTGAATTTTCAGCCCCTGTGACCAAGGAGAGACAGATGAGGTCTGGGGGAGACCAAGAAAAAGAAAGATTTAGAATCAAGGTTCAAATTGAAGGCAGGAAGAATTGATGTTTAAAAGGCGTCCATTTTTTAAAAAGATGGGGTTTTCACAAAGAAAAATTTTCTGGGTCTTCCTCGGAATCGTGATGGTGATCCTAATTTATTTTTTTGGAGTTCAACCTCTCCTCGAGGCAGGGAAGCGTACCGAGGAAAAGATCACCTTAAAGCGTCGAGTCCTATTGAAATACGACGAGTTTGTCAAGAATCGCAAGGTGATCGAGGAGGAACTCGATCGCACGCTTAAGGTCTATGACAAGGTTCTGCAGAGACTTCTCCCCGGTGAAACTCCTCAACTTGGGGCCGTTCATTTACAGGAGATTATTAAACGGCTTTCAGAAAAGAATAATATTCAAATTCGGAGTTTCAGAATCCTGGAGCCCAAAGAGATGAATTATTACAGGAAGGTATCGGTCCAGATCGATTTGAATCCTACCCAAAGCCTATTCAGTCTCGGCCAATTGATCCATGATATTGAGCAGCATGAAAAAGAACTGATGATTACAGAAATGAACCTGCTGGTGATGAATCCCAGGATGCCCACCCATATTCAGGGGAGCTTGGTCATCTCCGGATGGATGAAGGGTGGAAAAACGAAATAAAAAGGAGGGAGGATCATGTCATTGAAATATGGAATCCTGAGTGTTTTGGCGTTAGGTATCATGCTCCTTCTTGCTTTTAAAAATTATGAGGTATGGACTCAGGCAACCGAGCTCTTTCCTAATACACAAAAGGAAGAAACCAAGCCCGCTGAGAAAAAAACCGAATCCCTGGCAACCCCGGAGCCAGCCAAAGAACCCCTCTCTATTCAAACCAGCCTTGTGATGGCAGAAAAAAACATGTTTAATCCGGATCGAAAAGATTTCCCCATTCGAGCGGAGGCTAACAAACCGGCAGTTCGTCCTCAGATCCTTTTATATGGGATAACAATGCTCGAAGATTATCAAGCCGCTTCCATTGCTCATCCCGGAAGGCCTCTTCGAAAAGGGGAAAGGGAAACATTTACGATCAAGCTGGGAGAAAAAATTGGAGAATATAAGGTAACTCATATCTCCTCTGACCGAATTACTTTGGAAGCAGAGGAAGATCGTTTTGAAGTTCTTCTTTACGATCTGAGCAAACCCAAGCAAAGAATTTATACGAAGACAGAGACGAAACCCGCAACGGTGACCAGTACGATTCCTGCACCAACACCTGCCCTTAGGGCAACTCTCCCCCAAGCTCCCCGCCCTACCCCATCCACAGAGTCGGTCCAAGAGAAGATTATCCCACCCTCCCCGGTTCCAGGGTCTGTAACACCTTCCATCTCTTCTCCTGCTATCAGAAGAAGGGGAACTCCTTCCTATCAAACACCTGGAATTTCAACGCCAGGAGCTCCTTTACCCGGAAAATCGACCCCAGAGGTTCCCACACCCATTGCTCCAACACCGGCGATGCCAACACAAGAAAATAGATGAAATTGATCAAGGGAGGCTGATGACATGATGAAAAAAATAAAATACAATTTTTTAAAATTTCTTATCCTGGCCCTGGTAGTTGGAATCATCGCCTGCTCTGGAACAAAGCCACAGCTCAAGGAAAAGCCGCTGGAAAGGGCCCCCCTGGAGCAGACCGACCATCCTCAACAAGAGAAAGAAAACACGCTCTCTCAGCAAAATGCCTCCAGTCCAACCCCAACACCTTCTAAGCCTGCCATACCCTCTACCCCCAAACCTCCCATTCCAACGATTTCCCAAACTCCCAGCCCACCGAAACCTACGGTTTCTGTCCCTCCTCAACCTCCGCCTACTCCTGTGATGGGAAAACCCGGAGACCCACGACCAAGTCAAGGAGTTGTCTTTAATTTTGACAATGCCGATATCTATGAAGTCATCCGTGTCATGGCGGAAATCATGAAAATAAGCTATATCATCGATCCAAGGGTCAAGGGCGTGGTCAATATCCATACCTCTGGGCAGATTGCCTCCAAGGATGTCTTCCCAATTTTCCAATCGATTCTTAAATTAAATGGTGCAACCGCCGTTAAAAAAGACGGCTTCTATGAAATCGTGCCATTGGGTGAAGCCAAGAAACTGCCCGTCTCTCCCATGATCCCAGAACCCGGAAAACCCGTTTCCGAAGAAAGATACACGATCCAAATCTTATCCCTCAAATATATCCCCGTCACGGAAGTTTCTAAGATGATCAAACCATTCCTTTCGGACGGGGCAGATATTGTGGAGCACCCTCCTCATAACATCCTCATCATTGGCGACCTCGCCTCAAATGTAAAAAAATCTGTGGACATCATCAATCTGTTTGATTTAGACATCTTCACAGATTTGAGGATTAGAATCTATCCCGTCATCAATGCGGATGTTACAGAGGTTACCAAGGAGATGGAGCGGATTTTTGCATCCTTCGAGGTCTCCACCAAATCGGGGAGAGGGGTTGGAATTACCTTCACACCCATTACACGGATTAACTCGCTCCTGGTTGTCAGTTCTATTCCAAATATTTTTGAGAAAGTGGAGGGGTGGCTGAAGGAACTCGACAAAATACCTACGGAGGGGACGAAATACAGTGTTTTCGTCTACTATGTCCAGAATGCGAAAGCCAAGGATCTGGCTGAAGTCTTAAAGCAGGTATTTGTGACAACGAAGGAAAAAAAGGCAGAGTTTAAGGAGAAGGTGACGGCCCCTGAATACCCGAGGGGGGTCAAACCGATTCCAACTACCCCGTCCACACCCTCTCCAACGGCAACTCCTTCCAAGGAAGAGGGAAGTGCGGCCACGGAAGGAGAGATCCATATTGTGGTCGATGAGACAAACAATGCGTTGGTGATCCGGGCCTTTGCCAGGGATTATAAAAGCATTTTAGAAGCGGTGAAGAAACTGGATATCTACCCAAAGCAGGTTTTAATTGAGATGTTGCTGGCAGAAATCACCCTTGATGATACGTACAAGTTTGGGATTGAATGGGCGAGGTTCCTCTCAAGTAGCCCCCCTAATGCTCAGGAGGTGGTCGTCCAGGGAAGGCCCCCTACCGACCCGTTTAGTCTTGCTGCGACGACCGTGGCCTCAGCCGGTGTTCGATATTCTATTGTCGAACTCGGAGGAAGAATTTCCGCTGCGATCAGTGCTGCAGCAGATGATAACCGCTTAAATGTCATTTCCTCTCCTCACATTCTTGCCTCCAATAATAAAGAGGCCAAGATTCAAATCGGGACTTCCGAACCCCTCTTGACGAACACTTACACAACCACCTCAACGTCAACCATTGGGGTCATTGAAGGTACGATTGAATACAAAGATGTTGGCATTATCCTCGCTGTGACACCGCGTATTAGCGATGCCGGTTTGATTACCTTGGAGATTGAGATTGAAAAAAGCGATGCGGATACTAAAAGCGTTTTTGGTAGAACAGATGTTCCCTATTTCAATAAAAAGACCGCCAAAACAACCCTTTCCGTACTGCAAGGACAGACCATCGTCATCGGGGGACTGATTGAGGATAGAAGAAAAAGGAATAAGGGAGGTGTGCCACTGATTAGCAGAATTCCCCTGGTTGGGGCACTTTTCGGGAAACATGATTTTCAAGATAAGAAGACGGAGCTGGTCTTATTGATGACTCCTCACATCATTACTGACCACATTCAGTCGAAGACAGTCACGGACGAGTTCAAAGAGAAGGTGGAAGGTTTCCAGAAAGAATTGGAAAGGGAAAGAAAGAAGAAAGAGAAACAATAGAGGATGTGATCTCTATAGGATCCAGAAACTCGGAAGTCTATCACACTCCAAAGAAAAAGGACTTACTGATTTACAGTAAGTCCTTGAATTATTTGGTAGCGGGGGCTAGATTTGAACTAGCGACCTTCGGGTTATGAGCCCGACGAGCTACCGGACTGCTCCACCCCGCGATCTTATTCATTTTTAATCTATTCATCGAAATTTGTCAAGCTTTTCCAGCCCTTCCTTGACATCCCCCTATCCGTCCCTTAGAATAGTCAAAAAATGAAAAAAACAACTTACTTTTACATCCTCAGAGAAACCCTCCCTATTTTCTTCATTGCGCTACTGACCTTTACGGTGATTCTCCTGATGGATAAAATCCTCAGACTCATCGAATTAATCGTCAGCGGGGTCGGCTTCTCCCAGATTTTAATGCTCCTCTTTTTTATCTCCCCTTCATTCTTGATCTTCACGATTCCAATGGCATTTCTTTTGGGAACGCTTCTCTCCTTTGGAAGGCTATCCGGAGATAGTGAAATTACTGCCTTTAAGGCTTCCGGGGTGAGTCTGTATCAACTTTTTCTCCCTATTTCCATCCTCTCCCTCAGCACTTATCTTTTCACGACTTTCTTGGTCTTTTATGGCCTCCCCTGGGGAAACCAGGGATTTATTGGAACGCTCTATCGTATTGCCCAATCCAAGGCGAACATTGAAATCAAGGAACGCGTCTTTAATGATATGTTCAATGGCCTTGTGGTCTATGTCGATAAGGTGCCCATTCAAGGGAAAAAGATGGAGGGAATTTTAATTTATGATGAAAGAGACGCTGAGAAGGTCCATACAATCTTTGCCCAAGAGGGTTTTCTCGTCAACAATCCGGAAACCCAGGAGGTAATCTTGAGGCTCCTTCAAGGAGATATCCATCGGTTTGAATCTCGGAACAAGGTCTATCAAAAAATGAAATTCGATACCTACGATTTAAGACTCGAACTGGGAAAAATTTTTACTGCATGGGGGGCAAGGCTCAAAGAACATGAAATGTCCGTGGACGAGATTAAAGAGAAAATAAGAAAGATGAAGATATTAGGACAAGATACAACCTCCCAGGAAGTCGAACTCCACAAACGATATTCTATTCCTTTTGCCTGCATCGTCTTTGGCCTGATCGGGGTTCCCCTCGGAATCCAACCCCGTCGTTCGGGAAAGTCCTATGGCTTTATTCTTAGCATTTTTATCATCCTGACCTATTATATATCCTTCACGGCCACAGAAATCCTCGCCATGAAAAAAACCATCCCCCCCTTCTTGGCAGGTTGGGCCCCCAATTTTCTTTTCTTCGGCCTCGGCATCTATCTCCTGGTTAAGACGGCCAAGGAATCTCCTTTTAAACCCTTGGTTTGGTTGAATGAAGGGTTTAATTTCATTCAACGGAAATGGAAAGAACTTGGCAAAGATGTTTGAAAGTCACCGTGTCCTAAATCGGTATGTCCTCAGGGAATATCTGAAGGTCTTCAGCTTGAGCCTGAGCAGCCTACTTCTCATCTACCTGATTGTCCTTTTCTTTCAGAAGATTGAACTCTTCATTAAGCATCAAGCTTCTTTCACCCTTATTTTTCTCTACCTCCTCTATAAGACTCCAGAGGTCATTTTCCAATGGACCCTTCCCTATGGGGCTTTGCTTGCTACCCTCCTCACCCTTGGAACGCTCTCCCGACATAGCGAAATCATCGCTATGAAAGCAGGAGGGGTCAGCCTTTACCGAATCATCTTCCCCTTGTTTATCATTGCTCTTTTCATGGGTTTCTGTTCTTTCCTGGGCAATGAGTATCTGGTCCCCCATGCCAATCAGGAGGCCCGATATCTTCTGTCTGTGCAGGTCAAAAAGGAAACCCCTGCGAGTTTCTTCAAAAATTACAAGATCTGGTATCGAAGCGATCATCATATCTTCAACATTCAATTGCTCGATCCAGAGAACAAAGCCTTAAAGGGATTTACCCTCTATAAATTTGACGATCAGTTCCGATGCCTTCAGCGGATTGACGCCAATGAAGTAAAATGGATCAATGGGAAATGGAAATTTTCCGATGGTTCGGTCAGGGATTTTGATGAAGGGGGCTCTATTCAGACAACCCCCTTTAAGGAGCTTGAGCTCTCCCTGACAGAGACTTGGGAATCCCTCCAGGGTATCGAACGCAGGTCGCTCGAAATGAGCTACACGGAACTCAGCACTTATATCAAAAAAATTAAATCCGCGGGTTATGATTCCACCCGTTACTTGGTGGACCTCTATGCGAAGCTCTCTTATCCTTTCTTAAATTTGATCATGATCCTGATCGGTGTCCCCTTCGCCCTGAAGACAGGCCGATCAGGAGGAGTCGCCCTGAACATCGGCGTCAGCGTCATGATCGGATTTGCCTATGGCGTTGCCTTTTATGTCTTCCTCTCCTTTGGAAAATCAGGCGTCCTCTCTCCATTTCTCTCCTCATGGATTCCTACCATCCTCTTCGGCCTGGCAGGAATCTTCACCTTGATGAGCCTCCGACAGTAACGTTTAGCATGACGCAGAAGAAGTCAAATAGTCAGGTTGTCGCTTCGTCGTATAGTCAACGGACTACAAGACCACAAGACTATAAGACGACCAGACTTCTATGCCCTTGAGAGGGTGGATCAGGGATTAGTCAGCATGTTCAGGTAGGCATTGATCTCTTTAAACGTATCGGTTAGGAAAAGAACTCCAATGCCGATGAGGAAAAAACCGCTCACGATGGTGACCACCCTCATGTATCGTTTGATCTTATCAAAGGCAGAGAGGAAGGAATTAAAGGCAAGAGAGGAAAGAAAAAATGGAATTCCCAGGCCGATCGAATAGTAGGTCAAAAGTAGAATCCCCGTGGACATCCGTTGGGATGTGCTTGCATAGATCAGGATGGTGGAGAGGATGGGTCCGATACACGGGGTCCACCCTGCAGCAAAAGCTAATCCCACCAGGAACGATCCGGCATAACCCAGGGGTTTTTTCCTCATCTCAAATCTCTTCTCCATCTGGAGAAAAGGAAGGTTGATGATCCCGGTGAAGTGGATGCCCAATAGAATGATCAACACCCCTCCCCCTTTCATAATCCAATATTGGTATTGAGCCAGTAACTGTCCCAGATAAGTGGCCGAGGCGCCCATCAGGATAAAAACCAATGAAAATCCCATGATAAAAAATAGAGAATGAAAAATGGTAGCCCATCTCAACTTCGACCGAGCCTCAGCATCAGTGAGTTCCTTAAAGGAAACCCCTGTAATGTAGGTGATATAAGAAGGAACGAGCGGAAGGACGCAGGGCGAGGCAAAGGAGAGAAGTCCTGCAGAAAAAGCAATCATCCCTGAAATTTCTTGAGGCTGGCTCATCGGCAGTTTGGATCATTATATCCTATTCCTCATCAAAAACAAAAATATTTTTATTGTATCAATACCGTTGACAACCGGTGAAGTTGATGATAATTTTTAGAAAACCTTTGGGAGGAAGAATCATGGCCATTTTAGAAATCAGTGTGGTTCCGATTGGCACCGGGGAGACAAGCCTCAGCGCTTATGTGGCAGATTGCCTTCGTATTTTAAAAAAAGAAAAAGTCCACTATGAACTTTCATCCATGGGGACAAACATTGAGGGGGATCTCAAAACCCTATTTCACATCGCCCTCCAAATGCACCAGACCCCCTTTAAAAAAGGAGCGCTGCGAGTTCTAACCACTTTAAAGATTGACGATCGAAGAGACAAAAAAGGAACTCTTTCTGGAAAAAAGAGGTCGGTTAAGACCAAATTAAGAAAAAGATAAGGCGTTAGGTTCATCGTCTATGGTTCATTGTACATTGTTCATTGCTTATCGTTCATCGTCTATGGTCGTTGGCTTTGAGAAAAGAGGAGGTTTAGATGAAGATCAAATATTATGGACATGCAGCTTTTTTAATCACATCCGATCAGGGGACTAAAATCATCTTAGACCCATACGAACCTGGGGCTTTTGGCGGCCAGCTTTCTTATGGAAAGATTAATGACCAGGCAGACCTCGTTTTAACTAGTCATGATCACGCCGATCACAATTATACCAAGGGTCTTCCTGGAACGCCCCAGATCGTAAAGGGAAGTGGTTCCAAAACAACAAAGGGAATCTCGATAAGGGGTGTCTCCACCTACCACGACCCTTCGAAGGGAAGTGAGCGAGGAGCCAACACCATCTTCACGCTTACGATCGACCAACTTCAACTCTGTCATCTTGGAGATCTGGGTCATCTCCTGAGTGATAAAGAACTGGCTGAAATCGGTCCGGTGGACATTCTTCTGATCCCCGTGGGGGGATTTTTCACCATTGACCCCAAAGAGGCCACACGCGTCTCCGAACTAATCAAACCTAAAGTCCTCATCCCCATGCATTTCAAAACAGAGAAATGCGGATTTCCGATTGCCCCAGTGGAGGATTTTATAAAAGGGAAAACGAACACAAAACGACCTCAGGTCAGTGAAGCCACTTTTGATAAAGGGACCCTTCCCAAACAGATGGAGATCGTGGTTTTGGAACATGCCCTGTAAGGCTTTATGGTGGGATCGTCACCCCATCTACCTCGGGTAGGCAAGAACCATTAAAATGATCTATTCGGCCAGGTTGAGAGGTTAGGGCGAAGAAGCCAGTTAGGTGAAAGGTCAATGGGGTAGGGATAATGATTTAAAACCATTGCCTTTACCCAAAGACGATACGGGCATCCTTACCGTTTCCTTTAGACGAAACCATTGTTTTTTAACTAAAGCCTATGGACAAGCACCGATTGAATCGCCTGATCACCGCAGAAGAGATCACATCGATTGTAAAAAACCTTGCCGATCAAATTTCTCGTGACTATAACGGGAGGGAATTGATCCTTGTCTGTATTCTGAAAGGGGCCTTCATGTTTCTCTCTGACTTGGTCCGCCAACTCAAGATCCCTGTCCAAATCGATTTTGTGCGATTGGCCAGTTATAGGGCGGGGATGGAGACGTCTCGCATGATCGAGATCACGAAGGATATCGAAACCCCTGTTGAGGGGAAGGATGTCCTGATCATCGAGGATATCATTGACAGCGGTCATACCCTTCAGTTTCTGAAGGATCGACTGGCTCTCTCAAATCCCCGTTCTGTTAAGATCTGTGCCCTTTTAGACAAGAAGGCTCGAAGGGAAGTGGAGATCGAAGCGGATTATGTTGGAAAAGAGGTTGAGAACGTTTTTATCGTAGGCTACGGGATAGACTTTAACGAGACTTATCGTGACCTTCCTGAAATTTATTATGTCACCCCCAATGAACAGCAAAAGAGTTAAAGCATGGAATCTGTCTCTTTCCCTCTTTCTCCTGCTTTTTATCCAAAGCCATGGATTGACCCAATCCTCTTTGCCATTGGATGATGCCTCTCTCTTTCGCGAAGGCGAAATCTTTCTCTCAAAAGGGGATACGGAAAGGGCTCTCTGGCGTTTTAAGACATTGACAACGGATTTTCCAAAAAGTCCTCTTTTCAACGAAGCTAAATTCAGAATGGGAATCTGCTACACCCAGCTCAAGAGGCCAAAGGATGCTGTTCGCATTTTAAACGAACTTCTATCCACCTTTCTGGCACCCCCCAGGATGGTCCAGGTCTTCACCCTTCTGGGAGACAATTACTTTGACTTGAAAGATCATCTGAATGCCCTTCATTGGTATGGAAAAGGAATCCTCGTCCCTGGACAATCCCCAGGGGAATCCTTAGGGGAATCCCCAGGGGAATCCAATAACGAGTTGAAAAAAAAGGTGAGGTCTGTCATTGATGCCTATAGCTCGGAAGAGGAATTAAAATCTATCGAATCTCTCTATCGAGGCGCTTATGCAGGGGGTTATGCAAAATTGAAATTGGCCCAGGCGGCCAAGCGCCAGGGAAATGACACGCTCGCAAAAAGGTTGTTTACGGAATTGGAGAAAGAATACCGGGGCATGGACTATACGGCCCAGACTAAAGAGCTTTTTGAAGCCATCCCTCTTTCCACCCGATCCAAATATACCGTGGGAGTGATTCTCCCTCTCAGCGGACCCCATCGCTCTTTTGGAGAAAGAGCCCTTCAGGGAATCCAATGTGCCATTAAAAACACGGACTCCTCGATGATCTCCTTGGCCATCCGCGATTCGAAGGGAAGTCCATGGGAGGCTGAAAAAGCTGTGGAGGAATTAGCGACTCAAGAAAAAGTGATGGCCATTATTGGCCCTCTCCTCAGTAGCACATCCGAGAGAGCCGTCAAGAAGGCTCAACAGGTGAGAGTCCCTCTTCTCACCTTCTCTCAAAAAGAAATGAAGGGTGACTTCCTTTTTCAGAATTCCCTCCTCCCTTCTGATCAGGTCCAAACCCTTGTGGACTATACGATCGAAAATTTGGATCTTCGAACCTTTGCCGTTTTTTATCCAAACTCTCCCTATGGACTCTATTTCAAGAACCTTTTTACTCAAGAGGTGTCTCGAAAGGGAGGAAAGATATCAGGAGTTGTCGTTTATCAAGAGGATCAGACGGATTTCAGTCAAGAGATCAAAGGATTTTTTAAGATTGAGGCCATTCAAAAATCCGACTCGAAGAGAAAAAAAGAAGAGGATTTCAAGCCCCTCCGTTCTGTCGATGGAATTTTCATTCCTGACACTCATGATCGAGTAGCCATCATTCTTGCTCAAATGGCTTATTTCGATGTAAAGGGAACCTTCTTAGGTATCAATTCTTGGAATGGTCCCGGCCTGATCTCCACGGCTGGAAAAACCGCCGAGGGAGCTGTTTTTGTCGATGCTTTTTTTAAAAGAGATTCTTCCCCTTTGGTTGCCCATTTTGTTCAGGAATTTCGAAAAACCTATCAAAGAGACCCTGAAATTCTTGAAGCCCTGGGTTACGATGGAGCTAAATTTTTAAAAGATATTCTTCAATCCAAATGGATTCCCTCCCCTCTCCAGCTAAAAGAAGAAATTCGGCAGGTTAAATATTTCCAGGGTGTCTCTGGTTTAAAAGGATTTGGCGAAGACGGAAAAGCCATTCGAACCCTCTCCATCCTTAAAGTGAACAATAGTCAAATTGAAAAAGTCTCACCGTAACTTAAAGACGCTAAGCGCTTAGCGCTATGCGGATAGCGAGATAATGAATCCACTCCATCCTTGGAACGTCAGCCCAAAAGAAGCCATCCGAATTCAGGAAATATTAAAGAATCAGATTATTCTAAAAAACCCCTCTTCGAAAATAAACGCCATCGGAGGAGGAGATGTCGCCTACTCAAAAAGTGAGAATCGTCTTTTCGGTGCGATCGTTGTTCTGTCATTTCCCCAAATGGAAATCCTTGAGGCCGCCACCTGTGATGGAAAAGTTCCATTCTCCTACATCCCTACCCTCTTGAGTTTCCGGGAAGGACCCATTCTGATCAAAACCTTTCAGAAGTTAAAAACAAAACCTGATCTCATGATGTTTGATGGTCAAGGCATTGCCCATCCCAGAGGAATAGGCCTTGCCTCGCATATGGGTTTAGTGTTTGATCTCCCATCGATCGGTTGTGCCAAGACCCCTTTGTTACGTGAATTTACTTCTCCAGGACTTCCTAAAGGAAGTTATGAGTGGATTCGAAAAGAAGGGAAAAAAGTAGGTGCTGTTTTAAGAACGAAAGATAGCGTGAAGCCTCTTTTTATCTCTCCTGGCCATCGAATTGATTTGATGACGAGTATCGAACTCGTCCTTGAAAGCTGTCGGGGATTCCGTTTTCCCGAACCCTTAAGAAAAGCCCATCAGGCCTCCCGAATGATTAAGAGGAAAAGTAAAGTATATGTACCCTACTTAATGTAAGAGCAAGGACATATTGGTCATAGAAAATGTCCCTATTATTACATGTCCACACTGCGGTGAAAGTTATCTTGAGACAACAACACTATAAGAAATTGAGCGCATTAAGTGGCACAAAAAAGAGTTTTGCGATCAATCGCTCAGTTCCAGTTGTCAATTTTGCTTAAAGGAACTAAACACCCACCCCACTCTACGTCACCTAAGGTTTTGTGATGCTCCAATTATTTTTATTAAGAATTGAGGTCGTACCATACAATTAAAGCGATAAGGTTTATGCTCGGTATTTCTTTAAGTACCTTTCCAACCTATTCATCCCCTCGGCAATGTTCTCCAGGGAATTGGCGTAACAAAATCTGAGATATCCCTCTGCATTTGTTCCAAAATCGATGCCGGGGGCCACGCCCACCTTTGCCTCTTTGAGGATGTCAAAGGCCAATCGATAAGAATCGTTGGAAAATCTTTTTGCGTTGGCCAACGTATAAAAAGCTCCTGTGGGCTCTACCGTGATTCCAAATCCCAGTTCTCTCAGCCTGGGAATTAAAAAACGGCGTCGCTGGTCGTAGGTATCTCGCATTTTTTGAATATCTTTCTCAGCCTCTTTTAGGCCAACCAGGGCCCCCCATTGGCCAAAGGAACTGGCCGAGATGAAAAGGTTCTGCTGGAGTTTTTGCATGGGCCTGATAAACTCCTTGGGTGCGATCAGGTATCCGAGTCTCCATCCGGTCATCGCATAGAGTTTTGAGAAACCATTAATGACAAAAGCATGATCCGTGAACTCAAGAATCGAATGGGCCTCGCCTTCATAGACCAACCCATGATAAATTTCATCAGAGAGAATAAAAGGAGAGAATTCTGAGATCTTCTTCATTCTCTCCGCAGACATCACATTTCCGGTAGGATTGGAAGGTGAATTGATCATGATTCCTTTAACTTTCAGGCTTAGTTTCTCTTCAATCATCTCGGGAAGATACTGGAAAGCTTCTTCTTCCAACACCTTGACAAAGACAGGGATTCCGTCAACAAACCGAATGATATTGGGATAACAGGGATAATAAGGGTTGGAAAGGATCACCTCATCGCCCTCTTCCAATAAAGCGGAAAAAAGAAGAAGCATGGCCGGAGAGGTCCCTGAAGTCACAAGAATTTGTTCGGGTGACACCTTCACCCGATATTTTTTCCAATAATCCTCAGCGACGGCTTCCCTTAACTCGATTAAGCCCATGCTGTGGGTATAATGGGTCTTTCCATCACAAATCGCACGGTAACCCGCTTCATTGATACATTCGGGGGTGTCGAAATCCGGCTCCCCCACTTCCAGATGAATGATATGTTCCCCCATCCTCTCCAATTTTTGAGCCTCTTCCATCACATCCATCACAATGAACGGAGGAATCTCTTTTGCTTTCTTAGAAATCATCATTTACTCCTTAACTGGCGTCCATAACCTGTTTAAAAAATAAAATTAACTGATCACTGATTACTGATCACTGATCACTTGTAGTATGATTTGATCTCCCCTCTTAAATTTCAGAAATTCTTGAGCACTTCCTTCTCTTATAGAAATTTCGAGAAACCCTCCGCTTCCGAGAATTGCAATGGGTTTCCCTTTCTCTTCCTCCTCATACCTTTTTTTTAAGCCATGGATAATCTTCCTTCCTGCATGGATTACCAAAGGTCGATCTTTCATAAACCGGAAAAGGGTTTTCTCATCAATATTGCTGACGAGATTGCCAAAGGTGTCGATATGGATGACCTCCCCGATCAACCTGTCGCCCCTTAATTCAGGTTTGCCCAAGGCGAGCTCCACCCAATGATCCGTCCTCTCCCCAAAGGTTGAGGGGGCAACACCGGTTGAGAGATGCGCAGCCACGGGGGCAAAGAGGTCTCTCCCATGAAAGGAACTGCTGACTTCCAGTAAAAAATATTTCTTATTGGTGAGGACCACCGCCTGCTTAACTTTTTCCCTCTGTGAAATGAGAGTAAAAAGACCATTGTCAGGACCTACAAAAAAATATTTTTGAGTCACAAGAAGAATAGGGTTTCTTATCCCCCCTACCCCAGGATCCACCACAGAAAGGTGAATCGTCCCTTTGGGGAAACAGGAATAACTATTGGCCAGGATGAAAGCGCCTTCCTGAATATCGTGCGGGTGCACTTCGTGGGTAATATCAATCAGGGTAACCCGGGGATTGATACTTAAAATCACTCCTTTCATCGAGGCCACATAATGATCTTTTGTACCAAAATCGGTGAGCAGAGTAATAATTGAGTTCTTCATTGATTGCTTAGAAAATAAATGCTTTGTCTAACGGCAACGGCAAAGATGCCCATATCGTCAAACGGCTACGATGTTCGTCTTCTAAATCTTTAACGCTAACCTTTTTGACGAAATACGAAACGCCTCCCTGCCGCCTGACTGCCGGTAGGCAGGGCAGGCAGGGATACCAGCATCGTCACCCCAACCGAGACTATAGTTACAAACATTTTTTTAAATTCTTATGAAAGGGTTTTCGAATCAGCCCTTTTTCCGTGATAATGGTATGAATCAGGGAGTAGGGGGTCACATCGAAAGCTGGGTTATAGGCTTTTACTCCTTTAGGGGTGACAGGGTACCCTCGAAAATGGGTCACTTCTTTGATATCTCTTTCTTCAATTGGAATATCCCGTCCAGAGGCGACTGTCAGATCAATGGTGGACATGGGAGCTGCAACATAGAAAGGGATGTGATGATATTTTGAGAGAACAGCTAGGCCATAGGTTCCAATCTTGTTTGCCGTATCCCCATTCCGGGCAATTCGATCTGCTCCCACAATCACCATGTTGATTTTTTGCTGGCTCATCAACCAGCCCGCCATATTATCGGTTAAGACCGTTATCGGAATTTTTGTCTGCCTGAGCTCCCAGGCTGTTAACCTTGCTCCCTGAAGCATAGGCCTGGTCTCATCGACGTAGACATGGAATCTTTTACCTTCTGCCCAGGCCGCATAGAGCACCCCAAGGGCTGTGCCATAGCCAGCAGTTGCCAAAGCCCCTGCATTGCAATGGGTAAGGATCCCTGAGCCATTTTTAATAAGATCCTTACCATGCTCTCCTATCTTTCGATTAATTTCGATATCCTCGCTGTAAATTTTGAGGGCCTCCTTTTCCAACCTAACTCCCATCTTTTTAACATCAAGAGAAGACTCATTGAATATCCCCTTCATCCGGTTGATGGCCCAGAAAAGGTTGACTGCCGTGGGTCTTGTCTTTCTCATTTTATCACAAATCTTCTCAAAGCTTTTAAGGAAGGCTTGGGGGGGAAGGAATAGATTCTTTTTTGCGGCAAAAGCAATCCCCATGGCAGCAGCGACCCCGATTGCTGGCGCACCTCGGATAGCCATAGTTCGAATAGCCTGCGCTATGGAAGAGGCATCCCGGCAAACCAGATATCGGACTTCCTGGGGAAGTCTCCTCTGGTCGAGGATCCTCACGCAATCATTCTTCCATTCAATGGTTTTGAATTTCATGATTTGATTACACCGATTACCAAATGTCGATTACACAGATTTTGGCTCAACCTCAACCTTAACCTCAGTTTTTTAGTCTCTCGCGGAGCAGCTCATTGACCAACTTTGGATTGGCCTTTCCCTTGGTCTCCTTCATCACCTCCCCCACGAAGAAACCAAAGATTTTCTCCTTTCCCTTCCGGTAATCTTCCACCTGCTTTGGATTGGATTCCATCGCCTTTTTAATGGCTTTTTCTATCTCTCTCCCGTCCAGAATTTGAATCCAACCCTTTTCTCGAACAATCTTCTCCGCACGTTCCCCCGTTCGATACATCTCTACGAAAACGTCCTTGGCAATCTTTCCGCTGATCGTTCCTTCTTTGATCATCAAAAGCATATCTGTGAGATGTTCGGGAGTCACAGGACAACGATCGATCTCCCTTTCATCCCGCTTCAATTCCCTGAGAAGCTCTCCCATCATCCAATTGCTGACCGTCTTGGGCTCAGGAAAGAGTCGGACACATTCTTCATAATAAGCGGCCATCGCCTTCGTCGAGGTGAGGAGGTCGGCATCATACTCAGGAAGCTGATAGGCCTCCATAAACCTCTTTTTCTTTTTGTCTGGAAGCTCAGGAAGACTTTTGCGAATTTCTTCAACCCAACTTTCTCCGATCTTTAACGGAACCAGATCCGGGTCCGGAAAGTAGCGATAATCATGAGCCTCCTCTTTTCCCCTCATCGAAACCGTGATCCCCTGATCCACATCCCATAGTCGTGTCTCCTGAATAACCTTTTCTCCATCCTCCAACATTGCAATTTGACGTTTGATCTCAAACTCCAATGCTTTTTCCACATGACGGAAAGAATTCATGTTCTTCAATTCCGTTCTCGTGCCGAATTCCTTCTGTCCTGTTGGCCGCACGGAAACATTGGCATCACATCGAAACGTGCCTTTCTCCATATCCCCTGTGCAGATCTCTAAATATTGGAGGATAGCCCGAAGTTTTCTTAAATAATCGCCCGCCTCCTGTGGAGATCGAATATCAGGCCCACTCACAATCTCGACCAGAGGGACACCCGTTCGATTGAAATCCACATAGCTGAATGCTTCGGTTTCCGGTGTCTCGCCATGCTTTAATTTGCCGGCATCTTCCTCCATATGAATCCGGATGATTTGAATGCGCTTCTTTTTTCCTTCCACCACAATATCAATAAAACCCTCTTCGGCCAGGGGATACTCGTACATGGAAATCTGGTATCCTTTGGGAAGGTCAGGATAGAAATAATTTTTTCTTGCAAAGAGGCTGTAGGGCGCAATTCGACAGGAGGTGGCCAAACCCAATTTGATTGCAAACTCCACCGCCTTTTGATTGACCACCGGGAGAGAACCAGGTTGTCCGGTACAGACAGGGCAGGTTTGTGTGTTCGGCTCTTCCCCAAAGGATGTGGAACACCCACAAAATATTTTCGATCGGGTCTCAAGCTGGGCATGCACTTCTAAGCCAATCACAGGTTCATATTCCACAAGAACCTCCTATCTTTCAAAGATGACTGCATTTAAAATTATAATAAAGTCCAATCCTTGTCAAATATCATATTGAGGATTAGCCATCTCTTTAACCCAACGTGGCACAGGGTTGACAAACCCGATTGATTCCATTACCTTAGTGCAAAATGTTTAAAAATATCCGCATCCCTCTGCCGTTTTCACTGATAGAAAAAGGGAAAGTCTCAATTCTCTTGAAGGATGAATACAAAAACCTTCTTCTCAGGCAGGGGATTGAGGATTTAAAAACCTTCCTCCTAAAAAGCACCCAAACTTCCCGTTATCTCAAAGGCCGAACTCTCCATCCTTCCATTCCTCTTGGGGATGGAAGAAGCATGGTTCTCCGCCAATACTCACACGGAGGGCTTTTACAGTCCATTACCGGTAACCTTTATTTCTTCGGGATGAGATCCTTTCAAGAACTCACATTAACAGAAGAAATCCGATCCTGTGGCATTCCAACGATCATTTCTCTCGGTGCTATCCACCATCGTATTTTTTTCCCTTTTTATCAGGCCTATTTCCTTACGTTAGAAATCCCTCATGCCAAAGATTTAACTCAATACTTTCAAGAAATCGGATCACAACCTTCGCGGGAAAATCTCCTCCTGAAACGAAAAACCATTCGCTTGGCCGGCATTCTAATCCATCAATTTCATCAAGCCGGATTTTTCCATGGCGACCTTCAGCTTAAAAACATCTTAGTGAATGGAGACCAAGTTCTGCTGATCGATTTTGATCGTTCCTATCGAAAATCAGCACTCTCTATCCAAGAAAGAATGAGGAATCTCCTTCGTCTCAACCGTTCCGCCGAAAAATGGAAATACCGCGGTTTGCCGATCACACGAACAGACCGCTGGCGTTTCTTTTTAGCCTATGCAGGGGAGGATCAAAAGATTCGGGAAGCAACGAAAAGAGCCATTCGAACCTATTCTATCCGCTCTTTTTTCTACCGTTTGGGCTGGGCGGTTGGAAGGGTCTTAGGGGTCCAGGGTCCGAGAGTTCGAGCGGAAGAAAATCCTAGGCCCCCGAACCCATGAACCCTTGAACCCTAAATAGTCTTAAAAAATTCTCTTAACGGTTGGACAAGATAACGGGTGTGGGAAAAAAAGAAGTGATCTGCCCCCTGAATAACAGCTAACGATTTTGGCTCCTCCAGGCCTCCATACCATTCCTCCATCACAGAAAGGGGACAGAAAAAATCCCGACTCCCCACAAGGAAAAGTTTTTTCTTTTTACAGCCTCTCAGAAATCCAAAATCATAAATTTCAAGAGGTGGGGCCACGGCTGCCATGGCCTCAAACTTTTCATCTTCAATAGCAATGGGTAAACCTGCCCAAGCTCCAAAAGAATATCCTACGAGAACAAGGGGAAAATGAGTATTTCTGTGTTTTAAATAGAGGTAGTCGGCAGCGGCCCTCACATCTTCCATCTCCTCGATTCCCTCTCCGTAAGACCCCTCACTTCTGCCCACCCCTCTGAAGTTAAAGCGAAGTGTAGCGAATCTTTCTTGAGAAGCGACCTCCGCCGCGGTCGTGATCACAGGGTGATCCATATCCCCGCCATACTGCGGATGAGGATGACAGAGGATGACTCCCCCTCTTAAAGAAGAAGCCTCTTGCATACTCAAGAGGCCTTCCAGTTGACCCCCTGTAGAGGGAATAAATACTTTTTCTTCTATCATCTCATGATGATTATAGTGAATTTTCTAATCAAGATTTCTGGACTGTTCCAGAAATCTCCTGATGCGTTTCTCGGAATATTCCTTTTCTTTGTTTTTTGATGGGTTTCTCTTGCCCCGAGGACTCAATCTTTGCGTCGACCTTCTCTTTGATCCATTCCAAGATATTTCTTAAAATCTCTAAAAACCGCACCTCAAAACGGGTGATGTCTTCGCTCTCAATCCTTTCATTGAGCGATTTTAACCATTCGTCCAACTTTTTCTGGAGTTCTTTCAAAATCAAAATGAGGTGAGGGTCTGTTTCCTCCTTTTCTCTCTCATTCTGGGCAAGGGTAATCCAATAATCCTTTGTTTTGGCTTCCTCAGGCCTTGTTTTTTTAAAAAGGTTGGGAGAAAGGGTGATGGAAATCATCCCAATGATCAGCACCAAGGAAATCAGCAAGCCAATCCATTTTTTCATTCTTGGGCAACTCCTTCTTATCAAAAAAGGATGGTGGGCGATGCGGGAGTTGAACCCACGGCCTTTGGTTCCGGAGACCAACGCTCTATCCAACTGAGCTAATCGCCCATCTTAATATTATCAGATACTTACGACCTTTCTCTTTTCTTCCAATTTCTCCGTGGTGTCGGTTTTCTTGACTATTTTGTCCAGCAATTCGACCGCATTCCGCTTATGTTCCGGGGTAGGATGCGAATACCTCATCGTCATCGTAATGTCTTCATGACCCATTAATTCTTGAATCGTCCTGATATCCGCTCCTAACATCCCCAACCTTGACCCGAACGTGTGACG
>DCVM01000110.1 GCA_002327985.1 Syntrophaceae bacterium UBA2188 | reverse complement strand
ATAAAAATTTCAGATAAAAATTTCAAACCGTAAGTGTCTCCCAAGGCCTATTTCTCATTGACTTTTTTTATAGTTATGTTAACATCGGAAAGTAACAATTTCCTCCCACCCCCCTCGGTTTCGAGTCATAACGACTTTCTTAATGGGGGATCGAGGGGGAGATGATCAAGGGGTTTTTGATTGATCCGATCTTTTCTGGCCATTGAGCTTCCGAGGACGATCCTCAGAAAGATCGAGGAGGTCCAGGGAGACTTAAGATCAGCCAATGCTGATGTGCGGTGGGTGAGTCCTGAGAAAATCCACCTCACTCTAAAATTTTTTGGAAACATTGAGGAATCGAGAGTCGATCCAATCTTCAAATCCATTGAAGAGCCGATCCGGAACAGACACCCATTTTCTCTCAAGGTTCAAGGGGTAGGGGCTTTCCCCCATTTAGAAAATCCAAGGGTGATCTGGATGGGGCTGGTGGATGGAAAAGATGTGCTCAAGTCGTTTCAGAAAGAGATAGAGGTCCAATTAATAAAAATTGGATTTCAGCCTGAAGAGCGCCCCTTCTCCCCCCATCTGACCTTGGGAAGGATGAGATCGAGCCGGGGGAAGGAGGAGCTGGCAAGAAGGATGGAGGAACGTGTCGAAGAGGATTTTGGAGATTTTCAAGTGGAGAGGGTGGTTTTATTTAAAAGTGATTTAAGACCTTTGGGGCCCATTTATACACCCCTTAGGGAATTAAGATTGGGAAGCGAATAAGGAGACCCGGGGACGCGGAGAAATATACTTCACCCCATCTCTCTATCGCCCCATCACCGAGTCATCTCCAGTTTTGCTGGAGGGAGGGGGATTCGATGACGAAAACCGAAACGAAAACTGAAACAAAAGTTGATCCGAGTAAAGGGAAAGCCGTGGATTTGGCCGTCACCCAGATTGAGAGGCAATACGGGAAGGGCGCTATTATGAAATTGGGTGCCGATGCCATGCTGGGTGAGATTCCTATCATCTCCACGGGATCCCTCTCCTTAGACCTTGCTCTCGGCGTGGGAGGATTACCAAAAGGAAGAGTGGTGGAGATCTTTGGTCCAGAGGCCTCTGGCAAGACGACCCTGGCCCTCCATGTCGTTGCAGAGGCACAGAAAAGGGGTGGCATCGCTGCCTTCATTGATGCAGAACATGCATTAGATGCTCAATACGCAAAGAAGTTGGGTGTAAAAATCGATGATCTCCTTATCTCCCAACCTGACACGGGAGAACAAGCATTAGAGATTACAGAGATTCTGGTCCGCAGTGGCGCGGTGGAGGTGATCGTCATCGACTCTGTGGCCGCTCTCGTTCCCAAAGCAGAGATCGAAGGGGAGATGGGCGATGCCCACATGGGACTTCAGGCAAGGCTGATGTCTCAGGCTTTAAGAAAATTGACCGCCACCATTAGCAAATCGAATACGATTGTGGTCTTTGTCAACCAGATCCGGATGAAAATCGGTGTTATGTTCGGAAATCCGGAAACGACCACTGGAGGCAATGCCCTTAAATTTTACTCCTCTGTGCGACTCGATATTCGGCGAATCGCCTCCATCAAGCAAGGCCAGGATGTGATCGGCAGCAGGACAAAAGTTCGTGTGGTGAAGAACAAAGTCGCCCCTCCATTTAAAGAGGTAGAATTCGATCTCATTCATGGCGAGGGTATTTCAAGAGAAGGAGATGTCCTCGACCTGGCTGTGGATAAGAATATTATTGAAAAGAGCGGAACCTGGTATGCCTATGAAGGCCAACGTATCGGACAGGGAAGGGAAAATGCAAAACAATTTTTAAAAGAAAATCCTAAGATCCTGGAGCAGATGGAGAAGGGAATCCTTGAAAACTTTCGCATCGCTAAATCAGGATCCATAGGATAAGCCAAAGGAGGAGAAAAAAATGGATTTAAATCAGATTCTTTTGGAAGCCCTTTCCCAGGAGGCCTCTGACGTTCACATCAAAGAGGGTGCTCCTCCGATCTTCAGGGTCAATGGTGTTCTAAGACCCTGGAATAAATTGAAGCCTTTTGATCATAATGATTTGTCGAAGATGGCTTTCGGTTTGATGAACGACTGGCAGAAAGAGCGGTTTATCAAAAATCGTGAAGTGGATATGGGTTATGAAGTCTACGGTCTGGGACGATTTCGAGTCAATGTCTTCCAGCAGAGAGGGAAGCTCAGGATTGCCCTTCGAATCGTGCCTTACCAGATTAAAGGCTTAGAGGAACTGCATCTGCCTCCTGTGCTCAGAAATATTTCTTTGGAGCAGAGGGGCTTGATCCTGGTCACGGGAACCACAGGAAGCGGTAAGTCGACCACTCTCGCCTCAATGATTGATATCATCAACAGTGAACGAAATTGCCACATCATCACCATTGAGGACCCCATTGAATTTATCCACGAGGATAAGAAGTCGATTGTAGACCAAAGGGAGATCGGCTCGGATACGAGCACTTTTTCAAGTGCCTTGCGGGTGGCTCTCCGACAGGACCCGGACGTGATCTTGGTGGGTGAAATGAGGGATTTTGAGACCATCGAGACGGCTTTGACCGCTGCCGAGACCGGACATTTGGTCATGTCCACGCTTCACACATTGAATGCTACCGAGACGATTACCCGAATCATCTCGGTCTTCCCACCCTATCATCAAAAACAAGTTCGACTTCAACTGTCAGGGGTTCTTAAAGGTGTCGTTTCACAAAGGTTGGTGCCCAGGGCGGACGGGATGGGGAGAGTCCCGGCGGCGGAAGTCCTGGTCTCCACCGCAAGGGTGAGGGAGTGCATCGTCGAAAAGGATAAGACGAACGAGATTAATGATGCCATTGCCAGAGGAGTCACCAGCTACGGGATGCAATCCTTCGATCAATCGTTGATGTTTTTAATGAAAGAGGGTTTGGTCACCTATGATGAAGCCCTCAAACACTGCACCAATCCCGATGACTTTGCTCTAAGGGTAAAGGGAATTCTTGCTACCAGCGATACGACCTGGGAGGATTTTGAACGGTTAGAAAAAGAGAAGGATACCGTGAAAGGAGAGGAAAGAAAGGTAAAGGCTGCGAGGTCCTTGGATCCAAAAATGAATGACCGAAAGGGGACAGGTTTGAAACAATGACCTCTGATGAGATTCGAAGGGCCTTTCTCAATTATTTTGAGGAGAGAAAACACCGAATTGTTCGAAGCTCCTCTTTGGTCCCCAAAAATGATCCCACCCTGCTTTTTACCAATGCCGGAATGGTCCAGTTTAAAGGGGTCTTTTTAACTGAAGAGACCCGGGACTTCAAACGGGCCACCACCTCCCAAAAGTGTGTTCGTGCCGGAGGAAAACATAATGATCTGGAAATTGTGGGAAAGACCGCACGGCATCACACTTTCTTTGAGATGTTAGGAAATTTTTCCTTCGGGGACTATTTTAAGAAAGAGGCCATTGAAATGGGATGGGACCTTCTGGTCCGCCAATGGGGGGTGCCTGCAGAGAAGATGTGGATCACCATCTATTTAGATGATGACGAGGCCTTTCACCTCTGGAGAAGAGTGGGTGTTTCAGGGGACCGGATTGTCCGATTAGGGGAAAAGGACAACTTCTGGGCGATGGGTGAAACCGGCCCCTGTGGCCCCTGTTCAGAGATGGTGATTGATCAAGGAGAGGAAGTCGGTTGCAGACGTCCTGATTGCCGTGTGGGATGCGATTGCGACCGATTTTTAGAACTCTGGAATCTCGTCTTCATGCAATTCAATCGTGATTCAGAGGGTAAACTGCAACCCCTGGCCAGACCTTCTATCGATACCGGAATGGGTTTGGAAAGGATTTCTGCTATTCTTCAGGGGGTCAAAAGTAACTACGAGACAGATCTTTTCAAGCCCCTTTTTAATGAAATGGGGACGGTCAGCCCGATTTCCTATGGACAGGATCCTCGAACGGACACCTCCCTCCGAGTGATTGCTGACCACAGCCGTGCGGCGACCTTTCTCATCAGTGATGGGGTCCTTCCCGCCAACGAAGGCAGAGGATACGTCCTCCGGCGAATCATGAGAAGGGCCATGCGGCACGGAAAGATACTCGGGATCGAGAGCCCCTTTCTCTATCGAACTTCCTCCAAAGTGGTGGATCTGATGAAAGAGGCTTTTCCTGAACTGCGGGAGACAGAGGTCTTCGTTTCAAAGGTCATCCAGAATGAAGAGGAACGTTTCTCTGAGACGCTCGATTCCGGGCTAAAAATCTTAAGAGAGGAATTGGAACGACTTCAAAAAGAACGAAAGACCCTTCTCTCCGGAGAAGTGGCTTTCCGGCTTTATGATACGTATGGATTCCCTCTCGACCTGACCGCCGAGATCCTTCAAGAAAGAGGGATGAATTTTGATGAAGCGGGTTTCAGGGCCCAGATGGAGGAGCAGAAGCAAAAGAGTAAGCAGGCATGGCAGGGGATCGGTGAGGGGAAGACAAAGGACGTTTACCGACGTCTGGCCAATGAAGGGATCAGGGTCACCTTTTTAGGATATGAAGAGGTCCAATCCGAATCGAAGATTCTAAAATTGATCAAAAACGATGAAATCGTTCCTTTTGCAATCGAGGGGGACAACATCGAAGTTATTCTTGAGAAAACACCTTTCTATGGGGAGGCCGGTGGCCAGGTAGGGGATCGAGGCGTGATCTTCCAAGAGGCATTCTCCCTGGAGGTGGAGAACACCCTCAAACCCATGGAGGAGTTAATTATTCATCAGGCAAAGGTGAAGAGAGGTAAAGTAAAAGAGGGGATGGAAGCCGTGCTCCAGGTGGAAAGGGAACGCCGAAGGGCAATCGCCCTCAATCATACCGCCACCCATCTGATGCAGGCCGTCTTGAGAGAAGTTTTAGGCGATCATGTCCATCAAGCAGGATCCCTTGTTTCACCCGAGCGATTAAGATTTGACTTCACTCATTTTGCTCCGATGGAAAGGGAAGAGTTGGAACGTGTGGAAGCCCTGGTCAATCAGAAGATTCGGGAAAACTTAAAATTAGAAACCAAAGTCATGGATGTGGAGGAGGCCCTCCAGACAGGGGCGATGGCCCTCTTTGGAGAAAAGTACGGCGAGAAGGTCAGGGTGGTGATGGTCTCGGACTTCAGCATTGAACTCTGCGGAGGAACTCACACTTCGAGAACAGGTGATATCGGTCTTTTTAAAATTGTCAGTGAGTCTGGAGTCGCCGCAGGGGTCAGAAGGATCGAAGTCCTGACCGGGGAAGGGGCCTACCGGTTGATCAAAGAAGAGGAACGGGAACTTTGGAAAATTGCCTCTTTACTCAAATCGACTCCCGGAGAGCTCGCCCCCAAGATAGAGCGATTGTTTGAAAGACAGCGGGAGGTGGAAAGAGAGCTTTTGTCCTTTCAGGACAAGGTGTCCCATCAAGAGCTGTCGAACCTTCTCCCATTTGTGAGAGAGGTCAAAGGAGTCAAGGTCCTTTCAGCTAAAGTGGATGGAAAAGAAGTTAAGCGCATGAGGGAGTTTGTTGATCAGTTGAAGGTAAAGATGGGTTCAGGGATCATCCTTCTCGGAGGTCAGAGCCAAAACAAAGTCTCCTTGGTCATGGGAGTGACTTCCGATCTTATCTCTCGTTTCAATGCGAACGAGTTAATTAAAAAGATTGCTCTTCATATCGGAGGCACAGGAGGAGGTCGCCCTGATTTTGCACAGGCCGGAGGGGCCGATTCTAAAAAACTGGACGAGGCGCTTAAGGCTATTGACGATCTCATTTGATCATTTTTACATGGGACATTATTCCCCCGTCCTCTTTAGGAAGAAGGAAAGGGGGATTTTTTTGTGATTTTTTGTAGCACTTTAGCGGTTTGAAAAAGGCTTTATAACATCCCTCCCCACCTCCCTTTGCCAAAGGGAGGAGAAATACTTCCCCCTTTGGAAGAGAGGGATGGAGGGGGATTTTGGGGTAGGTTTTTAAAGGAAAGATGACACAAGTCAGGACACGGTTTGCACCTAGCCCAACAGGCGACCTTCATATTGGAGGGGCACGGACTGCTTTATTCAATTGGTTGCTGGCACGCCATGCCCGAGGGGTCTTCGTCCTTCGTATTGAAGACACCGATGCGGCTCGATCGACTCAAGCGTCGATTCAGGTCATCCTGGATGCCATGACCTGGTTAGGGATGGATTGGGATGAAGGTCCGTTTTATCAAACTCAACGGATGTCGTTCTATCAGGAGGTTGCGGAGAAACTCCTGAAAGAGGGCAGGGCTTATCCATGTTATTGTACCCCAGAAGAATTGGAGGCGAAGCGTGAGGCCGCCCTGAAAACAGGGATCAAGCCTAAATACGATCGGACCTGTCTTCATCGAAAATCCTCTTCTCCAGGAAGACCCCCTGCCATCCGCTTTCTCTCTCCAGATGAAGGGAAGACGGTCGTGGAAGATCTCATCCAAGGTCGCGTCGAATTTGACAATCATGAATTGGATGACCTTATTATCCTAAGAAGCGACGGGCTCCCCACCTATAATTTTTCGGTCGTGGTGGACGATGCGACCATGGGGATTACTCATGTCATTCGAGGAAACGACCACCTCAACAATACCCCCCGCCAGATTCAAATTTATCAAGCCCTGGGGTTTCCCATCCCTCAATTTGGCCATGTCTCAATGATCCTCGGGCCGGACAAGAAAAAACTTTCTAAACGGCATGGGGCACAATCGGTCATGGAGTACAAGAAGATGGGCTATCTCCCCCAGGCCGTTGTTAACTACCTGGTCCGCCTGGGATGGTCCTACGGTGACCAAGAAGAGTTCAACCGGGAAGAGTTAATTGAGAAATTTAGCTTGGAGGCAGTGGGAAAATCGGCGGCGGCGATCAATCCAGGAAAGCTGGATTGGCTCAATGCACAGTATATTAAGAAAATAGAATTGGAAGAACTCGTTCAGAGGGTTCAGCCTTTTTTAGAAGCCAAGGGGTTTTTGAACATCGACTCCGGTCTTTTAAGAAAAGCCCTCCTCTCTTTCAGAGAGAGGGTCAAGACCTTGGTGGAGATGGCAGACCTTTCGGAATTTTACTTCTGTGAAGAGATCGCTTATGATAAGAAAGCCGCTGAGACATTTTTGAATCGAAAGACCCTTCCGATGTTAGAACAGTTCATCCCTTTCCTGTCAAAGGAGCCTACTTTAGAAAAAGAGAAAGGTCATCGATGGATTCATCAGTTGGCTGAAATGCGAGGGGAACCTCTGGTAAAGATTGCCCAGCCCATTCGGGTGGCTCTAACCGGGAGGACCATCAGTCCTCCCATCGATGAGGTCATGGAGGTTCTGGGCAAGGGAAAGGTGATCCAACGGCTCGAGAAGGCGATGGAATATATTAAAGAGATAAGTCCAAATGGATGATCATGAGAAAGCTCGAGTTTCTATGTTCAAATTTCTGATATCGATACAGGCCTCATCACCGTAAGACGATGTAAG
Organism: Syntrophaceae bacterium UBA2188; assembly: GCA_002327985.1. GTDB lineage: Bacteria > Desulfobacterota > BSN033 > BSN033 > UBA1163 > UBA1163. The sequence continues at coordinate 33,250 of DCVM01000110.1, read as the reverse complement.
TAACCTACGAAGTGTCATTTAGGGGAATTCATGAAACTCAAATCTTTGGAGGTGATCGGATTCAAATCCTTTGTGGATCGCCTCCACCTTAGCTTTCCGGGAGGGATCACGACGATTGTGGGTCCCAATGGGTGTGGGAAGTCGAATGTCGTCGATGCAGTGCTCTGGGCTATTGGTGAACGGAGTGCGAAACACTTACGTGGAAAGTTGATGGAGGATGTTATCTTCAACGGGACAGACGGCAGAAAACCCTTGGGGATGGCAGAAGTGAGTTTGACGTTCTCCAATGAGGATGGGTCAGCCTCCCAGGCCTATGAGACATATACCGAAATTACAGTCACCCGAAGGCTTTATCGATCGGGAGAAAGTGAATACCTGATTAATAAAACACCTTGCCGATTGCGGGACATCACGGATCTTTTTTTGGATACCGGCATCGGGATTAATGGTTACTCCATTGTCGAGCAGGGACGGGTCGAACATCTCATCAGCGCCAATCCCCAGGATCGGCGTTTCCTAATCGAAGAAGCGGCGGGTATCGCCAAATACAAGGAGAGAAAGAGACTGGCCCTGATGAAGATGGAGGCCACGCAACAAAACCTTCTCCGAATTCAGGACATCATCGCAGAAGTGAAGCGGCAGATCGTCACCCTGGAACGGCAGGTGAAGCGTGCCGAGGAGTATAAAGCCATCCGGAAGGAGGTCAAGGAGATTGAAATCCGTTTTGCCCTCTTGGAATACGGCGAACTTTCGGAGAAAGGGGAGGCGGCCAGAGGGTATCTCAAGGCGCTTCGAGAACGTGAAATGGGGATTTCTTCCCAGACTACGCAGAAGGAGGCCTTGATCGAAAGCATGAGGCTGGCTGGAATGGCAGAAGAAGAAAAGCTCCGCAGCCTCCAACAGGAGATTTTTGAATTGGGTCGAAAGATTCAAAAGATGGAAAATGAAATCGAATTTTTTCGTCGAGAAGAAGGAGGACTTCAAAAACAGGAGAATCAATTCATTGAAGAAATCAGAGCTGCCCTTCATGCCTGGAGGGGGACACGAAGAGAACGGTGGAGAGCAGAACAATCCAAGAAGGAGTTAGAGGAGGGAAGCCGTGAGAGCGAAGAGGTTCTGAAAGAACTGGAGACCCTGTTCAATGATTTTAGGTCAACCCACCAAGAGCTTCTGGAAGAACTGGAGGCTGAGAAGGTTAATCTGATAGACATATTGACTCAACTGACCTCTCTCAAGAACCGTCTTGCCCATCTTGAAGAAAGAAAAGAGGATTTTCAAAAACGGATTCGCTTGAACCTAAAAGAATCTGAGGAGGTGAGCCAGAGGCTTGCCCAGTTGGAAGATGCCTTCTCTGAAAAAGTCAAAGAGGGGGAACTCAACCACTCGATCCAGTCGATCTATCAGGAAGAGAAGGTGCAATGGGAGGGAGAGCTCGAAAAGTTAAAAGCAATTTTCAGGCAAAAGCAAACAGAGCGATCTGCCCTGGAGGAGACCTTGAGGCAGGACCGTTCTCGATACCTTTCCCTCAAAGAACTTCAGGAGAATTACGAGGGATATGAAAAGGGGGTCAGGTCGATCCTCCTTCGAAAAAAGGAGGAACAGGAAAAATGGAAGGGGATATTAGGGTCGGTGGCCGATATCCTGGAACCCGATCCGAGATACGAAATACCTCTCGAGGCGGTGTTAGGAGAGCGATTGCAATATTTGATTGTGGAAGGAGAGAAGGAAGGAACGGAGGCGATTGCCTTCTTAAGAGGAGAGTCTCTTGGTCGGGGAAATTTCATTCCAAAATGGATTCGAGAGATCAAGGCGGAACATCGAATTTCTCAAGAGGAAGGAACTCCCATTCCTCTTTCGAGTTTTGTAAAGGTAAAAGAAGGGTTTACCCAGGTGGCAGAATTCCTGATCGGGGATGTAGGAGTGGTCGAAACCTGGGAAGAGGCACTCCGTTGGATGAAGAGTGGCAGTGGGTTTGGAACGCTCGTCACCCGAGAAGGAGATGTTCTTGAATGCTCGGGAGGGATGTCTGGAGGAAGTCGAGATCAAGGACTGAGCCTTTTAGAAAGGCGACGGGAGATAAGAGATTTAGAGCAGCGAGTCAAGGAAGCAGAGGAAGAATGGCAAAGAGCCTATGATGAAGAAGAACGCCTCCAGAAGGAAATCCATGAGAAGGAGATTCGGTTGGAGAGAAGAAGAAAGGAAATTCAAGACAAGGAGATCGAACTTCTCCATCAGGAAAGAGATTTGGAGGCGCTGAAAAAGGAGCTCTCGCAATCCCATCAGAAGATGGAAGTCGTCCAATTTGAACAGAAACAGCTGGAGGAGGAAGAAGAGGAGTTAGAGAAGGAGAAGCAAGAAGTCTCCGCCCACATGGAGAGAGAGGAAGCTGCGAAAAAAGAGAGGGAGGAACAAGTCCAGTCATTGAAGAAGAAAGTAGAGGAAGTGGGAGCAGGGACAGAAGATTTAGGGGGAACCATCACCGAGAAGAAAGTCTTTTTAGCTTCCGTTGAAGAGAAAAGGAGAGGGCTGGAGGGGCAGATCCAACATCTTATAGAAACCCAGCGGAGCTTGAGGGAGCAGATTTCCAAAAAAGTGGAGGGGGTTAGGGAATGTCGGAGAGAAAGAGTTTCCCTTCGCGAAAAGGTTCAACAGGATGAAAGGGAGTTAGAGGAATCCCTTGAAAAACACCGCCTCAGTGAAGAGAGGGCGGCCACACAAAAAGAAAGAGTGGAAACGCTTTCTAACGAATGGAAGGAGGTCGAGGCTTCCTCCAAATATCTGCGGCGGGAGTTGGAGGAGGTTCGGGAGAAGATCCATGAAGAAGAGATCCTTGCCTCAGAGGTCCAATTGAAGCTCTCTCACCTTCAGGAGTCGATCAAAGAACGATATGGGGCTACCCTTTCCACCTCGATCGGAGCTTCTTATGAGGAATTTCCAAAGGAAGAGATGGCCAAACGGTTGGCCGAATTAAAGAATGCCTTAGATGGGTTTGGAGAAGTCAACCTGATGGCCATTGAGGAATATCAAGAGTTAAAACAGCGCTATGATTTCCTCTCCGAGCAACACGCCGACCTTCATCAGGCCCTCGATTCCTTGAAAAAAGCCATTCTACGGATCAATCGGACGACGACCAGAAGATTCCTGGAAACCTTTCATCTGGTCAATGAAAAATTTAAAGAGATGTTCACAAGGCTCTTCAAGGGTGGACAGGCCAGCCTGATCCTTTTGGATGAACAAAACCCCGCCACCACAGGGATTGATATCATTGCCCAACCCCCCGGTAAAAAACTTCAAAATATTGACCTTCTCTCTGGAGGGGAGAAGGCCTTGGTCGCCACGGCTCTGCTTTTTGGGCTTTTCATGATTAGACCCACCCCATTCTGCTTGCTGGATGAGGTAGACGCTCCTCTGGATGATGCGAACATTAATCGATTTATCGAGTTGGTCAAGGAGTTTTCAAAAACGTCTCAATTCATTATGATCACCCACAACAAGAACACCATGGAAGCTGCCCAAACCCTTTACGGAATTACGATGGAGACCCCAGGGGTCTCGAAAGTGGTCTCCGTGAGATTAAATTAAGAACACAGGTTCTTACCCATATGGTTACTCAGATAAGGGGCCAGTCTGGAATAAAACATTCACGGGGCGACGGGCTTTGACATCACCAAGCCAAATTGGTAAATTGGACTTCATGAATCAACGAATGGGGGTCTTCCATTGAAGCTCGGTACGAAACTGACGCTTTACCTTTCCTTGTTCATCATTATTGTCCTCTCCGTGTATGGTTATTTCCATATTTTGTCTCGTCGGGACATCCTCATTAAAAAGATGAAGATAGAGGTGGAAACCACCGGTCGCAACCTGAAGGTTTCACTTGAGAAGGTCGGAATCGAAAGGGAACATGAGTATGTACAGGATCTGATCGATAGCGTTGAGGAATACGAAAGAACATTGGGGGTCATTGTCTACCACCAAGGGAAAGACCTTGTCTTCCGATCCCGTTCTTTAGATGACCCCATCGGACCTTATTTGGAGTTAATCAAAAATTCGATCAAGTACAATGATCCTCAAGAAGGATTTAGATCCTATAAGAAAGCGCATATTTTTGCTTATGCCTTTCCCCTTAAGGACAAAAAGGGGAAGAATATAGGGGGGGTTTCCATTCTCCAACACACCTCTTTTATGGAAGAGGATATCAAAAGAGCAGAGTGGAGCATTTTCATTACCATCCTGATCCTGATCGGGGGGACAGTGGCCTTCGTTCTATTGGGCACACGAAAATGGATCGCACAGCCGATTTCCCAACTCATGAATGGAATTCAAACCATGGCGAAAGGCCATCTTGAGACCCAGATTAAATTAAAAGGAAAGGATGAACTCTCTGAGCTGGCTCGAGCCTTCAACCAAATGGCCATTGATTTGAAAAAGGCTCAGGAAAAGATTATCCAGGAATCCGAGAACAAATTGGATTTGGAGAGGAGTCTCAAACATTCCGAGAAATTGGCCACCATTGGTCAGCTGGCTTCGGGATTGGCTCATGAGGTCGGAACGCCACTCAATATTATCAGCGGGAGAGCGGAGTTGATCCAGAGAAGGCTTGAAGATAAAGAGGGATCAAAAAGAAATTTAGAGATTATTATTCAACAAACTGAGAGGATCACAAAGATTATCAAACAACTCTTGGGGTTTGTCAGAAAAAAGAGACCGGAGCAGAAAACCTTAACCCTCGATTTATTTTTAGAGACCCTCCTTGATTTTCTTGATCACCAGATTCAGAAACAGGGGGTGAAGGTAGTGAGAGAATGGAGTGATCCTCTTCCTCCTGTGATCGGGGATCCCGACCAACTCCAACAAGTCTTTTTAAACCTTATCCTGAATGCCATTCAATCTATGCCAGAAGGGGGCACCCTTCGTCTTTCTGTTATGCCGAAGTGGGTTTCCAGGGAGGACCTGGGGGAGGATCGGCGGCAATATGTAGTGGTCAGTGTGGAAGATACAGGATTGGGAATGGAAAAAGAAGTCATTCAAAACGTTTTCAATCCATTTTTTACCACGAAAGAGACCGGAACAGGGTTGGGTTTAATGGTGAGCCAGGGCATCGTTCAAGACCATGATGGCTGGATCGATGTCAAAAGCGAAGTGGGGAAGGGGTCTGTTTTTGAAGTCTATCTTCCCTCTTTGCAGTAAGAGGAAAGCCATGGGTGGCAAAGGTTATAAAATTTTAGTGGTGGATGACGATCTGGAGATGTGTGGGTTGCTCTCTGATGTTCTCCAGGGGGAAGGTTTTTCTGTCATCACCCTCAGCAATAGTTTTGAGGCCTCGAAGATGCTGAAGGGTGAAGAGCTCGATATCCTGATCACCGATTTGAAAATGAAGGGCCTCAAGGGGCTTGATCTCCTCGAAGAGGCAAAGAAAGATTCGCCCATGACGCCCGTGATCATCATCACCGCCTTTGGGACGATTGAGTCTGCCATCAAGGCCATGAAGATGGGGGCCTACGACTATATCACGAAACCCTTCCAAATGGACGAACTTGTTTTGACCGTCAAAAAGGCTCTTGAAAATCGCTTATTAAAGAAGGAAGTGGATCGGTTAAGGAGAGAGGTGGAGACCCGTTATCATTTCCATCATCTCATTGGAAAGAGCCCTTCGATGCAAAAGATTTACCATCTCATCGAGAGAATCAGCGATACCTCCAGCAATGTCCTGATTACAGGCGAAAGCGGGACGGGCAAAGAATTGGTTGCAAAGGCCATTCATTTTAACGGGAAACGAAAGGAAGGGTCATTTATTGCTCTCAACTGTGCCGCCATTCCAGAAACCCTCCTTGAAAGTGAGTTGTTTGGCTATAAAAGAGGGGCCTTCACCGATGCGAAAGTAGATAAGAGAGGATTGATTTTTGAAGCCCACGAGGGGACTCTTTTCTTGGATGAAATGACGGAGATGCCCCTGACCCTTCAGGCTAAGTTGCTTCGGGTGATTGAGGAAAAAGAAATTCGTCCTCTGGGAGATACGAATTCCTATCCCATTGATGTGAGAATCATTGCCACTTCGAACCGGGATATCAAATCGATGATTCAACAGGGTCAATTTCGTGAAGACCTCTACTACCGATTGAATGTGATTGATATCGAATTACCCCCCCTTCGTGACAGAAGGGAGGATATTCCACTTCTTGCCCAACATTTCATCAATAAATTTTCGAACGATCTGAAAAAATCCATTTCAGGTGTTTCGGAGAACGCCCTAAAATTGATATTAAATTACTCATGGCCTGGAAATGTAAGAGAGCTGGAGAATGTGATTCAACGGGCCATGACCCTCAGTCAGCATGACGTCATCCTTCCGGAAGATTTACCTCCTTCCATGCTCCAAGAAAAGGAGAGGGGTGCGCTGGAGAAAGCCGTCCAGCAGAGATACACCATCGATCAATTGGAAAAAGAGTATATCAAGAAGATTTTGCAAGAAGTTGGGGGAAACAAATCCAAGGCAGCTGAAATTTTGGGCCTCGATCGAAAAACACTCTACCGAAAACTCCAAGAAGAATAGAATTTTCTTCAAACTTACCGTCCTATTTTGCCCCACACTGTTTCATTTCTCCCCTTTTTTAGATTTTTAAAATTTTTATAAAAATCCAACCCATTGAATATGGAAAAGAATTTAATAATTCCCTTTGGTATTTTTTTTGCTTTGTCCTTTTTTACTGGAACCTTAAAAGGAGACAAGTATTGAAGGAGGCTGGGTTAGGATAATTCATCTCCCAAAACTGAGAATGAATTTATTGGGACCCCCCCCTATCCTTGACCCAATGCCTCCTTCAATTTTTACCCCATTAGAAAGGAGAAGAATTTCTAATGGGGTAAACGACCACCAAGATCCCTATGGTTGTAGAAAAACATTTCTGCCGAATAGGTAGGGCATAGAAAGGTGAAGGTTTCAGGAGGCCATCAAAACGGCATGGGAACCAATCCGTTTTATTTCTACACCTCATCCAATCTGGTCGAATTGACTGGGGAGAAAGCCAATACCTTAGAGGAACTGGTCGCCCTGTTGAAGCGATGTACAGGTTCGGCCATTTTTTACCATGTTTTCCAGAGTTACCGGGAACGACACTTTGCGATCGAGAAGTATCATTCTGATTTTGCCCAATGGATTTCCAATTCTCAGGACGAAGAGGTCCTGGCAGAAAGATTAGGATCTTTGGATGTCAGGGATTTTGTCACCCTCAGAGCATTGCGGGAATCGATGATCCAGATCATCGAGGATCATCTTAAAGCGTATCCTCAATGTGGAAAACGCATCGGTAAGACCCCTTTCTTTTTCTGCCAGTCGGTCAGCGTGGTGATGCCTACCCGTGATAGGGCAGGAGGGTTAGAAGATTTTTATCAACTCATTGGGAAGATCGGGATTCGATCCATTCATTATCACTTAGTTGAAGCAAGACTTCGATTAGGCATTCATACCAATGATTTCTCCCATTGGCTTGGGGATAGTTTAAAAAAAGAAAGGCTGGCCCAGCGGATCGAAGGCATTGATATGTATCTTCATACCCTGGAAGAGATTCGAACGATGATACTTCGCTATATTGAGGAGGAGATGAACCCTTCATGTCATCCACCCATTTAATGGATTACGAGCCAATCGTTGGCCATCAGACCTTAGAGGAACTCTATCTTTTAGCAGAAGGATTGAAGGGGAAACGGGTAAAGATGGTTAATTCCACCGCCATCGGTGGAGGGGTTGCAGAAATTCTACATCAGCTGGTCCCCTTATTGGATGAACTGGGCATTCAAATCCAATGGGAGGTGATCAAAGGAGGAGAGGATTTTTTCATTGTGACAAAGAGCATTCATAATGCCCTTCATGGAGAAGCCGCCCCTCTTACCCAAAGAATGAAGGAAATCTTTTTGGAGGTGAGTCAGGAAAATATAAAGAACACCGACCTGGATCAGGATATCATTGTCATCCATGATCCACAACCGATTGTCTTTATTGAAGCGAAAGATCGAACGCATGCGAAGTGGGTTTGGAGATGTCATATTGATGTCTCCCATCCCGTCGAGGAGGCATGGAATTTTCTAAAAGGATATGTGGAGCAGTTTGATGCCGCACTTTTCTCTTCGCCACGGTTTTCAAAAAGACTCCCCATCCCACAATTTCTTTTTTTCCCTTCCATCGATCCTTTATCGGATAAGAATAGGGAGCTTGAGCCGGAATTCATTGACCAGGTGTTGGACCGCTTTCAACTTCCCCGAGACAAACCGATGATCACTCAGATTTCCAGATTTGATCGCCTTAAAGACCCTGTTGGAGTCATCAAGGCCTATCGAATGGCAAAACACTATACGGATTGCCGGTTGGTCTTAGCTGGAGGGGGGGCCAGTGATGATCCGGAAAGCGAGTTGGTTCTCAACGAAGTTCGGACCGAGGCAAAACAAGACCCAGACATCCATATTATCGTGCTCCCTCCCACCAGTTCTCTTGACATCAATGCCCTCCAGAGGGCCTCCACGATCATTCTTCAGAAATCCATTAGAGAAGGTTTTGGGTTAACTGTTTCAGAGGCATTATGGAAAAAGAAACCTGTCATTGGAAGCGCCGTAGGGGGGATCCCTGCTCAGATTATTCCCAATTTGACGGGGAGCCTTATCTATTCCACAGAGGGAGCGGCGTATCAAATTCGCTACCTCCTCAGCCACCCTGAAGCTGCAAAAAAATTGGGTGAGTATGGCCATGAATATGTCAAGGAAGAATTTCTGATTACTCGAAAAATAAGGCGTTATCTTCTGCTCTTTCACATTCTCTTCCATCCCGGGGAGAGGATTATTCCTCTTTAAATAAATCTTTGCGATCCTGAATGTCCTATTTTGCCACAGGCTGTCTCTTTATGCCCTCTATTTAGATTCTTCGAATCTTTTATAATAAGTCCTAACCAATTGAAATTTTTAATAAATTTATTTCCATGCCTTCGGCATTCTTTTTGCTTTTATTTAATGACGTTAATTTCATTTTTAAGGAGGAAACGATGTCCTGGAAAGATGATGATGAATTTATTAGAGGGAGCGAAGGACAAGGCTACCGCGGCCCTTCGATAGATGATCTTGCTGTAAAGATTCAGGAAAAACTGTCCCGATGGGGAGGAAATAGAATTTTATTAATCCTCTTAGCCATTGTCATTGTGATTTGGTTGGCATCGGGAATCTATATTGTTGGACCAGGGGAGATGGGGGTGATTCGCCAATTTGGGAAGGAAGTGGATCAAACATCCCCAGGGCTGAGATATCGTCTTCCCTGGCCTATTCAGACCCGTGAGGTGGTTCATCTAGCCAAAGTCCGTAGGGCTGAGATCGGCTTGAGAACAGATCCATATACAGGAAAGTCCAGACCTGAGCACAAAGAGGCCCTGATGCTCACTGGAGACGAAAACATCGTAGATGCCCAACTCTTTGTTCAATACGTTGTGAAGGACCCTTCCCAATTCCTCTTTCGGGTGAGGGAATCTGAGGTAGCCTTAAAGACCTCTGCGGAGGTGGCCCTTCGAAGTGTGGTGGGTAGAAATACCATCGATTATACGATGACCGAAGGAAGGGTGGTTGTCCAGGATGAGATAAAAAAATACCTTCAATCTCTTTTGGACGAATACCAAACCGGATTGATGGTGACAGAGGCCAGACTCCTGGTGGTTGACCCGCCCGAAGAGGTGAAGGACGCTTTTCACGATGTGGTCAGGGCATGGGAAGATCGAGAGCGTCTGATGCGAGAAGCAGAGGGATACCGGGAGGACATCATCCCAAAAGCAAGAGGTGAAGTAGCCCAGATGATTCGGAGTGCAGAGGCATATAAAGAGCAAAGAGTCATTCGAGCCCAAGGAGATGCCACAAAATTTTTGGACGTGCTCAAGGCTTATCGAAAGGCCAAAGAGGTGACGAGGGAGCGTCTATATTTGGAGACTTTAGATAAAGTCCTGCCCGGGAGAGAAAAATATATTTTACCTCCGGAGGGGAAGGGCTCTGTCTTGAAGTGGCTTCCCTTGAGAGAGATGACGATTGCACCCAAAGAAGATAAGGAAGATAAGAAGGAGTAAATAGCCATGGGAACGAAAAAGGTCATCACGTTCATTTTAATTTTGATCGGTTTTATCCTTTTATCGAGTGTGACATTCACTATTGATGAGAAGGAGCAGGCCATCATCACGCAATTTGGGAAATATATCCGAACCATTCGAGAACCTGGGTTAAATTTCAAGATTCCAATCATTCAAACTTTGCATCTCTTTGAGAAAAGGGTTCTGACAACGGATGCCGTGGCTGTTGAATACATTACCCTTGATAAAAAGAGAGTGGTGGTGGATCATGTCTCCCGATGGAAAATTGAAGACCCCTTAGAATTTTACAGAAGTGTCAGAACAGAGGCAGGGGCGCTGGCCCGGTTGGAGGATATCCTGGTTGCCCGGTTGAGACAGGAGATTGCAACGCACACCTTTATAGGGTTCATAAGGGAGGAAAGGGAAAAGATCGTCGAGACCGTGGCCAAAGACGCCCATGAACAGGCAAAACGGTTTGGCATCAAGATCATCGATGTACGAATCAAACGGGCCGATCTTCCAAAAGACGTCCAGGCCAGCGTCTATGCCCGCATGCAGGCAGAACGTCACCGAATTGCCAAGCGATACCGGGCCGAGGGAGAAGAGCGATCTCGGGAGATCAAGGCCGAAACCGACAAAGAGAAAGAAATTATTCTGGCCAAGGCTTATCAACAGCAGATGAAACTTTTCGGCGAAGGGGATGGCCGTGCCACAGAGATTTACGCCTCTTCCTATGAGCAGGACGCAGAATTCTATTCATTCCTCAGAAGACTCCAGACTTATGAAAAACTTTTTGAGGGAAAGACGACGATTCTCCTTGAATCGGATTCTGAACTTCTTAAATATTTCAGGAGCCCTCGATCCTCTAACAAATAAGAAATAGATTACCCCGTTAGAAATAGGTGTGCCATGGGAACTCCTGGTTAATCATGAAAAATTTATAACGGAGTTTACTTTAAATGACTGGATTTCTCCTTGGGGTGTTTCATGAAGGATGGTAAAAAACAAATTTTGATCGTTGAAGATGACGAACAAATGAGGGCGTTGTTACAGGATATGATTGAAGAGGAGGGGTATCAGACCGATTCTGTCAATAATGGGTCAGAAGCCTTTCGCAAACTGGTCAGAGAATCTTTTGATTTGGTGATCACCGATATTCGGATGCCGGGTCTGACTGGATTAGATATTCTTCCAGGAATTAAAAAACTTCAGCCCGATGTTCCTATCATTGTGATTACCGCCTTTGGGAGCGAAGAAATCCGTCTCAGGGCATTGGCGAGAGGGGCGAATAGCTATTTAGAAAAACCGATCCATTTCCATAAGCTCAAGACATTGATTCATGAGGTGGTCTCTTCGAAGGAACAAAAATAAGAGGGAACGAGAGCGTGGGCAGGCGGGTAAATATTCCGGGAAGCCAGAGCGTCCCCTTCACCAATAAGGGGTTGGGATTGAGGGAGCGAAGAACATGGAAGAGATGAGATGCCCTGCATGTGGCCAGACAGTGATGAGTATCAAAAGGGTGGAGAGCCTTCTTCAGCAAACGACCAGCAAGGTTCTGATGAGCCAATGTTTATGTGGAAAGCCTTTTGAAATCCGATCTCCCACGAGAAATGTCTTTGAGATTTCAACTTCCTCTGGAGAAAAATTTAAACAAATCCTTAAAGATGATGAGGGACCATCCTGAGAATCATGGATGGTCGGCGTCAAGAAAAGAGGTCCAACCATGAGCGATTTCTTTCAGCCAGGAGTGATCACCACACTTCACCATTTAAAAAAAATGAACCTCGAACGGATCGAAATGGAGCTCGAGTTCTATTCAAGGTATAATCCCATAGCGCTCGTTCTACCCTCCCTCTATTCCGAACTCAAAGAGAAAGCCCTTAAAACAATCGTCTCTGAGATTAAGAGGGTAAAATATATCAATCAGGTCATTATCACCCTGGGAAAGGCAGAACAAAAAGAGTTCGATCATGCCAGGGATTTTTTTTCGGTCCTCCCCCAGGAAACGATTATTGTTTGGAACGATGGACCAAGGGTTCAGTCGCTTTATGATACATTAAACAAAAATGATATCTCAGCGGGAGAAGATGGAAAGGGCCGTTCCACCTGGATGGCCTTTGGTTATGTCTTAGCGAGCGAAAAAAGTGACGTGATTGCCCTACACGATTGCGATATTCTCAATTATGATTTAGAGTTTTTAGCCCGTTTAGTCTACCCCGTAGTCAACCCCAATTTAGGATATGAATTCTGCAAAGGATACTATGCTCGGGTGACCAATAAAATGCATGGGAGGGTTACCCGACTCTTTGTAACCCCTCTCATCAGGTCTCTGGAGCGGCTGTTAGGATACCTCCCCTTTTTAGTTTATCTGGACAGTTTCCGATATCCTTTAGCAGGAGAATTTTCAATGATTGCGGACTTAGTAAGAATTAATCGGATTCCCTGGGATTGGGGACTGGAAGTTGGAGTCCTTTCAGAAGTTTTCCGCAACTGCTCCCTGAGACGAATCTGTCAGGTCGATTTGACTGAGAATTATGAGCATAAACATCAGGAGCTTTCTCCGGACGACCCGAGTAGAGGGCTTTTGAGAATGTCGACGGACATTACAAAGAATCTTTTCCGAAATCTGGCCAGTGAAGGAGTTGATCTTTCAGAAAGTCTATTAAAAACACTCAAGGCGACTTATTTGAGGACAGCTCAGGAGGCGATTACTAAATATCACGATGACGCTGCTATTAATGGCCTCGATTTTGATCGTCATGAGGAAGGAGTTGCAGTGGATACCTTCACCAAAGGGATCGAATTGGCGAGTAAAGCCTTTGTGGAGGACCCTCTTAGCATTCCTCTTATTCCAAATTGGAGCCGTGTCACCTCAGCCATCCCTGACTTTTTAGAGAGGCTGAAAAATGCAGTCGATGACGACAACACCTAAACTTGTAATCATCACTGATTTAGATGGGACTCTGCTGGATCGGAAAACGTATTCCTTTAGCCCGGCAGAGCCTGCCCTCAATCTGATCCGGATAAAGGGTATTCCTCTGGTTCTTTCCAGTAGCAAGACCCGGTACGAGATTGAAATCTACCGAAAGCGGCTTGAAAATGACCATCCCTTCGTTTCAGAAAATGGAGGAGGTGTGTTTATCCCTAAAAATTATTTTTCATTCCCGTTCCCTTATGATAGAGAATTGGACGAATACTTTGTCTTAGAGTTGGGGACCTTTTATCCTCGGATCATAGAGGTCTTAGAATCCATTAAGAGGGAGGCAGGGATTAAAATCAAAGGATTTTCTGACCTCACCAAGGAAGAGTTGACCTCACTCTGTGGATTAAGTCTTAAAGAAGCTGAGTTTGCAAAGAAAAGGGAATATGATGAGCCATTTATCGTTGAGGGAGGGGAGACAGAAATCGAGATCATCAAAAGAAAAATCAAAGAAAAAGAGATGAATTATGTTTGGGGAGGAACGTTTCACCATATTTTGGGCAATAATGATAAAGGCAAGGCCGTTGAAATTTTGAAGGAACTCTATGAGAATCAATTTTTCTCAATCTTTACTGTTGGAATCGGGGATAGCCTGAACGATCTACCGATGTTATTGGCCGTGGATCACCCGATTTTCCTCAAGGAAAAAGAGGAACTGTTACCCAAAGTTCTATCGTCAGCCCCCAAGTTAACCCTTCTTGAAGGAAGGGGACCCCAAGTCTGGAACGAGGCGGTCTCAAAAGTATTAACCGAATTGATCCCATAGAGGAGGAAGCGCAATGCAATTCTTTTACTGGTTGGTGTTTGCGATGGTCATTGGCGTCGCCATTTTTGCCATACAGAATTCGTCGGCTCCTTTGATTGTCATCAAAGTCTTCTTTTGGAGGTTTGAAACCTCTCTCCTCCATACCCTCTTAGGATCCGTTGGGATAGGGGTTCTCATCACCCTCTTTTTTTGGATTCCGAAAGCTATCAAACATTCCATTCGATCGAAGGAGCTAAAGAAACAGATAAAAAATCTTGAGGCCGTTCTCTATCGGCCTTCGACCTTGGGACAGGAAGGAATCAAGGCGAAAGAACCATGAAAAAAGCGGTCATCATTCCGATTTATCTCAAATTCAACCAACCGGATGAACTACCCTATTTGGAAGGATTGAGCCTGGCGAAGAGAGCAATCAAGAGCTTGGAGATATTAGAAGACCAAGATTTCATCCATATTCTTCCTGTGTGTTTTGATCGGACCGGAGGGAATGGAGGGAATTCTTTCGATGAGATGGACAGGTTCCTCAGAGAAGAGTTAAAGAATCTTGGGTTGCAAAGAGCGTTGATCTTTTCCTCCCAACATTTGGAACGATTAAGACAGTATTTAGAGCAAATCCATGTGAAAAACGTCTATTCCCTAATTGATCTGAAGGGGTTTTCCAAAATTCGGAACACGGGTCTTCTTCTTGCACAAGCCCTTTCCGTGGAGGTGGCGATCTTCATCGATAGCGACGAAGTGATCGAAGATCCGAAGTTTCTAACCGTTGCCTGCGAGTATTTGAATGAGAAGTGGAATGGCAAGGTGGTCTCTGGGAAAGGCGGGTTTTATGTCAACCCAGACGGCACGATTCTTCTCCCCCCGCAACGACTCTGGTGGAGATTTCTATGGAATAAAACAAAGTGGATGAATCGCGTCTGGGAGAAAATCCTCTCGTCAAAGGACCGCCTTGTCCAATCCTCCATGCTTTTAGGTGGAAATCTTGCCCTTCATCGAGATCTGTTCCGGCGTATCCCCTTCGATCCTTACATTCCGAGAGGAGAAGATACGGATTACCTTATCAATGCCCATTATTTTAGATTTAGCCTCTTCTTTGACAGAGCGTTGAGAATCAAACACCTCCATCCTGAAAGAACGGAGGTTTACTTCTTGGAGGAACTGAGGGGAGATATTGAACGATTTCTCTATGAACGGGAAAAGGCAAAAGGGGCCTCCCATTTAGGTCTCGACCCTTATCCCGGATATTTTATGAGGTGGACCCTTTACCCCAAGGCCGTCCTGACGTCTCTCTTTCTCAGCTTGGATTATTTGTGGAAAAAGGAGTGGGAGAAAGCCAAAGAGGGTGTGGCGAACCTCCGTTTCATTTTTCGAGAGAAGAACGAAGGGTGGTTGCCATATTTAACGTTTAGAGCAGATTGGGAAAAGGCGATGACAGACATTCAAAGAGACGGAATGAATGAAATGATAGAGCAGTGTTGGATATAGGGGCGACGGGAAAGGATGGAGACGCCGTTCAAAATTAAATTGGAAGAAATAAAAGAAACCGATATATTGATTGGGGTCCCCAGTTATAATAATGCTCGAACCATTAGTCATGTCGTCCGGGCGGTCATGGCCGGTCTCGCTAAATATTTTCCAAAGGCAAAGGCTGTGCTGATCAACTCTGATGGAGGGTCCACGGATGGGACTCAAGAGGAGGTGCAGAAGGTTGGGATTGAAGATTTTAAGACCATCCTTATCTCCCACCCGGTTCATTCCCTCCATAAGATCGTCACTCCATACCACGGAATTCCAGGGAAGGGAAGTGCATTCCGTGGCATTTTTGAGGCGGCGACTTTTCTTGAGGCCAAGGCCTGCGCCGTCGTGGATTCGGATTTGAGGTCCATCACACCGGAATGGATGGAACTCCTTCTCCGACCCATTTATGAAGAAGGGTTTGACTATGTCGCCCCTCTCTATGCACGGCATAAATACGATGGAACCATTACCAACAGCATTGTCTATCCAATGACTCGGGCGTTATATGGGAAGAGGATTCGTCAACCCATCGGAGGGGACTTTGGTTTTTCCGGGAAGCTGGCAAGGTTCTATGTCACCCGAGAGGTTTGGGAGACCGATGTGGCCAGATTCGGGATCGATATCTGGATGACCACCTTGGCCATCGCTGAGGGTTATCAGGTTTGCCAATCCTATCTCGGGGCTAAGATCCATGATGCCAAAGACCCTGGAAGCGATCTGGGGCCGATGTTCACACAAGTCGTCTCTTCGGTTTTTGGTTTGATGAAGGAATATGAACCTCTCTGGAAAGAGGTTAAAGAATCGCAACCCGTCTCCACGTTTGGTTTCCAATATGAAGTTGGACTGGAACCGGTGTCCGTGAATCTGGAGCGGATGATCAGAAACTTTCGATTGGGCGTCAATGATCTCATGGAGATCTGGACCAAGATGTTACCCTCTGAGACAGCCCGATGGCTTGAGTCCATTGAACGACTGTCGGACGAGGCATTCTCATTTCCTCAGGATCTATGGGTACGTATTGTCTATGATTTTGCTATTGCGTATCACAAGGGATCCGTCCGTCGTGACCATTTATTGAAGTCCATGATTCCGCTCTACCTGGGTCGGGTGGCCTCTTTCATCAAGGAGAATCAGGAGAGCGCGGCCGGAGAGGTGGAGGAGAAAATCGAATCCCTTTGCAAGATTTTTGAGGAGATGAAACCCTATCTCATTAAACACTGGGCATAGGGAAGAAAAGAGGAGGTGAAGGGCATGGGAGAAGTCTGGCGGGTAGCTATTTCAGATTCATTCAATAAGTTTTTGGGAAAGGTGATTACCTTTTTACCCAATTTGTTGGCGATGATCACGATTCTCATCATTGGTTTTCTCGTCGCTTGGATTTTTAAAACGATTCTGTATCGTTTTTTAAAGGCGATTCAATTAGACAAGATCAGCGAGGGATGGGGATTGACCCAGATTCTGTCTAAAGAAGGGGAGGCGTATTCTCCTTCCAATCTTTTGAGTCGGTTCTTCTACTGGGTCATCGTTCTCATCACACTCATCTTGGGGGTTAATGCCCTGGAGGTGGCGGCCACTCAGCACCTCATCACCCAATTTTTCAATTACCTCCCCCACCTGTTTGCAGCGGTTCTCATCTTGGTGATCGGTTATTTAATCGCCATCTTTTTAGGTCAGGCGGCATTGATTGCAGCGGTCAATGCCCAGATGGAATCCGCCAAACTCATCAGTCGTTCCATCCGTTGGTTCATCATCGTTCTATCCCTAACAATGGCTCTCTACCACCTTGGTATTGCAGAGAAGGTGATCGTTGTGGCCTTTACCATCGTTTTTGGTGGAATAGTCCTGGCTTTGGCCATTGCCTTTGGGTGGGGAGGAAGAGAATTGGCGAAAGACTTCCTTGAAAGACTTTATAGGGGGAAGGGGGACAAGGATGAGAAACCAGACCGTTTCTCTCATCTCTGATGAATGAGTCCAGGAGAGATTCCCCCGTGGAACGCCTCCTGTTTTATAAAGGTTTGCGTGGGTCAAGCAAGAATGATGGGCAAGAAAAAATATCCCATTATTTTTATTATGGGTTTTACATTATTTCTTACCTTTCTGCACCATTTCCTCTTTCAGGCTCAATCCCCCCATATTATTCTTGAAGAGCTGTACTACATCCCTCTCCTCCTCGGAGCACTGCTTTTTGGCCTGAAAGGCGCTATTTATACTTATCTCTTCGTTTCCGCCTTATATTTCCCTTATATTTTTGGACACTGGACCACAACGTTTTTAGCTTTTACCGACCGATTATTACATCTTCTCTTTTCAGGAGTCTTTGCGTTCCTGGCAGGTTTTCTCATCGATCGCGAGAGGAAAAAACAAAGCGAACTGGAAAAGAACTGTTATCTGGCCGGAATAGGACAGGTCGCTGCAAGCCTGGTGCATGATTTGAGAAATCCGCTTATTTCCATATTGGGCTTCGTGAAAAGGATTCGCGAGGGAAAAGGAGACATCATTGCTGCGACACAGGTGATTGAAAACGCCGCCCAGAACATGCAGAGAATTGTGGACGGAGTCTTAGATTTTGCCAGACCGATTCAATTAGAGTTAAAAGAGGAGGAAATCCATCGAGTGATCCAACAGGCCTGCGACTCCTGCCAAATAAAAGCGGAAGAAAGAAATGTCCTGCTGTCCATGCCTCTTGCCAGCGATCCAGTGAAGATAGAAATGGACAGTTTCAATCTCCAGAGAGCCATCACCAACCTCATCAACAATGCCATTGAGGCCTCCCCGAAAGGAGAGCGTGTTCTCCTCCGGACAGAGACCGAGAAGAATCATGTCGTGGTCAAGGTGAGGGATTTTGGCCCAGGGATGGACAAGGAAACCCTTGAAAATGTCTTTATTCCTTTTTACTCCAAGAAAAGCACAGGAACTGGACTCGGGATGACGATTGCAAAAAAGATCATCGAGGAACACCAGGGCAAGATACGATTGGAAAGTCGACCCGGGGCAGGCACGGAGGCAATTATCGAATTGCCCTTTGGATACCACCTGCGCTCCAAGACTGTGTCCTAATATGAAAAAACCGACTTTTGGAAAAGGGGGAGAGGCGGTCAGGTGAAAAAGATTTAGAGGGGTAACCTTTAAGCATTTGGGTTCAGGCGTCCAAATCGCATATGATACAGTCTCTCCAGCAGTGAGATGTAAAAGGATTGGGTGTAAGCGGTTAAGATCAGAGTCAGTGGCGATCCTGGATGAAGTGCCATTAGTCGAGTTCGATCTTGAAGTATAACGTTCCTCCAGTTTCAGAACCCGTTTTTGTCTCGACTTCCCATCGTTTGGAAAGTGTGTAGCGAAGAGTCACCAGGGTGGTGTCCGTGACAAGGGAACGTCCGAGACTGATATAAAGGTCAGGGGTTAGATATTTTCCCACCGTCACCATGGAACGGGAAACGCCATCACCACTGGCCTGAATATCCAGCGTGTCAAGGCCTAAGGTACTTTTAAGCTGGCCTTGGAGCACGGTCGATTCCCCGGCGGAGAGAAGAAACCCAACAGCCTGCATGAGGGCAGGGATCTGTTCCTTGCCTCCCCCGAGCGGCTGACCGAGGACGATGTAAGAAAGGATATCGGTGTCCGGCATGGATGGTCGGGAATATAACCTGACGACGGGCGTCCGGGGCGTGCCCGTGA
This sequence comes from Syntrophaceae bacterium UBA2188, assembly GCA_002327985.1. Taxonomy (GTDB): domain Bacteria; phylum Desulfobacterota; class BSN033; order BSN033; family UBA1163; genus UBA1163. The sequence goes on along the minus strand of DCVM01000110.1, from coordinate 14,229 downwards.
CGATGACGCCTGCTTGCACCTCTTTGATTTTTCGCAATGCCAAAACGTCGAGGTTCGGCTGATCAACCGGACCCCCTGGGAAGATAAGGCGACCCCTGGCGATCTCGAGTTTTTGACCGTAGACGCTGTAATGACCCTGAGCGACCCTGATTTCTCCACTGGCGTTCACCGCCTTTGGGTCCTGAACGTTGAGCATCACATCCCCTGTCAAACGCGCATCAATCCCTTCCACCTTGACCAGGACTTTCTCTCCGAGCATCAAGCGAATTTGAATATCCATGGTCAGGGAGGGTTCTGTTTTCGGCGCTTTGTCCGGGTCCACGATCACCACATCAGGGCTTGGTCGGACCAAGTCCGTTGTCTGAGGGCCGAGGAGGGAGACTTCGGGAAGCCCTATCTCCCCTCGCAGGGTTAATTTCTGTGTTGTGCCGTTAAAATCAAGACGAGGATTGCTGAGCACCTTCAACTCAGGAAGATAGATCGTTTGAAAACGTTCTCCCTTTAAATTTCCCTGATAGCGTAATACACGCCAGTCTTTAAGCCACACCGTGGCTTTCCCCTCTACCTGACCTTCTCCCGAGTGGGCCTGAAAGGATTCAATTTGAATCTGGTCTCCAGCGAATCGTGCCCGAGTCGTCAAGTCTCTCAGGTGGATTCCGGATGCGGGAAAGTAAGCGCCTGCCCTTGACAGCCAAAGATTGCCCTCAAAGTGCGGCGCTTCCCAGGTTCCATGTGCATTCACGGCCAGGTCTATCTGGCCGCGGCTCTCCCGGATTAAGCCGGGGAAAAAAGCAGTGAGCAGGCCTTTTTCCTGAACCTGCCCATCGAGAGAAAGCTGGATCGGGCTGTTCGGAGGAATAACAACGGGGAGACGGGCTTCAAATGGAACCTGGAAACTCCCGTCTATATGACCGTATTCTGCCAGAGAGAGGGAGAAATTCCCTCGCAAGGATTCATCTCGCCAGAGCCATTTCAAATCTGCCTTCTGCAAGGCAGCCTTGACCAGGCCATCCTTTATCCGCCACTGCAACGTCCCCGGAGAAATCATGAATTCCCCTTTGGCGCTAAACCTTGCATCGGCAGACCATTGCCCATCGAGATGGCCCGAGAGGTTAGCATCGGAATCAAATCCTTCAGGCAACCATGATTTTAATAGTCCTATATCAAAAGCCTCCCATTTTGCTTTCATCTTGCCTTGCTCGGGAAAAGCCATTCGGGCGGATTGCTCAGAAGAGAAATTCCCGTGAAATCTACCGCCTTCAGCCAGCTGAAGCTCGATCGCCGCTGAAAGTCCCTTCTCTCTCCAGTCAACATTTAATGATCCCCCAGAAAGATTCAACGGGATGGATTTTTTGGCTTTCTGGTCTGTCAGAAAATGAATCTTTGAATCAGCCAGTTGGAGACTGCCTATTAAACGGGGTCTCTGCCAGGTCCCGCTGGCGTTCAGGGATAGACGGAGCCAGCCCCGACTCTGATGAATCAGGGCTGGAAACAAAGTTGGCATCAACCCCTTTTGTTCAACATTCCCTTGAAGGGAGACTTGGATCGGACCCGTCGGATGAATCAACAAAGGCCAGCGAGCAACAAGGGGGAGGTAAAAACTCCCCTTCACGGAGCCAAGTTCTGTAAAGGCCAAAGAGAGATCACCGCTCAATTGTTCGCCTCTCCAGAGCCAGCGTAATTGGGCTGTCTCGATGTGATCACTGATTGGCCCCTCTTCTCTTTGCCACCGGACTATCCCACGGGAAATATTCAATTCCCCTTGGGTATCAAATGGCGCACCCGTTGACCAGTTTCCAGTGGCATGTCCCGAGAGGAGGCCCTCCAATCTGAGCGTTGGGGGAAGCCAGGGTTGCAAGAGCATGAGGTTGATATTTTCCAAGACAACCTTCATGCTCCCCTGTTCAGGAAAGGCCAAACGAGCAGGCTGGAAAGATGAGAGTGTTCCTGAAAATTTACTATTCTCATAGAAATCCATGTTCCACAGCCCTTGAAGACCTGCTTCGTTCCAACTGAGTTCTGCCTGCGCTTGAGAGAATTTTAGCGTGAAAGGCCCGTCGCGATAAACACCCTTGGCCGTAAATCTGCTGCTGAGTTGAAGACGATCATCTTCTAACCAGCGGATCCTGAATGCCCCTGTCGTCAGACCTGAGAGGTTTCTGTTTCCAAGAAAAGGGTTGATATGTGCGAGATGGATCTCCTGCCATTCTGCGGATAGAAAACCACGGAGGCGCCCCCACACCAGATCTGCGCTGACGGCCAGTCTCTCTCCTTTTGTACTGGTGATCACTAACGATGTGAACTGAAATTTTTGGGGAGAGATATTCAGGGAAACGGGGGTCTGGAGGTTCCATGAACCCATGGCATCCTTTCCAGTGACTCTTAAAATCTTTCCCTGCCACGCTCCCTCTTTGTACGCCCCCTCGAACGAACTCTTTAAATCTCCCTGTGGCCATTGGATGTTGACCAAGAGGCTATGATGGGCAGCCCTGCCGGTCAGGTTTAAGGTAACCAAATCGAGGTTCAGAGATGGGTATTTGAGTCTATGGATTTTGCTTTTCAGTTCCACAACCGGGTCTTTTCCATCTTCCACCCGTCCCAGAAAATCTACAGCCCCTATTTCCGTACCAGCGATGAAAAGCTTTCTCCCCCTGCTTTCAAAATTTCCCTCCAGACGGCGATCCTGCCAGCGAATCCATCCTTTGCTAAGAAGGCTTCCTCGTGCCCCTGGGATCAATCCTGAAAGGTCGTTGATGTCGGCATCGAACGTCAATCTTTCTTGAAGCACTCCCTTCGCAGAGAGATCGAATCCCTTACCTTTCAGGTTCATTTGGGAGATGCGCAATACATCTTTGGAAAGATGGGCTTCCAAGCCTCCTGTCAATGCCTGGCCCCGAACATGGCTCTCAAGCAACCGGAGATTCAAAGACCCCTCTAAAAGGCCTGTATCGGGTTGTTGAAACGTGGCCAGAAGATTTAGATTAACCCTCCCCAGCCATTCCGGGGTGATCCGGGCTGGATTAAAATTCCTGACTTGGATTTCACTTCTTAATGAAACCCCCTTTGTCCAGCCTGCTTTGACCTGGCCCAGAAAGGTTCCATCTATCCAACTGCCTTCAAGAATGGAAAGATTTATTCCCTCGAGATTGCCTTGAAAGTTACCAGAAAGACGGATATCACGCCAATCCTCTTTTCTGTTTCTCAGATTAAAAGTGCCGCGGTAAAGCGATGGTTCACCTTCAATCCTGACCTCACCGGAAACAGTCGTTGACACGATCAACTCCGGGGAAAAGTCCAGATCTGTCATCTTCAGGCGCATTCGGAGGAATGGGCTCATGTTGGGAAAGGTTACCTCGCCCTCACCTGTCAACGTACCCTGTCGGGTTGGTTCTGAAAGGAGTAGATGCCTTAGCCTAATGGTGGTTCGGGTTACCCCCATTTCTCCCTCAAGGGAAAAAAGTCTCATCGGCTCCGTTGAAATCGACTTTCCTACAAACGCCACGGTTCCTGCCACCTGTTCAGGATCGTGACCCGGCTGCAGCTCGATTTTTAAAGAGAAAGTTTTGAGGCCAATGACTGTCTTGGTCAGTTCGAGATGGAGGTCCAGAGAGAGACTGGGTCTGAGAAAACCCAACTCCATTTTGCCCTCAGCAAAGGTTGCAGGGGTCTTGAAGGTTATTTTTTCTATCGCCAAAAGGCCATGCCGCCAGGATAGACTCCCTGTGGAGAGCCTTTCGATCAAAAACGGGGTATGATCCAATTGCCGATAAACCAGTCCATCAATCCGAAACTCTTTTACCTCCGCTCCAAGCCAGGTCAGAAAAAGAGAGACCTTAGGCCAACTCAAATCAGGCTCTGTCTTTCCGGGGGGCGAATGGTCCTGGATTTTAACCTGTTGAAGGATCAGTTTGTTTGCGAAAAACGTTCCTGATAACAGATAAAGAGGTTGCCAATTAATCTCTAATGAACCCACTTGAACTTCACCCTTTGGCCAGCGTAACTGCAATTCTTTTAGATATAGATTGCCTGCAATTCGGCCCGTGATCTCTCGAGCCTCAATCTTGACCGGTGACCAGCGGGAGACTGTCTTAAATAGCCAGCGGGCACCCTCTTCGGTCCCCAATGACCAGTAGACCGTCCAGACACATGCCCCAACAACAATTAATAAGATGATCAGCCCGTATATATACCAGCGTTTCATAGCCCGAACCCCACCGTGAGATGAATACGAAAATCCGGATCCTTCACACCGACCTGACGGGCCAGATCCAGCCTGATCGGTCCAACCGGTGTATAAAGACGCACACCAAGCCCTACTCCATGCACAGGATCGAATGCTTTAAAAGTATTGAAGGCGTTTCCTACATCGTAGAAAGCAGCAACACCCAGGCTCTTCCAAAGGGTGCGTTCAAGCTCCACGCTTCCCACCAGAAGATGTTTGCCACCCACCACCTTTCCCGAAGCGTCCTGAGGTCCTTGAGATTTATAGGCATAACCACGGACGCTTCGGTCTCCCCCGGCAAACAAACGGAGGGTAGCCGGCAGGTCCTGGAGTGGATCGCTCTGCAACGTTGCCGCTCCCTGGCCCCGAAGAAGCAGAGAAAAACCTATTGGCAACGGGATGATCATATCTCCGTTTAAGAGAAACTGGAGAAAACTCGTATCCGAACCCAGAAATTGATGTGTCCCTCTTACCTCCAGGGTATAATGATAGCCCTTCTGGGGCCTGGTCAGGCTATCGTAACGACGTTGTGAGAAACGGAGTCCCGGCATAAAGAGTCGTGATCGCCCCTCAGTGTACCCAACGGTAAAATCCTCAAGGAGCACTTGGAAGTAGAGAGAGCCTATTTTCCCTCGGCCCAGACCACGAGTATATTCAGGTTGAACGGAAATGGATCGACTTTCATAGGTTTTTGTCTCCTCATGATCGATGGCCAGCTTCAACGAGGTATAGCTGTTAAGGTCCTTGGAGCTCGGCCAAACATAGCGTGAAACAAGAGTCTGGTGACGTTCGGAGAGATTTATCTCCGCGTCCAATTCATGCCCCCAGCGATAAAAGTTCAGATCCTGGTAAGTGGCGGTGAATCCTAATCCCGAATCCGTACTATAACCGATGCCTGCCCGGAGGCGTTTGGGTTTGGAGGGTTCGAGCTTAATCTGAATGGGAATCCGCAATTCATGTGTGGCCTCTCTCTCCGGTATGAGAATGACCTCCTGGAACCGGTCGGAGTTATTGAAGTTGAGCTGGGTCTGGAAAATCTTTGGGTAGGAAAAGACCTCTCCAGGGTGGAACTCGAGGAATCTCTTTAAAAACTTCTCGGGGTATTGGGGAGCCCCCACCATGCTTACATCGCCAAAGTAATACCTTGGTCCTGTATTTAAGATCAATTCAATGTCAGCACTCTTTTCGACTCTAAATACGTGAATCGTGTGGGTTGAAAACTCTGCATCCAAGTAACCTAAATTGAATGCCTGGGTCTTGAGGTTTCCTTTTGCTTCCTCATATTTCTGGTGTCTTAAGCGTTCCCCTTGATTCAAGGGAAAGGTCGCTGCCATTTTCATCAGGAAACGTTCATTGGCTCCCGGACCCTGCACTTCGATCTTCACCGATCTCACGCGTACCGGTTTTCCGGAATCTACTGTAACAAAAATGCGGAAAATTTCGTCCACCACTTCGCGTGACACCTCCACCCTTGACTCATAATAGCCAAACGGTTCCAGAGCCTTGGTGACCTTTTCTGGGATCTGCCTCCTAAAACGTTCCAACCATAGCCTGTCCACCTTCCCATCGCTGACCAACCCAGTTGGTATGACAAGGGCTGCCCTGACATTTTTCAGTTCTTCCCCCTCCACTCCTTCTATCATGACCTGAACAGATTCCGTTTTTAACTCCTCTTCCTCTGGTCCCCTTTCGGTCAAATCTAAAGTTTCTGCCGCATAAATGATGGATACGCCAAAACAGAATAAAGAGAAGATTGAAAGCCAGAACTTTAACAGGTTGTTTTGCCCTGTCATGTGATTCCCATTCTCTATTGAATTTTAACCGAATCAATCGATTTCTTGTACTCGGAGAAGCCCATGAGACAAAGGCGATGCGATGGTGGGGAGTTCACTTTATACTCCGGCTGTACGGAAGGCATCCTGAATGATCCGCTTTGTTTCCTCTTGAATCTGGGCGAGGTGATGCTCATCTTTGAAGCTTTCTGCATAGATTTTGTACACATGTTCGGTCCCTGAAGGACGGACAGCGAACCAACCATTTTCAGCCGTGACCTTGATGCCCCCAATCAGAGCACCATTTCCGGGGGCTTCCGTCAGTTTGTCTATGATGGTCTCTCCAGCCAGAGAGGAGGCAGTGATTTGATGCGGTGAAATTTTTCCAAGAACCGCCTTTTGCTCCGGAGTTGCGGCCATGTCGATTCTTTCATAGAATGGATTTCCGAACATTTGGACGAGGTTCTGATAATGCTCCCCAGGATCGCATCCGGTTCGAGCGGTCATCTCAGCGGCAAGAAGACCCAGAATGATTCCATCTTTATCCGTCGTCCAGACCGCTCCATCCTTTCGCAAAAAAGAGGCTCCGGCGCTTTCTTCCCCAGCGAATCCAAAAGATCCAGCCATTAAACCATCCACAAACCATTTAAATCCTACCGGCACCTCGAACAGGTTTCTTCCTAAATGGTTGGCGATTCGATCGATCATGCTGCTGGTGACCAACGTCTTCCCTATCCCCACATTCTTCCTCCATCCAGGCCGATGGTGAAGCAGATACCAGATGGCGACGGACAGATAATGATTGGGATTCATAAGCCCCATGCGTGGCGTTACAATACCGTGCCGATCGCTGTCGGGATCGTTCCCAAAGGCGATGTTGTAGCGATCCTTCAATTCGATCAGTCTTGCCATGGCATAAGGAGAAGAGCAATCCATGCGAATCTTTCCATCGTGATCTAAGGCCATAAAGCCGAAGGTGGGATCCGTCGACGGGTTTGCCACCTCGATGTTTAATTCATATCTCTGGGCCATCGGTTCCCAAAAAGGTAGGGATGACCCGCCCATCGGATCGACTCCAATTCTTATACCGGATGATCGAATAACTTCCACGTCAATGACATGCTGAAGGTCTTCAACATAGGGGCTCACATAATCCCTTTCATGGGTGTTGCTGGCCCGCAAGGCTTTTTCATAAGGAATCCTTCGCACCTCCTTAATGCCTGATTCTAAAATAGCATTCGCTCGCTCCTCTATCCATCGGGTGATATTCGTATCCGCAGGACCGCCATGAGGCGGATTGTACTTCAATCCACCGTCATCAGGTGGATTGTGAGAGGGGGTAATGATGATTCCATCCGCAGGACGGTTCTTTCTGTCTCGATTGTAAACAAGAATAGCATGGGAAATGACCGGGGTGGGAGTATAAGTGAGATGCTTCCCGATGATGGCCTGAACCCCATTGGCTGAAAGAACCTCTAAGGCCGTGGCATGGCTGGGTTCGGAAAGGGCATGGGTATCCATTCCGAGAAAAAGAGGGCCGTCAATACCGTTTGATTTTCTAAAGTCGCAAATGGCTTGCGTGATCGCCAGGACATGGTTTTCATTAAAACTGGATTTAAAGGATGAGCCTCGGTGTCCTGAAGTTCCAAAGGCGACCCGCTGTGATTCATTTTTAACATCGGGCTCCGTCACATAATAGGTGGTGACCAGTCGGGGAACATTGATGAGCATGGATCTTGGAACCGGTTTCCCTGCCATGGGATGCAATGTCATTGATTATCCTCGCTTTAAACTGGTTACTTGAGTGGTCTTCCCTGGAATAAAATCTTATCTCCCGCACAGTGAGAAATCAACGGGAAAGTTTACTGATCATCGATCCTTTTCATGAAAATGGTCAATTCAACTTATAAAATATCATCTCATGTCGTTGGGGAAGTCGCTCAAACAGATGGACAGGCTTCCAAAACTTTAGAATGCGGTCTTTGATGGGTGAGGTCACTGTCCTGATCAGGCAAAACAAATTCTTAAATGGTTTTAAGTTCATGGATTAAAGCAAACAAAGGGTCCCGCTCTAAAGCTTTTTCAACCTGTCCATCTGTTTTAAAAATGATCGACGGTCAGGAAAGTTTAAAGTTGAAGACTAAACCCTCTTACTTTTGTTCATCCGGATTTCCCATGGGCATCACTCCACTCTCCGGGTTTTTTAATAAGAGTCCTCAGTTCCTACTTGGACAGTAGATTCATCTTATGATTCCTACTTCTTTAACTAATCATTCAGCGTTCACTTCAGGAAAAATGGCTGGATGGTTGCCATTCATTTTGTCTAGTTTATTATCGCAATAAGAATGCCAAAACTCTTAATATTTTATATTATAAGGAGTTACAGGAATCCCACAGAAAAGAAAGGGCGGCAGGTTTGTGGAGGGATACCCCAAAGCGTAGCATTCTGCCCCGTTTCGACAGAAAGGTGTTAAACGGATTGTCAATTCATATTTAAAAACAGTACGCTAATCACGGGATATCCATATCTAATGGATTCGTAAAAAGTCCTGATTTGTCACCCTGAACTTGTTTCAGGGTCTCATAACTCATTGATTTTGTTAGATGCTGAATCAAGTTCAGCATGACGTTTTCCCTCTTTACGGACTTTTTACGAGATCATCATATCTAAATTTTTATAAAAATATGCCAGAATACCCCTCAGCTCTGCTGGGGGGATGAATGGCCTCCCTCTCCCCTGGGGGGAGAGGGTTAGGGTGAGGGGGAAATGATCTTATCATCACCCCCACCTTAATCCTCCCCCATCAAGGGGGAGGAAAGTTTTTTAGAGAATTTGATGCCCCGCAGCTTGCTGCGGGGTAGTTCACTGACCCCTTTATCTTGATTTTGTAAACTCATCATGAAATGTTATATTATTTTTTTAAAACACCATCTATGGTCTGAGAGAACAGAGAAGGGATTGGGTATGAGTAAACGTGTCTCCTTCATGATGGGTCTGATCCTATTATTTTTATTCCACAGTCATTTTGCCTGTGATCAAGAGAAGAAAGTAGATCTTTCATCTGATAACTCCAGTAAAGCGAGAAAAGTTTTTCGTATTATTCAGAATGGGAAGTACGGATATATTGATAAGACTGGGAAGATCATGATCCCCGCTCAATTCGATCAGGCGGAGGATTTTTCTGAAGGGTTGGCAGCGGTCAATCGGGGAGGGTCAACGGATAAAGACGGGGTCATCCGTGGTGGCCAATGGGGGTATGTTGACACCACAGGGAAAATAGTTATCCCATTCCAGTTCGATGAGGCCGGAGCCTTTTCCGAGGGATTGGCTGAGGTAAAGTTGGGTGATCGATATGGATACATCGATAAGACAGGAAACATCGTTATCAACCCTCAGTTTGAGGATGCCTGGTCCTTTTCAGAAGGGTTGGCAAAGGTCTATATCGGTAAGAAGTTTGGTTATATCGATAAGACGGGAAAGATCGTCATCTCACCTCAATTCGATGAAGCCGGTAATTTTATCCAGGGTCTGGCCACGGTGATGATAGGTGACCAGTTAGGTTACATCGACAAGACAGGGAAGTTTATCTGGGAGCCGACCAAATAGATAAAAATAGATACCTATAGAAGGGGGGTTGGTCTTTTTGCGAGCTTTCATTCTTTCTCTCACTATTCTATTCTATTTCGTTTTTTCCGCCTCCCCTGTGAAGGCTTCAGAGGTCGAGGTGATCGAAGGGACCCTCAGGGAAGGGGAGACCTTTTCCGAATCTCTGGCGGCTAAAAGGGTTCCTCTTCGATGGATCAATCTGATTACTTCAAAGTTGGCGCCCTTGGTCGATTTTAATAATATGAGAGCAGGACAGTATCAGGTCACTACAGACGAGAAGGGAGAATTGGTAAAGTTTGTTTATGAGGTCGGTCCCACGGAGATTTACGAAGTGGCGAGGAATCCAGAAGGAGAATATGTTGCCCAGAGGAAGGAGGTTTCCCTGGATACCCGTCTCGTAAGAGTAGAAGGAGAGATTCACTCCTCCCTTGCCAGGGCGATCAGAGCCTCGGGAGAAAGAAATTCTTTGTCTACCGCCATTGCGGAGGTTTTGGCTTGGCAAATGGATTTCTCCAGAGATGCAAGAAAAGGGGATCGGTTCAAGGTGTTGGTGGAGAAGAGGTTTAAGAGAGATCGGTTCATCCAATACGGGGCCATTCGTGCCCTGGAATATCAAAGCGGGAAAAGGATCATCAGGGCAATCCGGTATCGTGGAAAATATTACAACGAGAAAGGGGAATCTCTGGGAAGGGCATTTTTAAGGGTTCCCCTTCGTTATGACTATGTCAGCTCGGAATTCAATCGGGAGAGGAGGCATCCAATCATGGGAGGGGTGATGCCCCATCTCGGGGTGGACTATGCAGCTCCGATCGGAACGCCNNGTAGCTCTGAGACATCCAGGCGGATTTATGAGTTATTACAGCCATCTCTCCCGATATGGTCCAGGCATTAAGCAGGAGATAAGGGTAAAGCAGAAACAGGTCATTGGCTATGTGGGATCCACCGGCTTTTCTACCGGACCCCATCTTGATTTCCGGATATCAAGAGATGACAAATTCTTAGATCCTCTAAGGACAGAGAACTTTCCTACGGGCCAACCCATTGGCAAAAAAGAGATGGAAGGGTTTCAAAAGAGAAAAGACGAAGTGGTGAGCTGGTTGAAGGAGGGGCCTCCTTTTAGTATAATACCTAAAGAAGTTATCAGGGCGCCCATTAAGGAGTGAACCAGAAAGAAAAAGTTTTTTTGAATCGTTCGCTGTGCGCAAGCGTGCTAAACTTAGATCTCTCCTAACTTCTCTTTCAAGCGGACCATCTCTTCCCGAAAAGCGTGAAGCTCGGTTTGACCCCTCTCTATTTTGTCCCGTTCGGAGCGAATAAAACGAGTATAGGGAGCAATGGCTTCATGGATTCCTTGGACTCCACGATTGATTTCTTTGTCAAAATGGGTTCGCAAAGATTGGGTGAGATGCACACGGACAGCAGCAATCTTTTCCAGCATTTTTGTTTTGCCCCGTCGACGACGTGCAGGAATGATAAAAAAACCCAGTACGGCCATGAAGCTGGCCATCAGGATCCCGGTGACGTCAGCAGCAGCCGTGGTGGCCAGAGTGGTCACGAGCGCCCCCAGGCCGACAGCGCTTGCTCCGAGAGCGGCTGAGGTCGCAACGGCTATCTGGGCACTTTCTGCAATGGCCTTTGCCTCTTGAGTTTTATCATAGGTTTCAACCACCCGCCGTGTTTCACGAATGATCGTGTCAATCAGGCTTTGGCGGTCACGATAGAAACTACCCATTTCCATGTCCCCAACTATGGGCCCCTGATGCTCACGGTTTCTATCCCTGAGATGTTTTGCAACGGCCTGCCACTGTTGTAGGTTCGAATCCACCAGCCAATGAATGATCTCACTGACCTTCGATTCGACCCGGTGGGGTGTGTCCGCCACCACTTGGCGTTCAAATTCCTGCTGGACACGGGACTTGGAGAGGAGGTCCAAAACACGCCCCAAACGGAATGTCTCATCAAAGAAGATCTGACCCCGTTTTTCCATCTCATAAAGGAGATTTTCAATTTCTGCCATCCGGGGGGTGAAATGATGCTGTATGTCTTCTCGATATAAATTAAGCTGGGTTTCCACATCACTGAGGAGGTTGAAATCGGTTTTGAGAAACTGGAGCCGCGAGGAGATCATCGCTAAATATTTTTCAGCCAAATGGATCCCGACCCCAAGGGGATTGAGTAACTTGAGGCGAAAGCGATTGCCTTTCTCCAGGGTGTCATGGAGATACTGTTCCATTGGGCCAAAACGACTTTTTTCGAAGAGATCGGATTCCCCCTGCTTTGCCCGCAGGGCTTCGCGAGCACTGATCGAAAAGAGAATGGGCGTCTCTCCCAGAAGGAGGCGGGCGTTTTCCCGAATAAAGGCTTCAATCTGTCTGATCTCCTGCTCATCCTGTAGGATATCGATCTTATTGATAATAAAAACGACTTTCTTTCCCCATTCACGGATGTGGCCTAGAAACGCCCGCTCGCTTTCTGTGAAAGGACGGTCCGCCGAGGTAATGAAGAGGACCAAATCAGCACGCGGTACAAAGCGGGAGGTAATGGTTTCGTGTTCACGGATAATGGCATTGGTGCCCGGGGTGTCCACAATACTGAGTTCAGAGAGAAGCGCTACGGGAAAGGTAAGAAGGACCTGACGTTCACTGACCGCGGCCCGCTCCGATTTCTCTCCATAGCGCAGAATGTGGATTTGGCTGGTGGTGGGTGTCACTCCTTCTTCGAGAAGTTTTTGGCCAAGGAGGGCATTGATCACCGCACTTTTCCCAGAATTGAACTCGCCCACGACCACGATGAGAAAGAATTCATCGAGCTGTTGGATGGACCGTTGAAGCGCCCCCTGATCCTCTTCTTCCATTCCAAACTGAGCCAATGATAACTGAAGGTCATTCATCAACCTCCTTTCCATCCTCAGCAAGTCTTCCTGTTGCGGGGTCAACAAGCGCAAGACGATTTCTCCTCAAACCAATTATAGCACCCCCCATTAAAAGGGGTCAATTCGGGGTTCAAGCCAGGGGCTCTCGCTCCGACATTTTATATAGGAATGTAACGATGAATTTCTCGAACTCTCGAAGTCCTTCGACGGTCATGTATTCATCGGGGTTATGCTGACGGCCTCCATGCCCAAGCCCTCCTGAAATGACCGGCATCTTAAGAATTCTCGAGAAGACAAAATAAGGTGCGGCCCAGGTAGCCATCGGCCATATTTCTGGATTCCGACCATGATCGCGATAGGTGGCTAAAAATTTTTGGACGATCTCTTCCTTGAAGTCGGTCTTGGACCAAGTGTAATTATCTCTGACCGTGACCTCGATGTCATCGTAACCCTTTTGGATCAGGTGTTTCTTAAATTTTTCAATCACCTCCTCCGGTTCCATATTCGGACCGAACCGAATATCCAGCTTGGCCGAGGCGGACCTCGGTAAAACCGTCTTGGTTCCCTTCCCGTAGTATCCTGCATGAATGCCATCAATATTGATAATAGGCTCGTAAAGCCCCTTTTTGAGGAGTTCCACACCCTTCAATCTATATTTGAAGCAGAGCGCCTTCATCTCTTTGAGGAACGCTTTTTCGTCAAAAGTTTCTTCCAGTTTTTTCAAAAGTTGCATATCCGCTTCACCTGGAAGAGCGACGTTTTCATAAAATCCTTCGATGGTAATTCTTTCGGTGTCGTCAACAAGGGTTTCCAAAGCATGGATTAACCTCCAAACCGGCGATGAAATCCATGCACTCACTGAACTATGAAGCGATTCCGTCGGTCCCCCCTTTTTACCCCCTCTGCACACGAGATCAAAATAGACAATTCCTTTGAGGCCAAGATGGAGAGTGACCTCTTTTTTTGATTCTTCATAAAAGTCAAAATCAACAGCACCGATACCCTTCAATTCATCTCTGTGTTCCCGAATGAATGATTCAAAGTGGGGACTTCCAATTTCTTCTTCACCTTCAATCGTGAAGATCATGTTGAGGGGTAATCGATCAAATTTAACAATGCTCCTCAGGGCATTGAACAGCCCTGCCAGGGCTCCTTTTGAATTGACTGCTCCTCTGGCAATGACACAAGGCCCAAGATTCGGCAAATTCTTGATTTCTGCTCCAAAAGGAGGTGAAGTCCATTTGTGCTCATCAACCGGTTGAACGTCATACATCCCATAGATAATCAATGTTTTTTGACTTCCCGCATTCAACTTGCCGAATACGATCGGGAAATCCTCTTCTCCGCAATATTGTGTCTCTCCCCCAATCTCAGCGATGAAATCTCTTACGATTTGTGCTGTCTCTCGTATTCCCTCCCCGGTTGCTGAGATGCTTTTTTGACGAAGAAAACCCCTGCATCTTTCAAGGTGGGAACCAAAATTTTCATCTATGTATTCATAAATTTGATTAATCTTTTTCACATGGCCCATGTTAATTTCTCTATACTCATCTTTGTCGAAATTTTACTTTTTTATATCAACGCTTTCAAGTTATTAATGAAGAAAAACAAAAAANNAAAAAGCCACAATTCTCCTATTATAATATAGAATCAGATATTTTTCAGTAATTAATAAATAATTGTAATATCAATAAGTTAAATATTTTTTTGAGATAGGCATGTGTGTTGCTTTAAATAATGGTTTAGAATACTAAGA